>CAUJKA010000078.1 GCA_963204965.1 Planctomycetota bacterium | reverse complement strand
TACCATTCCAAGCAGCAATCCAATTTGTGAACTCTAGCCTGGATTTTGAAAGTGCGTGTTTTTGACAACGCGATTGCGGCTCTCTTTATTTCGTTCTTGTTTGGTGGGCTCGGTGATGCAATTTTGCGTCGACTGAATATTTACGAATGGCTTAGCACTCGGTATCTGTTTGCGAATGCGAAAACCTACGAACGGCTCGGAGTTTTGTGGTTTCGAAAGTTCTTGCTTGCCACTCCACTGCGATACTTTAACACCAAGATATGCTTCACCCAGAATCGAGACTTATCGCTGCTCAAAGAGATTCGTGGACACATCGCAGCAGCCGAAGTCTCTCATTGGGTTGCGTTCGTAATGTTGTTCGTATGGATGGCGGCAGCTTGGTGGTATAGTGGACCAAAGGTTGGCATCGCATTTCTCGTACTCAACATTGTCGGCAACATCTATCCATGTTTGCTTCAGCAATACAACAAGCGTAGACTGGCTGTTCTCATCAACTTCGTTGAGAAACGGGCGAAGTAGACATGAGTGTATCTGCTTTTCTTTGACTGCGGTCGCTAGTGATGATGTCGCGATCTTTGAAATTCGAATGCTTTCTCGAATTCTCGTGCTCAGGCGAAGACAGTGCTCGTGCTCGTGCTCGTGCTCGAATCCGGTCTTTCGAGTACGATTACAATGAAGCGATGCGACTTGACTTTCACCCGCTCGTTGCCCATGACTTGCGAGATGCGTGTTCTTGTCCCCATTTGAAAAGTTCTTGCGATGGTTGAAACGCGAATGAATCGACTCCTATTGCTTTCTCTCCTGGCGGTTATCTCAACCAGTCTGCAAACTCACGGATCATACTTGCTTGAAACAGAAGACGCTCAGACTCGTCCCAACGTGATCATCGTATTGGCGGACGACTTGGGTTACTCAGACTTGGGGTGCTTTGGAGGCGAGATACCCACGCCGCATATCGACGCACTGGCTAAACGTGGCGTTCGGATGGCTCACCTGTACACCTCCGCGCGATGCTGTCCGACTCGAGCCTCCCTCATGACAGGACTTTATCCGACACAAGCCGGGATTGGCGATTTCACTTCGACACAACCCAACAAGACTCGTGGTCCAGGGTACCTTGGTCGTCTATCGGAGAACTCGGCCACAATCGCTGAAGTGCTCAAGCCGTCGGGCTATCAGTGCTACTACGTTGGCAAATGGCACATGCATTCGGCGACGGGACCGATCCGACGAGGCTTTGACGAATTCTATGGCTACTTGGATGATCATTCTCATGATCAATTCGATGCACAGTACTACAAGCGATTACCCGAGGGTCGCGAGAAAGAGGTTCAAGTCGCCGACGATCGGTTTTACGCAACCGATGTTTTCAATCAGTATGCGCTGGAGTTCATTCGCAAAGGTCAAGACAGTCGCAAGCCATGGTGTGTCTTCCTAGGGCACTCTTCCCCGCACTTTCCAGTACAAGCTCCCGCGGATCAAGTCGAGAAGTTCGAAGCAATCTATCGTCGCGGCTGGGATGTTTTGCGAGAAGAGCGTTTCGAGCGCATGAAGAAGCTTGGTCTTGTCGACGGACAGCGTTGGAAGTTGACGCCGCGATCCATAGTGCCGGTCGACGAACAGGCGATTGCCAATGGCTACTCGGGCGTGGAGAACCCCGCGTGGGACTCCTTGTCACAAGAACAACAGATTGACCTAGCCCGACGCATGGCAGTCTTTGCTGCGATGGTTGAATCGATCGATGTTGGTGTTGGGCAGATCGTACAACACTTAAAGAAAAGCGGTGACTTAGAGAATACGCTGATCCTCCTGCTGAGCGATAATGGTGCATGTTATGAGTGGGGACCGTTTGGATTCGATGGCGTTTCACGCAAGGGCACGACAACTTTGCATACTGGCGATGAAGTCAAGAAGATCGGCGGTCCAGGCACGCATCAAAGTTATGGAAGCGGATGGGCTAATTTAGGCAACACGCCATTTCGAATGTACAAGCACTTCACACATGAGGGTGGCATTTGCACTCCTTTCATCGCTCATTGGCCCAAGGCTCTTAAGCCGAGGGAATCGTTTGTGCGTGAGCCCGCGCATGTCATGGACATTCTTCCAACGATCATGTCTGCAACCGGAGCGAAGTATCCGACGGAGCGCGATGGGAATCCCGTAACGCCACTCAGCGGTATCGATCTGCTACCTGCCTTACGCGGTGAAAAGCTGGCTGAGCGATCCATCGGGTTTGATCATCAAGGGGCACACGCGTTGCGACAAGGCGATTGGAAGATCGTTTGGTCCAAGCGGATGCCTCACGAAATCAAGTGGGAACTCTACCACATTGGCCAAGACTGTTGCGAAACCGAGGATCTGGCTGAAAAGCATCCCGAAAAGCTCGAATCGATGGTCAAGCAATGGGACCAGTGGGCTCGTCGCGTTGGCGTGATTTGGGAACCGAATCCCTAGTTACAATAGTTGTTTACCAGTTTCGACATTACGACTGGCTCCAGTTCTACCCACCTACAAGATTGTCTCGCGATGAATCGTCAACGACTGTTTCGCGTAGTTCCTACATTGGTCGCCGTTTGGTTTTTTGTCGCTGGTGCGATGACAATCACCCAGATCTGTGAAGCGCAAGAATCCACTCCTTCAACGCTCAAGCTGAGCTGGGAGATTGGCACGACGGGCAGCTTGGCAAGCTTTCGCGGAATCAGTTCGCCATCCGAGAAGACTGTGTGGCTAGCCGGAAGCAAGTCCACTGTGCTTCTTTCTACTGACGGTGGGTCAAGCTGGAATAATTGCAGTCCGAGCTATGGCGACTTGGAGTTGCGTTCGATCGTTGGCTTGAACAACCAGCAAGCGATCGCTGCAAGCGCGGGCACGCCCGCCGTCATCTTGCTGACTGACGATGCTGGTAAGCACTGGAAAGAGGTGTATCGCAACGATGCCAAGGAAGCCTTTTTCGATTCGATGAAGTTCTGGGATGACCAGCGAGGAGTCGCGATGAGCGATCCAGTGAATGGAAAGTTCTTGTTGGTTCTAACTACAGACGGAGGTCAAAGTTGGCACCCCATAGATCCGTCGATACTGCCTGAGCCGTTGCCTGGCGAAGCTGCCTTCGCTGCCAGCAACTCGTCGCTGCTTCTCGGTGGCGATGGCGAAATTCTGTTGGCAACTGGTGGCGCAGAAGACAGTTTTGGAAGGATCTTTTGTCGCGATACGCCTCGATCTCCTTGGCAAGTTTTCTCGACCTGCTTTCCGAGTAGTAAGGCAGCAGGCGTTTTCGCTTTGCAAAGGATGAGCGGCGATGTTCTGGTTGCCGTCGGAGGTGATTATCGCCCCGGTGAGCCGAGCGCGGTAGTTGTCGCGACGAGTCACAATGGAGGAAGGAATTGGATTGCCGCTCGTAAGCCACCCAAGGAGTTTCGTTCAGCCGTCGCAGTTGTTCAGCTTCCACGAACAGAGCAAGGCGGACGCGTAGTGAAAGCAGAGGAATTGCTCGTCGCAGTCGGACCAACTGGGAGTGACTATTCTCTAGACGGAGACAGCTGGCTACCGTTTTCGACTCACGGCTTTCACGCTCTTAGTTCCAGCGGCATGACCGTTTTTGCCACCGGAGCCGGCGGACGATTCGCAAAGCTGAACTACGACGCTCGATAACGAACGTAGGGCGTGTGCAGAGGGCCGATGAAGATTCGCCGTGGCACAAAAGAGAACTCTCAATCGAAGGCTTGTACTTTGAATGCCAGTAATCCGACCTCGCAACACGCCATTGTGTTTGGTCTTCTTGTAACGTCCTGGTTCTAAGCCCCGATTGTTTCTCACGGACCCACCAAGGCCAGCCCATTTTGGCCCTCACCGCTTATGGCTCGCACCACTCGCCACGCTACTCTCCCGCGAATTAGTCAAACGCTAAAGGCAAGCTTCAGCGCGCGGGAGAGTTCAATGCTCGTTCTCTCTATGGCGTCCAATTCAAACGCCAATTCGGCGACGCTTATGCTGCGTCGTCGAGTGCTTGTGTTAGCTTCGAACGTGGTGGCATGCCTACGAAACGCTCGGCTACAGCGCCGTTTCGAAACACCATCAATGTTGGAATGCTCTGAATTCCATACTCGTTGGTAACGCCAGGATTGTCATCAATGTTGACCTTGCCAACTTTGATTTTGCCCGAATACTCTTCGGCTAGTTGGTCGATTAGCGGAGCAATCTGTCGGCATGGTCCGCACCACGGGGCCCAAAAATCGACGAGTACAGGAGTGGTCGATTCGAGTACTTCTGCACTGAAATTGTCGTCGCCGAGTTCGATTGTGTTTTGGCCCATTCTAGATTCCTTTGAATATTGCTTGTACGTCACGCAAGAGTGAATGCTTGTAATGTTAGCTTTGCATCTGCGGTGGACAAGTGCACGAAGTGAGATAAACGACTTTCACCTTGGCAAACTGTTTTACGCATAACTGAGCTAAAGCTCAGAGATGCAACGCCGCAGAAAAGTTCGCTTAGTTGTTGACGCGTTCGATATAGTCGCCAGTGCGTGTATCGATCTTGATGACGTTACCTTGTTTGATGAAGCCTGGCACCGTGAACTCGGCACCAGTTTCCACAAGGGCGGGTTTAGTCACGTTCGTTGCAGTGTCGCCCTTGGCACCTGGCTCGCACTGTGTCACTAATAGTTCAACGTGCAATGGCGGAGACATGGTGATTGGATTGCCGTTAAAGAGCATCATCGAGCACTTCATGCCGTCCTTGAGATACTTCCACGCGTCGTCAACTTGTTCCGCGGTCAATTCATACTGCTCGAATGTTTCGTCAGCCATGAAAACAAACATGTCGGCTTGGCGATACAAAAACTGAGCATCGATTTCCTCAATGTCAGCGGCCTGCAATTCGTCGCCACCTTTGTAGGTTCGGTCGAGCACAGTGCCGCGAAGGAGATTGCGAAGCTTGCACTTGTACAGCGCATTTCCCTTTCCTGGCTTGACGAAATTCATTTCAATCATCAAGTAAGGGTCGCCATCAATCTGGACCTTCAAACCTTTGCGAAAATCGTTAGTCTTGTATGTACTAGGCACGAAACTTCCTCGACTTCACTATACTAGGGATCAGGGTACAACTACTTGTGCAAAGTGCGACCTGACTAATTCGGGTCACACAGCGGCTTAGACTAAGCCTTTTTGCAAACAAACTTGTTCCCAAAAAACTGGACTTTGGACTAATCTTACGGGGTGGTGTGCCCCGGAATTGGAGCAGTTCCGCCATTCTAAGGGCAATTAATGACGGAAATTCTAGCGAGCGAAGCCGATCTTGTCGAAGGCACTTTAAGCTCATTTGAAAACCGCGTCGACGATACAACTTCCGCCAAACGTGCCCCTTGGCAGCAGTCGATGAAGGCCGCAATTCGCTCGAGTCGCCAATTGTTGGAATACGTCGGGTTAGTGGGCTCGAATGTCGTTTCGGACGCAGCCGAGCGAGAATTTCCAGTGTTTGCGCCACTGGAATACGTCGCCCGCATGAGAAAAGGCGACCCCGCGGACCCACTGCTCAGCCAAGTTCTGGCCGTTTCGAACGAGTTCACCGATGTTGGTGGGGTCGAAGATCCTGTCGGCGATGGCAGCGCCGAGATTGTGCCGGGGTTATTGCAAAAGTACCAACGGCGAGCCCTCCTGATCACCAGCGGAGCTTGCGCAATCCACTGCCGCTACTGCTTCCGGCGTCACTTTCCCTACTCGGATGCTCCGACCGGCATGCGTGGCTGGGCTAAGGCTCTTGAAGCAATCGAAGCTGACAGTTCGCTTGACGAGATCATCCTCAGCGGCGGGGATCCGCTGTCGGTCTCGGATCACGTCTTGGAGCAATTGATCGAACGGCTGAACAGCTTTTCCCACCTCAAGCGAATTCGCGTTCACACTCGATTCCCGGTCGTTATCCCATCCCGAGTCTGCGACGAATTGCTGAACTGGGTCCAGCGCTCGCGCTGCGCGGTCTACTTTGTGTTGCATTTCAATCACGTCGCCGAGATCGATTCGAACGTGATTGCCGGATTGAAGCAGCTTCGCCAAGCCGGAGCGACTTTGCTTAATCAGTCTGTACTACTTCGCGGTGTGAACGATTCTTTTGAAGCTCAACGAGACCTCTGCCTCAAGCTCGTGGATCACCACGTGTTGCCGTACTACTTGCACCAGTTGGATCTCGTCCGCGGCGCGACGCACTTTGAAGTTACTGATGCGCAAGCACAGAGCATCATTGAATCGCTACGCAAGGCGCTGCCAGGTTATGCCGTGCCACAGTTGGTTCGAGAAATCGCTGGACAACCGCATAAGACTCCTTTGTAGCTTATAACGGTCGTTCCCATTTCGCAGCCTTACACCTTCGACTCTATTTTCCCCAAGCCGCTATTTTCTCAGCGCCTTAGCAGCATCGCGAGCGAAGTAGGTAAGGATCATGTCGGCCCCGGCGCGTCGGAAGGCTAAGAGACTCTCGAGCATGCACTTCTCTTTGTCCAACCATCCGTTGTTCGCCGCCGCGCACAACATTGCGTACTCGCCGCTGACTTGGTAGACAGCCGTCGGCACTTGGAATTCTGTTTTGATGCGATAGACAATGTCCAAGTACGGCATTCCAGGCTTGACCATAACAATGTCCGCGCCTTCGCGAAGGTCAAGAGCAACTTCGTGAATCGCTTCGTCCGTAGCCGACGGTTGCATTTGATAAGTCTTCTTGTCGCCGCTTCCCAAATTGCCTTTTGATCCCACTGCATCGCGGAAGGGACCGTAAAAAGCTGACGCATACTTGGCTGCATAGCTCATAATGCAGACATCTTGGTGACCGCTTCCATCTAAGGCTTCGCGGACTGCCCCGATTCTTCCATCCATCATGTCCGAAGGAGCGATCACCGAAGCGCCAGCCGCCGCTTGCACAACCGCTTGTTGTTGAAGAACCATCAAGGTCTCGTCATTCAGGATGACACCATCGCGCAGCAAACCGTCTTGGCCGTGGCTTGTATACGGATCCAAAGCAACATCGCAGACGATTCCAATCGCATTGCCAAATCTCTGTCGAATGGCTCGGGTTGCCGAGCAGATCAAATTGTCAGGATTTAGAGCTTCGCGGCCATCGTCGGATTTGAGTTCCGTGGGCGTGACTGGGAACAACGCAATCGCTGGAATCCCCAGGTCAACGGCTTCTTCGACATCCTTCAAAAGAAGCTCGATCCCGCGCCGTGAGACACCGGGCAAACTGGCAATGGGCTGCTCGCCTTTGGCGTCGGGCAAAATGAACAATGGCCAAATGAGGTCCGCCGAGCTGAGTATGGTTTCATTGACGAGCGCACGCGACCACGGATGTTGCCGCAGTCTGCGCATTCGAGTCATCGGGTAATCGCCGCGCGAAGATTGCATTTGAAGTCTGAAGTCTGAAGGCTAGTTAATTCGAAGTCGCTGTTTCCAATGGGCAGGAATCGGTGGATAGTTGCCGTAAAACCGCTTGATAAAGTGGCGGCCGGGCCAATCCAAGCAGTGTTGCTGCCAACCCCATCGCTGGAACAGTCGATCAGTAATGCGATCGTTGGTAACTTGACAGACGATCGCCGAGGATCGCTTTAGTTTAGCAACTTCTTCAAGAGCTAGCGTCGCCAAATAGAAAGTCGAAAGCGTGGTTGCCGGTCCCGATCGGATATACGACAAAGCAAGAAAGTCTGGCGACGACCAAGGTTGATGATAGTACAGCTCGCAACGATCCTGCCGAAGCGGTCTCAAACGCATGTCCAAAAACGCTTGCGCGAAACTACCTCGATAGGGCCACCATCGCCCACAAACGCTCGCCAACCAGCCGTCTTCGATTACGATCCGACCAGAACGCCATCGAGCGATCTGAGGACTGCCCATGGCAAAGCTGGTTTCGGGTCGTACACCCAGACTGGCTAGGTGGAACTCGCGTCTGGGTCGGCTCCCAAGATTAATCGCTTCACCTGTTGCCAGATCCATAACATTGCACCTATCAAAAATACACAGACCAAGACGCCAATCACGACCAAAGTCATACCGCTTAGGGATGTCGTGCTGTACTTCTCGTTAAGCATCAAAGCCATATCGTCGGCCATGATGAACAAATTGGAAAACCTGCTAGTCCACAGCGGATTCCATCCAACCAACAGCACCACCACGGCGCCGCATAAGTAGGGACCGTACGGAGTAGAAGTCTTACGAGTGACTATCCAACGGATCAATACAAATAACATGGCTACGAATGGGGCGAGGAAGAACACTACTAGGCTCGCCTGCCAGCCGATATAAGCCCCGATCATCGCCATCAAAGTGACGTCCCCGAACCCCAGAGCTTCGACGCCATAAGCATAACTAGCTGAAATCCGAACAGCCCAAGTGATCCCTCCAGCAAAGGCTAGACCCAGCAAGCTGCTGAACAGCATTGGCCATCGCACGATGCTCATATTCCAGCAGCACGCTACGAAGATCATTAGGGCAGCAGTAACACCCAACACGGTTAACCAAAATGCGCGATAGCGAAACATCCTGGCCCAAAAGTAGATCACGGCCTTGCTCAATCCGCGACGCAAGATGATTCGCCGATCCAACAACCCGAATCCCCAGACCAACAAGATCCCCAGTGCAACAGCTAAACCCGTTGTCGTATAAATCCAAGCGGGTATCGGCGCGGGCCAAGCAAAGTCAAGCTCCGCGATCGTGCCGGTAAGTCCAACATTCAAAGGCAGCCAAAGCGGTGCGAAAGCCGCTCCAACAATTCCAATAATGGTTCCAGGGATAGTCACGTAGTCAGGGATCGATTGCTCGTCGAAATCGATGAAGGTCGCAATCATCATCATCGTAAGAAGAACGCTGTGACCAACGAATTGAATATGCAGGTCGATTGGCAGAACCAATCTCGCGGCTCCAGGAGGTAAGCCGCCGGCCGAGATTTGAAACTTGTAATACCACGCCAGCGCCAACGGATAGAACAATTCGATCAGCAATGGCCTGATCCAATATCTCTCGCCATGCTGGTCCGATTCTCTGCGCAAACGCCACCAGCCAACTATTGGAAGGTGATCATGCCAAGATCGCACGGATTGGCTAGGCTTGCTCTTCGATTTCTTGCCTTTGCTGGACTTGGCGACAGAGGTCTTGCTCGTCTCAGTCGGCAAGCTCCAAGGGCCAAGGGCTTTAGGAAAATAGGCCCAGGTGTAGATAGCCCAATTGATAAAGCGTGCTAAGGCTAGTCCTGCTAGCAGCACGAGGGCTATTCGAAGCTCGATTGGCCAAGCAACAATATTCAACACAGGTAGGATACTTTCCAACGGAATCAGGACGACCGTCCATCAAGCACGATCGCTATTAACACGAATTGAAGTAACCTGAATTCTATCAGGTTACGACGTTCGATAATTACCGAAACTTCCGTGCTCAACCAGTTCGTTTCTCACAGCTTCGATGCTGCAGAATCTACAAACTGGCGTCATTCCATTGAAAGCTGAGAGTAGAACGACTGACTTAACTTGCAGAATGATGGTCCGCAGAGTTTAGCCAATCGACAATCTCACGAGCTACTTCATCGGCTGATTTGCCTTCAACGTTGATAGTTAATTTTGCCAGATCGTTGTAAACCGGTCGACGAGCGGCAAGAACTTCGCTGACTTCGGCAAAGCCCCCACGATCCGTTAGATTCGGACGACGGTCACCACTGCTAGAATCCGCACAAATGCGCTCGTAAAGAAACTCAGCCGACGCATCCAGCCAAACGCATGCACCGGTAGTTCGCAACGTTTGCTGATTGGCAGGCCGAAGAATTGCTCCGCCACCAAGTGCGACAACGGATGGATCCGGAAATGAAGCGACCTGCGACACGGCAGTCTGCTCCAAGTCGCGAAAGCCCGCTTCGCCTCGCTCCGCAAAGATCTCGCGAATGGTCTTTTCTTGGCTCGATTCAATCCAATCGTCGGTATCAACTAACGGCCGGTCTAGTGCTTGGGCTAGCAGCCTTCCAACGGTCGATTTGCCTGAGCCTCGATAGCCTATTAAGTAAAGATGCATGACTAGCCGTGCCAAAAGAGTCCTCTACGAACCGCTCACTTCGTGCGGCTTGCAAAGCCTCTTTATAGCGGAGCACCCTTCAACACGCAAAGCGGTCTACGGTTGACAGTTAGAATGGAGCGGGGCAATGGCTCGCCTCAAAGCTCCTCACTGCCTGCCCCTTGCGGCAAATTCCGCCGGAGTTTTGCCGCCTATCGATTAGCTTCCAGCAACTAAATGCTGACTTCATTGCTCGTGTTGTACGACTTATCGATGGCTTCGATTAGTCCGGACGAGCTAAAGGGAACGTGCAAGCCGTTGGCAAAGTGTCGGACTTGATTTCGTCCACCACGCTTGCATGCGTAAAGCGTTTCGTCGGCCTTTTCGAACAAATCCTTGCTGCTGACCGAATCGAGAATGGAGGTAGCCAAGCCGATGGAGACTCGCACTTCCAATTTCTTGCCAGTGTGTTCCAGACTCGTGGCTTCCACCTTGCTGCGGAACTCTTCCATCACTTTCATCGCTTCGGCAGGCGTCGTATCGGGAAGGACCATACAGAACTCTTCGCCGCCGTAGCGGAACGCCAAGTCATTCTTGTGAGGTCTCACGCAGGACTTGAAGATCTCCGCGACATGCTTGAGCACTTCATCTCCGGCTGCGTGTCCGTATTGATCATTGAATTTCTTGAAATGGTCGATGTCCGAAATAGCAATGGTGACTGGCTTGTTGCCCAGGATGGAGTCGTTAACAGAGTCGAAGAAGACCTGTTCGAAGTGGCGGCTGTTGAATAGTCCAGTCAGTCGATCGGTGATTGATTGACTGTAGATTCGTGTCTTGTTGAGGTTCACGGCCGCTTGATCAGCCAATCCAAGCAATAGCGAAAGGTCTTCCTCGGTGAACCGACCCAAAGGATCAAGGACTTTGTTTCCTTCTTCATCGATCATGACCTTGTTGGTCATGTTGATCACGCCTTCCAATTCATTTCCGTAGAGAATTGGTACGCTGGCCATGCAATACACTTCGTGTTGTCCAACCTGTGGAATCATCGTGCGATCATTAACACGAATTGGCTTCTTAGTTTCCGCGCATGTTCCGGCAATTCCCTCGCCAATATCGAATGATTTGGTCTCGACTAGACCATTGTTGATTTCGTCGCGAACGCTGGATGGAATATTGCCCCAAACGACGCGAATTTCCAACTTGCGTGTGATCTTGTTGTAGATCATCAAGTTGCCCTTCTGCGTCATCAGAACGTCCACTGCTTTGCTTAGCGTTTCGATGCACAATTTCTTGAAGTCGTTGACATTCGCGATCTGCTGATTGACGTCATACAACGTCTGAATGTTCTTCAGAATACGTTCGTTCTTCTCGTATTTCAGCGTCGAGTCGATATTGGTGATCGCGATCGAAGCAAGCTCTTGAATGAACGCGTAGTCGCTCTCAGGAATCTGCGTTCCATCTTCGCGCTCGCCGATGGTGAGAATTCCTAGGACTTCACCGCTCTTGATGAGGGGGCACCAAACGTCTGACTTGAGAACGTCGATGTTCCACTGCCGCCAAGAATGCTTGAAACGAGGCCCTCGCAGCATGTCCCGAACGCTAAAGACGTTGCCCTGTTGAATCAACTGCCACAGCAGTCCATTGTTCTTGGGGAACTTGTACATGAACATCGATTCGACAAGTCCGCTGGGATGCTTGAACTTGTCGGCCAATCCGTAGTAGGCTTTGACGCGAAACCAGTCTTCGGCGTTCTCTAAATCGTCCTTGAGCAGTACCGCGGTATTGACGGCGCTGTATTTTTCGCGAACAACCGCCATGAATGTTTCGAGCAGTTGCTTTAGGTTCAGAATGTTGCTCAATCCTTTGCCGGATTGAAGCAGAGCCCGCATTTCGAAGATCTCGATGTCCTGCTCGATCGCCTTCTGTTTGAAGTACGAAAGCTCGCGCTGGATTTCTCGAGTGTATTGACCATCCAACTGCTTGGGTTCGGGACGAGGTGCCGAACCTGGATCATAGTTCTCAGGAGAGAGCATGCCTAATTGAGGAAAACTCTCGATCGCTTCCGATGCAGGATTGATTGGATTAACGAAGTTTGCTTGGGCGGCGTTCATGGTTGAGTTCGCACTCGGAGGAGCAAATGGGATGTTCAACTTATCCGTGTGGTCACTGAACTCACCAGTAGAGGCGAGCCATGATGGATCGGTTGGGCTCATAGACACGTCCCAAGGTGGATCCGAAGGGATATACAATGGGACTGTGGAACTTAGCTTGCCGTTGTAGCTAGGGTTGCCTCGGCTCAAAAATGTCAAAGCGAGATTTGGCAGTTAGTTACGACCAGTCGCTTTAAACACTACAACCGATTCTCCGAATTCTATCGCGCGGGAGACTCGTTCGAGCGATTCCAATGCGAGAGCGATTGTGAGAAGACCTCGCCGACTCGGTCTTCGAGCACTTGGTTGCGACGATCCATTACAGAAAGAAGCTGTGCACTGCGTTCATTGGCAAGGATTGTGTATGAATCGTCGCGATAGACGACTTTCCAGGCTTGCTTAGCTGCGTCATGCTTGGAATTCGACTCTTGCGAAGTTAGCTGATCAATATGATCGTGAACTGGTGCGCTCGTGGGGATTAAGACTAGGTCGGTGGGATAGCGATCTGGCAGCTCCTGCCACTGATCGCCGCGAGCTTTGACGAAGTCTACGTGTTCATTGACCACATTGTCCGGGTAGGCAACTTCGTAACGACTATCTAAGCTGACCTTGACTTGTGGATACAGTTCCCAAGAGACGTATGCGCCGATCTGAAAAGGCGTCAGCACATTGCCAGAAAATCGATTTTCGCGAAGGTAGGCAACGGCTTCGGAGGGATAACAAGAACTTGAGTAGACTGGTCGCGGCGGTAGGCTGGGAATCCAAGCGTGATGATAGGTCGCGAAGGCCAGCGTTGCCAGGACAGTGACCTGGCAAGCTCTTACTAAGCCGCTTTGCCACCGCTGGCAGATCGATACTAGGCTTTTTCCGGCTGTGGTTCGACTGAGCCAAGCAGGAACATAAGCGATCCAAACAATCGAAAAGATCGATCCGTGACGTATGTGCCGCAGGGCCATGTAGCAACAGATCGCAATGGTTAGCGCTCCACGCATCCGCACTAATTGCTTGAGGTGCCGCATGCAATAAGCGAATGTGATCACCGAACCTACAAAGGCTAACATGGTGATGACGGGTGCGTAGTTGTTCCAAAGCGGTTGCCACTCTGTGATCAATGGCCGAGGCATCCGAATGGCGTGAATCAAGTAGGGAATGTAGTCGCTGCCATAGGGATTCAGTTGCAGCAGCGCAAGTGCGACGGGAGCAGCGGCCAGCATGTGCCAGTTTTGTATAAACGCAGATCGAATACTGTTACGGAAAGTCTCCGAAATGAAACGTTCCGCAAAGTGAATCGCCATCATCCCAATACCGACGACAAATCCAGCATGCATGTTCAACCAAGCTGCCAGCATCAATAGCCAAAGTGCGATCCAAGCTTTGCGACCGCGCCAGTCCAGCTCCTGCATCCACATTTGAGCGGCGATGAAAACCAGTGTGAAAAGCTGAGCTCGTATCGTTGCAAAGCCTACCCACAACATAGGAAACACGACGAAACTGGTTACCGCAAAGACGATTGGATGAGCCCCTCGCATGCGAGCGACGCGATAAAGCAAGAGCCATAAACTGCAGATCAGAAGCAGCCTGAGAATCGCTAAGCCGACCGCTCCCAGACCAGTACCAATGGTCGCGAAGTAAAGTACTGCGCCGGTTCCCCACTCGTGGTGCACAGCCGGATTGACTGTTGGTGTGTATGCAAAAACGTCGCCAGTTGGAAATTGACTTGTGACCAACCACTCGCGAAACAGCGCCATCTCATGAAAGGCATCGTGGTCGATTCGATGCATTCGAACGACGTACGCGAGAAAGCAACCGCCCAAGGCTGCCAACATCCAACTGATCAGTCCAACATTCCGCGACAAGCCAACTCTGGCATTGGCTGCAACGAAGCGACGCCAAAGCAGCGCGATTGAGTGGAAGTTGAAATTGGAGGAGTGATTCATCACAGGGGGCAGCTCTGCTACTGATTGAGCGGCATGTTTAACGGCAAGCCGCAGGCGATTGCTTCAACTTTTTATTGGTTCGTCATCTTTGGCTGCAACTATGCCCAAACGAGATTCAAGAACAGTCGCCTGCGGCTTGCCGTTAAACGATCCTTCGTGGAAGCGTAAGTCTTATGTAGCAGCTTGCACTGCTCCGCTAAACGTACACCCCTGCTCGATGCCTCAACGAAAAGCAGCGATTTTGATGCTAGCAACAACAACACAAATTGCTGAACTTTACCGAAGAAAACGGTTGTAACGGCTGTGATTGACCTATCGACGAGTAATTGTCATTGCCTAGACTCCGCCCTGTTCGCGAAAGGAGATCGCGGGCAATGGAGACCCCGCTGGTGTTTGCATCGCAAGATGGATGATCAATTTGACTAGGCTCCCGCGCTTGGCTGAATTGGTGAGACACTGGCACCACAAGGAGATAAGAGCATGGATGCTCGCCGTTGGAACCCTTTGTTGGGCCTGGCTATAGCTACGTCCCTATCTTTGGCTGCGCAGGCACAGTACTATCCATCTGCCCCGATGATGATGGTGCCTCAGCAAGTCGCCGTATTGCCTCAACCCATGCCCATGTATGGTGCTGCGCCTTACGCGATGGCTCCGCAGGCAATGATGCAACCCGGCATGATGCAACAAGGTGCAGTAACACCAGGCGTAATGCCACAAAACATGTCCCCCAATTCAATGATGCCGCGCGGTATGACCGCACAAGCGGCCATGAACAAAGGCCGATTCGGCGGCTCTGCCTCAGCCGCCGGTTGGCCTGCCCCATCTTTGCCGTTCGAGAACAGCACGCCGAAGCCGGCTGCACAAGCTGCGAACAATGGCGGACGTGGCCAAGCGGTAGCCGAGTCCGCGAACTTCATCGTCTTCGCCAATGATGCAGCCTGGGCCAAGGAGGTTTCTGAAACCGCCGAACGAAATCGTCGCGAGCTGGCGATTCACTGGCTGGGACAAGAGCTGCCTACATGGTCCTATCGTTGCCCCATTCATGTTCACGACGCTCCTAATCTAGGTGCAAGCGGCGAAACACGATTTACCGTCGCAAGAAGTGTGGCCAGTGACTGGCAGATGATCGTCCAAGGTACGCGAGAGCGAATTTTGGATAGCGTATTGCCTCACGAAATTTCGCACACGATTTTTGCTTCGTACTTTGGCAAGCTGAACAAGTACGTTCCAAGATGGGCAGATGAAGGCGCTGCGACGACAGTGGAGCACGAAGCTGAAAAGAAAAAGCATCGTCACTACTTGAAGGAGTTCCTCCAGCATGGTCGAGGCCTAGCGTTCAACCAGATGTTTGAACTCAAAGACTACCCTAAAGACATTCTTCCCCTGTACGCTCAGGGGCACTCGGCTGTTCAATTCCTGATCGACCAAAGCAGCCCACAAGAGTTCGTACGATTTATCGAACTCGGAATGAAGAGTGAAAACTGGAAAGCTGCACTTAACAAGCACTACGCCTACGAATCCATTTGGGACTTTCAAGACAAATGGAACAAGTGGTTGCGAGACGGAAGTCCAAAGGACTTGTTGGCCTACGCCCCAGTGTTAGCCAAACGCAATAACGCAACAGTCGTAGCCGCATCCGCCAACGAAGCCGTTGTAAGACCTGCTGTCCAAAGTCGGCCAATAGACAACACTACAGTCGCTGCTAACTCAAATCTCGGACAAGTTGAGCCAGGACGACTGAGTTCCGATCCACGATCTTTGGACCTCTTGCCCTCGCACGTCGCCTCAAACGCTACAAATGAGGTCGTTACGAACAACATCGCCGCCAACCTACCACCCGCCAACAACGAAATTGGAAAACGAAGTGGGGGTCAGGCAGCTAGCTCAATAGCCTTCGATCCAAACGCTGGTTCATCGTTTGTCGATGGGAATGCTGCAAGTCTGAAATCCCAAGCTGCTTCGCCGGGGGAGAGTTTTTATCAAACTCAACTTCGTCAAGCTAGTGGACAACCAGCCACGGCAATTCCGCCTCACAATAACTTTGGTGGCGTTTCCGCTGGTGGCATGAATGGAACCAATCCAGCTCAGATCGCCAGTGCTGCTCCTAGCAACTCAACTTCCAATTCGACGGGCATGGTTGGACTGCGACCTTCTGGCGGGTCTCCATCCAGCGGTACACAGTCTAACGGAAACAATCCGGTCGGCACGTCGACCGCACGTCAACAAGGAACTCAATCTAATACCGTACAGGTACTGGATTGGGGGAATAGCAGCAGATTCTCCGGTCTGCGTTCGGACTCGCAAGGAATTCTGCGGTAGTCCGTTACCTGAGAGATTGACTCGTAGGTCTTAAACTTGCCTCGCAGGTCTCGAGCTTAGTTAGGCAGCATTTTTCGAACTGGACTTGGACCTTTGCGGCTTGGTAGAGTCACCTAGACACTTCATGGCAGTTCTCACAAGGCAGTTGAAAATCATGTCGCACAGTTTACTGCGGTTCGTTCAAGGAGCGATGGTGGCCTTACTCTGTAGTAACGTTTCGGTTATCGCCAAGCAGACAGCCGACTTTCGCATCGAAACGGACGTGATGGAAGCCGGTAAGGCTAAGCCCATCGATCAATCTGTCACGCTCTTCAGCGGTGGAAGTGCCTTCGATTATTCGCGCGAGACCCCCAATCGAATCTTGGTAGTCGACCCAATCAACAACCATATCGCACTTATGGATTCCCAGCGTCAGATACAGACTCGGATCAATCTACAACAGTTACAAAGCGGAATTGAGAGCGCGAAGAATAAACTACTTCAGGCCGAGGGCGGCCCGGAGAAGATTGAAGATGCGGCTCAAACAAGTTTTGATCCCGCAACTGGGGTGATTTCCATCGGCAAGCGATTCATTCGTTACGACGCGAAACTACAACAGCCAGCTAGTCCTGAATTCGCCGTTCAATACGCAACGTTTGCTAACGTTAGTGCCCTTATTAACGCTTCGCAATCACGAGGATCGGCGCCACCGCCATTTGCGAGGCTACATCTGAACCAAGCCATTGGAGAGCGTGAGTCGATTCCAAGCGAAATCAAACGCACCGTATTTGCCGGAGGCCGCGAAGTCGTCATGGTAAGTCGCATTCATCCGACCTATTCGTTAAGCGCCGCGGAGAAGAAGCAGATCGAACAATTCAATACGATGCTGCTGTCGTTTGACCCCGTTGATTTGGCTACGTTCAACCGGTAAATAGTTGCGCAGATGCCCCTCGGTCGCTTCGGCCAACGCCCAAAATCGCTAGTCGGGAACAACTAAGTGTCAGTGCTATTGTTTGAAGACGCCACCGTTCTACAGCTCTTTCCGATCACTACAGCTCGGCCGGCTTGTTGCATCACAGTTGGATCGTATCGACTGTTAGATTTGGTTCGTATGCTCGATCAGCCCATGGCTGCGATTGTCCGACCGCACTTGCGAGCACTCGTTGAACTAGACTTTCCCGACTTGGTGCAACTTGGCAGCGACCACAATCAGCACTCGCATGGACCAACTCTGGTCTTAAATGCTCGGCTGACTCCCAATGTCACCACACTCAATGCTCTTCAGCAACTGCTAAAGTCTGCTGGCAATTCGGGGCCTAGTATTGTTTGGGACGGAGATCAAGTTGCAGCCATCGTGAATCCCGGCTGGACTTGGCAATGGATCGCTCAACAAGCTTCGTCGAGCATAGAGTCGTTTTTACTGTCGGCTCACAATTTCGAAACTCGACAAGCTCCGCTTAAGCTGATGACGTTTCCCCATGAAGTGATTGCGTCGAACATGCAGCACATAGGGGACAACTTGCAATTCCGACTTGAACACTCTGAGGAGTATCAGCAGAAGGCAGACGGCGTCTTCATGGCGGACGGTGCCAAGCTGGATCAGTTTGTCATCGCCGATACTAGCAAAGGTCCGATTGTCATTGATCGCGATGCCTACGTTGGTCCTTACACGTTGCTGCGAGGCCCGATTTACATTGGCCGCAATGCGAAGATTCTTGAGCACGCTGCCATCAAGGATCAAGTTTCACTCGGTCACACAACCAAGATCGGCGGAGAAGTCGAAGCCGCGATTGTCGAGCCCTACTCGAACAAGCAGCACCACGGATTCTTGGGACATAGCTACTTGGGTAGTTGGATCAACTTAGGCGCGGGAACTTGCAATAGCGATCTGAAAAATACCTACGGCACAGTCAACATGGAGTATCCTCACGGAAAGGCTGCGACTGGAATGCAGTTCCTGGGATGTGTCATGGGCGACTACAGCAAGACAGCGATCAATACGGGCATATTCACAGGCAAGGTGATCGGCGTTTGCAGCATGATGTATGGGTTCGTGACCAGCAACGTTCCCAGCTTTGTGAACTATGCGAGGCTGTTTGGTCAGATGACGACTTTGCCGCCTGAGGTCATGATCGCTACCCAACAGCGCATGTTCTCTCGACGAAAAGTCCAACAGCGACCCTGCGATATGCAGTTGCTTCATGACATGTATCGCCTAACCCAAAACGAACGCGACAAGTTCGGTGACGCCTTGGCGTTCTAAGGCAGAATGGTCGTATCCCGCTCATAAAAATAGGCGGAATCGCGTCAGGCAAACGGACAAAACGAAAACAGCGGTTGGTTTTCCCCGTGAAATCCGTGCCCTCATGTCCAGTCAGGCACGAGAGGGGGACACTTACTCACTACCGGTTCACATAGCCCTGAAAGCACGGTTTGGGGTATAATTGAGTGTCGTCCCGACTAAAAAGAACTTGAGATTCCTCAGAATCATCGGATGCTGACATGCTTACGGAATTACGAAGCACCTGCGCTCGAATAGCCATCGTGTTAGCTTGTTTGCTTTCCATTACGGCATCTCCTCATAGGTTGCGTGCCGATGACTCGCCGCCTTCAGCCAGTCGATCTAGTTTGGAAGCTCAAATTGCGGGACTGATTGAGCAACTAGGTCATGAGAACTTTCGAGTTCGCGTGAACGCGCAGCAAATGCTCGACAGAATTGGACTGCCTGCCTACGAACAGTTGCGAGGCGCACTGGACCACTCCAACATTCAGATTGCTCGAAGCGCCGAGTACTTGTTGCGAAGTCAAAATGTAACATGGTGGCTCGAGTCGGATTCGCATGAAGTACGGACGCGTCTTCAGGATTACAGTTCTCTGGATTTGAACAATCGACAGACTCGACTTCTGGAGCTCGCTAATCTCGCCAGCGACGATGCCATGTTGGCGCTAACTCGTATAGCTAAGTTCGAAAACAGTGAGCTATGTTCGCGAGCCGCTGCACTGGAGCTATTGAAGAAGCTGACCAGTATCGAATCGCCGCGTCGTGAAAAGCTGGCTCAGTCGATTCTGCTGACTTTGGGCACTGCCAATCGACCTGCAACCCAATGGCTGGAGACATATTCAAAGCAGGCTATTGGAACGGTGGCCTTTGATCTAACTGTGTGGACGGACTATGCAGATCGCTTAGGTGCAGATCTCAAGAACACCAGCAACTCAAACTACTTGATCAAGGGCAGTCGCGATCAACCGTTCATGCAACAAAAGTTGCAAGTACTCCAATTTTACGAATGGCTGGTCGGTTGGATTCGGCGCGATCACGATCGCGACCAAGCCTTAGCGGTTGCTAAGAAGAGCACTCAACTGGCAACACAGAATCTTCACGCGGTTCATGAGTATTGCACCTGGGCACTCTCTGTAGATTTGCCCGAACTAGTAATCGACCTTTTCAACAATGCTCTGTCTGATAATTCTGAAACGGTTGCCAATCCTCAGCCCGCACTGCAATTGCAAAAGGCCCGACAGGCGAGTTTGTTTGATCGCGAGAATTCGCAATTGCTCTATTTGATGGCTGAAGCCCATCGCAAACTTGGCAACGAAGAAGAAGCAAATGGGTTTGCCGATCAGGCCCGCCAAGTTCCCATTGCCAAATTGGCTTTGATGAACCAATTGGCGAGGAATAGCGTGCCAGAAATACAAGCTATTCAACGAGTCAACATATCGCGAGCACTTAAGGAACGTGGACAGTTCGACTGGGCAATTGCCGAACTTGACGAGGCGATCAAGTTGGAGACAAAGTCCGAAAATGGAATTCGTTTAGAGCTGGCCGAATTGTATCGCGACAGTAAGCAGTACGCTAAGGCCGTTGAAACGATGGATAAGATCGTCTCCGAACCGCCGCCAGCTGATCGCAACCTGCCATTGGCGGACGACTTCTCGTACATGCTGGCCAGTTATCATTGGTACCAAGCATTAGATGCCAGCGAAAAGGGAGATCGGGACAAGGCTATCGCCGAGCTCATGATTGCTTGCGAAAAGAATGACGAGAGTCAGGACGCCAATCCAGATATCATTATCGCCCTCTATCGCCTTGCAAAGTCACCTGAGGAGAAGGCCGCGTTCCGAGGTCACTTTAACAAGTTAGTCGACAAATACCGATCCGACGTTGCCGAGTCGGAGAACACGATTACTCAAGCTGTTGGTGCGCTCAGTAGCACACAACGATTGGCCGAATACTGCAATCAATTGGCCTGGTTGTTGGCCAGTTGCGAGACAAACGTCGAAGAGGCGATCTATCTCAGCCAAAGGTCGCTGGAGTTTGATCCCAAAATGCACACTTACTTAGACACGATGGCTCGCTGCTGCCTAGCCGCGGGACGACTGGATGAGGCGCTGGATTATCAAAAGCAAGCGGTCGCGGGATCGCCTAATAGCCTCTCGATGAAAGGCCAGCTTGCAGAGATTGAACGGGCTATCGAGAAAAGCAAAAAGAAATCAACTGATAATGGGCAATGATCATCTTCCAAAGTTCTTTCGCGTCCGTCAGAGCTTTCCTCGTCCAGTCGTTACGGACATTCCCGCTACCATCGCTGCTCAACTGAGTTCTGTGGTTCAACAAGACCTCACCGGCCAGACCGTGGCAATCACTGTTGGAAGTCGTGGCATCGCGAACTTGCCTGTAATTGTTCGCAGTTGCGTAGAGTTCTTTAAGGCGCGTGGAGCCAAGCCCAAGCTGGTACCAGCGATGGGAAGTCACGGTGGTGGAACGGCCGCCGGACAATTGGGAGTCTTGGAAAGTCTTGGCGTCACCGAGGCCTTGATGGGCTGTCCCATTGAATCGTCGATGGATGTCATCGTAGTAACTCAAGCTGCTGAAGGTTTCCCGGTTTACTTTGATCGTGTCGCTTCGCAGGCCGATCAAGTCTTGGTGCTCAATCGCATCAAGCCCCACACAAGGTTTGCTGGAGCTATCGAAAGCGGCCTGATGAAGATGATGCTCATCGGTCTTGGCAAGCAGCAAGGTGCTGAAGTCTACCACCGCGTTATCTCCAACTATTCCTTTGATCAGATCGTTCGCTCCGTCGCTCAAACGGTGGTTCAGCGTTGCAAGATTTTGGCTGGTCTCGCCATTCTTGAGAATGCTTATGAAGAAACTGCGTCACTGGTTGCCGTCAAGGCTAATGAGATTGAATCGGTTGAGCCATCGCTGTTAGCGCAGGTCAAAGCCTGGATGCCGAAGTTGCCTTTTGATCACGCGGAACTGCTGATTGTCGATCAAATGGGCAAGAACATTTCCGGAACAGGCATGGACACGAACGTTGTTGGCCGCAAGTACAACGACATCGCCGCCGTGAATGGCGATAAGCCCAACTTGCATCACATCTACGTTCGGTCGCTCACCGAAGCGACTCATGGTAACGCGTCTGGAATAGGCTTAGCTCAGATGTGCCATCGACGTGTCGTGGATGCCATCGATCGTGAAGTGACTCGCAATAACTGCATCACTGCCTGTCACGTTTCCGCAGGAGCGATTCCGCTGGACTTTCCCAATGATCGCGAGGCCTTAAAGATAGCCTGTGATATGGCCGGTTATATCCAGCCCAGTCAGCTCACCGCAATGTGGATTCGCGACACGTTGAGCTTGGATGAAGTCGAATGCAGCGAAGCATTCTTCAATGCGGCTAAAGACAATTCGCAACTTGAGATCATCGCGCCGCCATCGCCGTTGCAGTTTGATGCCAACGGCGATCTTGTTGCGAGGTTCTAGCCACGTATAGTTGGCGTAGGTAATTTTGTTTAACGGCAAGCCGAAGGCGACTGCTCTCGCAATCATGGACTGTCACACTCAGTCGCCTGCGGCTTGCCGTTAAACAGTTGATCGCCTTAAACTATTGCGACGCCTAGCTTAGTATCGCGGCACGGAACTGTCGATTTCCATGGACCACGCATCGATGCCTCCGGCAACATTCTGCGCGTCAGGAAATCCGTTTTGACGCAGCCACGATGTTACTCGCATGCTGCGTCCACCGTGATGGCAATGCACGGCGACGTGCTTGCCTTTGAAGGCTTCCAGTTGGCCAACGCTCTCCATCCACTGGCTCATCGGCATCAGAACAGCTCCTTCAATTCGAGCTGTCTCCCATTCCGATGTTTCGCGGCAGTCGATCAGAACAAAGTCGCCACTTCCAAGTAGCGACTTGACCGTTTGAACATCAATTTCGATCGGCAAACTCACGGAAACCTCTTTTGTTTGATTAGCTTTTCTGAAAAGCGTTGGAGTGACGGACGCTATTCCTTTGCAGCACCAGCGATGCTGAACTGGAATACGGTTTGCGAAGTGAACTTATCACTTGGCTTCAGAATTGTTGTCGGAAACTTGGGATGGTTCACGGAATCTGGATAGTGCTGAGTCTCAAGACAGCAAGCGCTGCGATGAGCGTAGGTCTTTCCGTCTTTACCCTTTTGTCCTTTGAGGAAGTTGCCCGTGTATAACTGGACCGCCGGTTCCGTTGTCATGACTCGCATTTGTCGCTTGGAAGCTGGGTCCGTCAAGACAGCAGCCAGTCGCATTGGCTTGCCTTCCTCGGGAGCGTTGAGCACATAGTTGTGGTCATAGCCTTGAGTTGAAGTCTTATCGACTTGATCAATTCGCTCGCCGATACGAACTGGCTTGCGGAAATCCAACGGCGTGCCTTCGACGCTCTTGATTTCACCTGTCGGAATCAGCGTATCATCAACGGCTGTGAAGCTATCAGCATTGATACGCAAATTGTGATCGAGAATCGTGCCACTGCCTGCACCGGCCAAGTTGAAGTAAGCGTGATTGGTCAGGTTGACTGGAGTGGCTTTGTCAGTCGTGGCGGTATAGTTGATGCGTAGGGCATTGTTGTCAGTGGGGATGAAGTAAGTCACGCTAACGGTCAGGTTGCCTGGATAACCTTCGTCACCGTCAGGACTGGTATAGGTGAACTCAACGCCCTGGCCTTTATCGTTCGCATAGGGGCGGGCTTTCCAAACGACTTTGGAGAGTGCCTTGTCGAGGCCACCGTGCAAGTGATTGACATCGTTGTTCGTGGCCAGAGTGTATTCTTTGCCGTCGAGCTTGAACTTGCCTTTGGCGATGCGATTGCAGACTCGGCCTGTAGTGCAGCCGAAGTATTGGTTGTCGTCGGATTGATAACCGGCTGCGTCATCCCAGCCCAGGATCACGTCAGCAAGCTTGCCGTCTTTGTCGGGCACATGCAGTTGCACCAACGTCGCGCCTAGAGTGGCGATCTTAGCAGTGATCTTTCCGTTGGTCAGTGTGTAAAGCTCGACAGCTTCGCCGCTCTTGGTTTTTCCGAAAGGCGACGATGCGGGTTGATCGAATGAATTTCCTTGTGCCGTGGTCATGGAAGCGGCCATAAACAGTCCTGTGATGAACAGAGTGCGTAACATGAGGCAATCCTCGGTGGGTGAAAATACTGAGAAGTGTTGTCGTAGATCGAGGCCCGTAAAGGGTCAGAAATCTTCGACAAACGATAAGGTATTTCAAAGCCAGTTCAGCGTCCACAGGCCAACCGAGCATTTAGGACGATAACGCTGCAGGGGGGCGGTAGTGCAGTTCAAGCGCGAAGAATCGACGATTCCGAGCTTCTCCAATGCTCAATTTATGCTCAAACGGCAAGGTGGATTTAACCATTCCAGTTTGTCAAGAAATTCTTTTGGCGTCTCAAAATGATTTCACATTCTTCAGGCAAGCTCTGTGAATTGACCGGAAAAACCGCTATAATAGGCCCTGCCTCAATGATTCAGCGACGATCGCGGGTCCGCGACGCACTCCGACATTCGTAACGCTCTCTGTTGAGCCGATGAGCTTCTTACAGAGAGCCAATCCCACCAACGAATGTAGCTGAACTCGACCCCACTTTACTTTCCTGTCCTTAAGATCTTTTCCAAGTCTCTAGCGTTCGCGCGATTCCATTGTTGGCAAGTTTATCTCCGTGTCTTTTCCCTATTTACTTCTATTGGAGATCCTAGATGGCTGTTAACTCCTCAGCGGCCGCGCCTAAACCGATTAAAGTTCGGTCAGGTGCCAAATCCACTAGCCGGGTGAAAGCGGCTAAACCCGTTGTCACAGCGGACTCGGCAAATGCAGTTGCTCCGAAGCCCAAGCGACGCACTAAGGTAGAAACACGGACGCGAGTCTACTGGGCAGTCTTTAATCCAGATCTTAAGCGAGTTGCTGTTTTCGAATTTGACCAAGAGGATGAGGCCAAAAAGCGAGCGAGCAAGCTAACTGAAGCGACAGGCGGTCCGCACTTCATTCAGAAGATCAAGGCAGTTGTTAAAGTAGAAGCCTAAGCTGTAGGCACCAGTTGATTTATCTGCTATTTTTTTCGAGGCCGGGATTTCCCGGCCTTTTTCGTTGGTAGTCGGCAAGCAAAACTGTTAGACCGTCTCTGAGTGCAACCGCGAGAGCGACATGGAACCGCCCGTACTTTCCGATAGTCTGGTTCTACAAACTAAAGAGCCAATCAATTCAAAGTCACAGTTTGAGTGGGCGAAGACGCTGTGCCTGCATGCAGTGGCGTTTGTTGTGGTTTGCGTTTTTTCCTTCATCTTGGCCGCCAGCTTAGGAATTAGGCCGCGTGGTGACGGCCCAACATTGGCCATGATTGGTCTGTCTTTTGGCTACTTTACAGTCTTGGCTTGTTGGACGACATTTGGACAGTCAACTCGACGGTTTGTGCTCGTGGCGATCCTGTTGTTTTGTGTCGTTGTGATACAACCGGTCGTGTTTGTCCTCGCCGGTGGACCTGGCTTTGATTTTGAAATCTTAGTCGCTATCACTGTAGCCTCAGCAGCCTTTTTTGCTCTGATGTTATTCAGTAGCTTTGTGTTGAGATGGGTTTCGAAGATCCGTGTCCATCATCGCAGCAATTCCGATGAGGCGTATTCAGAACGACTGCGCTACGGTATCGGCGAATTACTGTTGGCCACCGGGGTCGTCGCTATGCTAATCGCCATTGGCAAGACAACATCAGTAGACCTCGATTCTCTTGGTGACTTCAAGCGAGTCATTGTGATCCTCACTTTGCTAGGATTGTTCCATTTCATTCTTTACTGGCCTGTATTTCTGGCTTCGTTGACTTGCCACCGTCGCATTCTCACCATGGCCGGTGCAGTCTTGGTGATTGCGATTACGATTCCCGCCGAGGTAATCATTCATTCAGATTTCATGAACCCCGGAGGAATGCGTGGAAATAGGACTGAAGCAGTCTATCCAATCCTTCTTCTTGACCTGCCCTTCGTATTGGCGATAGCCTCGCATTTGACCATCGCCTATTTGCTTGGCCACCGATTGGTCATGAGGAAACGCGAGTCATTGCAGCAACCTGAATCCACTACTGACTCATCGACCGTCTTTTCTTGAGCAGCTCGACGTGAACGATCCAACGAACAGCATTCAGGCTAGCTCTGAGTCTCAGAGTGAACAAACTCCGCCAGATACTGAGTCGAAAATCGACTTATCTTCCAGGTGGAGTTTGATCGGGGCTCATGGTCTAGGGTTTCTCTCGCTAGTCTTGCTTCAAGCGATAGTGAGTTTCTCACCTCCTTGGAGCCCTGCGATGGGAGGCTTTGCGATTGCGCAAGCTACTTCACGTTGCTCTCGCTTTGGCTGGCCTTCGGCAACTCCGGCGAACGAGCTTGGGCAATTCCACTGGCGTTCGCATGCTTTGTAATTCAATCGACTCTTTTGTACTTACTGGGAGAGGCCAATGCCGAGTACATCGTCGCGTTTGCGATTGCCGCCACAATTTACTCGTTGGCTCTGTTACTTCCCATGATTGCACTACGACGCATTACTCTCGCTCACATCGAAAGATTGAGTCGGTTGGGAGGATTGTATTCCGAGCGATTTAACTTCGGCATTGGTGAGATCATCTTCGCAACGGCGGTCATCGCAATTCTTCTCGCTCTAGCGAAGCTGGTTTTAGCGGACTACGGGTTTCTCGCGATATTAGCGGTGGTACCGTTGTGCAGCCTCTTTAACTTTGTGCTTGCAATCCCTATCGTGATTTTGACCCTGTCCAGCCGCAGTGAGCCTGTTGTTATTGGCTTGTCACTCCTAAGCATGGCTGCGACATTTGCAGGCGAGATTATTGTCTGTGGACAGTCGCTTGATTTTGAAATGTCGTTGCCGAGACAAGACCTAGACATGCTTGTATTGCTCAACGCCACCTTTGTACTAACAACCTTTCTCCATCTTGCCATCACTCGTTTCTTAGGCTATCGACTAGTACGGCTGCAATTGAACTAACGCCGCCCCATTCACGCAGCAAGATTTTTTAACGCTAAGGCGCATGGAAGCGTAGACGCCGTTTCTTTGTTGCAAAGTTTCTGGGGTTTCGGACCGAAGGTCCAGTAATTTACCTAGCCCAGCCCATCGGGCTGGGTGATGAAGCATGAGTAGATTGAGGGCCGTTGGCCCTTTGTTTTCTCGCGAATCACGAACCCAGCCTGCAGGCTGGGCTAGGTAAATGAAGAGGGCTTCGCCCCTAAAACCATTGCGGCTTAGCGTCTCTGCGCTAAAAATTCTTGGTTTTAGCTAACTGCTAACTGCTAACTGCTAACCGCTAACAGCTAACCGCTAGACATCCAGGTTGCGGACATCGAGGGCGTGCTTCTCGATGAATTCACGACGAGGCTCCACCTTGTCGCCCATTAAGACGCGGAACATTTCATCGGCAGCCGCTGCGTCTGTCAAAGTGACTTTGACGAGCGTCCGGTTGGTCGGGTCAAGCGTTGTCTCTCTAAGCTCTTCGGGGTTCATTTCACCCAGACCCTTAAATCGAGTCAACTGCATGCCTCGTTCACCGGCTGCTCGAATCGCTGGAAGCAGCGAACGCAGGTCGTCGATGCCGCTCTTATTCTCTTCGCGGTGGAGATGGAATTTCGATTCGGTGCTGCCCGTGCGTTGCTCGGGAATCAAATCACCAATGGTAAAGCCGATTTCGATAAGATCCTTCAAGCCAGTATTGATCGACTTGACTTCGTGCATTTCGACATAGTGAGCCAGCAGCGGCAAGTCAGCATCCACGGCAGCGTCAGGCGAATCAGCTGCTTGAGCAGCTAAAGCTTTGGCTTGACTGTCGAGTGTGATGTTGTTGGTTTGAATAAAGCTATCCAGCGATTCACGAGTCTGGAACCAGTGCAGTTCTTTGCCAACGCTTAGCAAAAAGATCGGCAGTCGTTTCGTCTCTGGATCCATACGGCCAGCATGGTCCTTCAAACTGATTCCGCGACGCTCCAAGGCGATCAAAGCATCTTCCATTGCAGAGAGCGTCTTACACAAGCGTCGCATCTGATCACCTTCGACGCGTACGCCTGTATCCGATTCCAGCCAGCAATCCGTAAGACCGCGCTCCAACAACTGTCCCTTCATCACTTCGTCGGTTTGCACGTAGTAACGCGACTTGCCGCGAACCACGCGGTAAAGCGGTGGTTGAGCCAAATAGACGTGGCCACCAGCGACCAAGTGGTACATTTGTCGATAGAAGAAACACAGTAGCAGAGTACGAATGTGCGAACCGTCGACGTCGGCGTCGGTCATGATGATGATCTTGTTGTAGCGACGCTTGCTGACGTCTTGATCATCGCCAATACCACAGCCAATCGCTTGGATCATCGACTTGACTTCTTCGTTAGCCAAGACCTTATCGTCGCGGCTCTTGTAAGCGTTAATGATCTTACCGCGAAGTGGAAGAATCGCTTGGAAGTCACGGAAGCGACCACCTTCGGCGCTACCACCGGCCGAATCACCTTCCACCAAGTACACTTCGCACTCTTCCATCTTGCTGCTGATACAGTCTCGCAGCTTGCCCGGCAAGCCACCGCCGCTGAGCGCGCTCTTGCGCTGACGCAACAGTTCTTTAGCCTTACGAGCGGCTTCGCGAGCCTCACAGGCGATTAAGCCTTTCTTGACGATCGACTTGGCGCTCTTGGGATTCTCTTCTAAGTACTTTTGGATCGCTTCGCCGACTGCCGTGTTGATAATGCCTTCGACTTCGCCGTTACCCAGCTTTGTCTTGGTCTGACCTTCAAACTGCGGATGAGGCACTCGAATGCTGATAACGGCCGTCAGTCCCTCGCGAAAATCTTCGCCGGTTGGCGCGAGATTTTCAAGCAAGTTTTCCTTCTTGCCGTAGGTGTTAAGGGCACGCGTCAATGCGGATCGGAAACCCGAGACGTGAGTACCGCCTTCGATCGTGTGAATGTTGTTGACGTACGACTGCACATTTTCGGTGTACTCGCCGGTGTACTGCATGGCTACTTCAAAAGTAACCCCTTCGCGTTCGCCTTTCATCACCAGAACGTCGGGGTGAATTGCGTCGCTGGCACGATTGAGGTGCTGAACAAACTCCTCGATGCCTTTTTCATAATAGAATTCGTCGCCTTCGCCGTTGCGTTCATCGTGGAAACGAATTCGCACACCGCTGTTGAGGAAAGCTAGTTCCTGAAGTCGCTTGTACAAGACGTCGTAGACAAACTTGGTGTTCGGGAAGATATCGCCGTCTGGCTTGAAAGTCGTCTTCGTGCCGTTCTTGCTAGTCGCGTGGCCCTTGAGCACTTGGCCGGTCGCTACGCCACGTTCGTAACCTTGAGTCCACACGTGACCCTCGCGGCTGACTTCAACTTCGCACCATGCGGAAAGGAAGTTACAGACCGTCACGCCCACGCCGTGCAGACCGCCGGAAGTTTGGTAAGCCTTCTTCTCGAACTTACCACCGAACTTCAAGACCGTCATCACACCTTCCAGCGTGCTAATGTCGCGCTGCATCTGCTCGCTAAGCTGAGGGTGACGAGCCACCGGAATTCCCCGACCGTCATCTTCTACGGTAACCGAGCCGTCGGTGTTGATTTGAATTGAGACAGCCTTGGCATAGCCCGCCATCACTTCGTCGATCGAATTATCGACGACTTCGTAGACCAAGTGGTGAAGGCCTTTCAGCGTCGTGTCGCCGATGTACATACTAGGCCGAGCCCGTACGTGCTCCATGTCGCTGAGGTGTTTGAGCGAATCCGCATCGTAAGAATTTTCGCTCGACAGGGTGATCTCTTCGTCCGGTGAATTCGATGAATTGTCGTCAGCCATTTTTCGATGCCAGTATGAGGCTAGAGGGTCAGATCTTTGCCCGAAAAAAGCGGCTTTTCACATCCTCGAAAAGCTATTCGAGAACATGAATTTTGCCCACTTTTCAGGGCAATTTGCAAAGCGCTTTTCGGCGTGCTTTTTAGGGCGATTTTGAACGCTCAAAGTTTATCCGAAATAGCCCGTTTTGACTGGCCCAAATGGTCACTTTCAACGCACTTTTTTAGCCTCCTCCAAGCCCCCCAAACCCTCGTTCCCAGGCTCCCAGGTCGATACCTTCATTCCCTCGTTCCCAGGCTCTGCCTGGGAACGCCCTGTCTTCAAGGCTCCGCCTTCCTCTTCCTCTTCCGTCTTCTTCTTTCACATCACCTCTCGCATTCGCTAAAATCTCCATAACGCACAGCAAGGCCATTCCCGTCGTCATATAGGAAACCTCGTCATGACGCGAACTCGTTACCGCTTTGGTGAAGATCACTATCCGCATTTTATGACAGCGACTGTAGTCGCATGGTTGCCGGTCTTCTCGCAACCGAAATTCGCGAATGCCATTCTAGATAGTTGGCGATTTCTTCAAATGGAACGCGAAATCGACATCCTGGCTTGGGTTATCCTCGAGAATCACCTCCACTGGATCGCTTGCGGCCCACAGTTATCGCGACGCGTGGCTGAGTTCAAGTCGTTCACAGCAACGTCAATTCTCAAGCAAATGGCCACGTTGGGAATGAAGACGATGCTACAGGAACTCGAGTACTATAAGTTGCGACACAAATTGGATCAGAAGCATCAACTTTGGCAGGAAGGTAGCCATCCTCAGGCGATCAAGACGGAAGCGATGATGCTTCAGAAGATTGAGTACATCCATGACAACCCGATGCGCCGTGGCTATGTCGATGATCCAACGCATTGGAGGTACTCAAGCGCTCGATGTTACGCCGGGCGGAAAGGATTGATCGACACGGTAGTGGATTGGAGGTAGGAAGTAGAGGAGGAGTAAGCAGTAAGCAGTAAGAAGAAGAAGAAGAAGAAGAAGAAGAAGAAGAAGAAGAAGAAGAAGAAAGGCGGAGCCTTGAAGACAGAGCGTTCCCAGGCAGAGCCTGGGAACGAGGGTGTTTGGAGCCTGGGAACGAGGGGTTCCAAGACAGATTAGACTTCCATGACGTCGTTTTCACGAGACTTGGCTAAGTCGGTCGCTGACGTTTCATACTTCTTGGTCAACTCTTGAACTTCTTCCTTCAAGCGATTGCAATCGTCTTCGCTGATCTCTTTATCTTTCTCGGCAGTTTCGATCAGCTTATTGGCATCGCGACGAATGCTGCGGACAGCGATCTTTGCCTCTTCGGACAGTTCCTTAATCCGCGCTACTAACTTCTTTCGCACATCGGTGCTCAGCGCTGGAATGTTGATGCGAATGATCTTTCCATCGCTTTGTGGATTCAAGCCTAAGTCGCTTGCGACGATCGCCTTTTCGATATCCTTGATGGTGGTCGCATCGTAGGGACGAATGACAAGTTGAGTCGGCTCGGGAGCTCCGATCGAGGCTAATTGCTTGAGCGGTTGCTGAGATCCGTAGACTTCAACGCGAACACTGTCCACCAAGCCAGGAGTCGCTCGACCAGTCCGAATACCGCTCAGGGCATTCTTGAGCACGCCAATTGCCTTCTCCATTCGCTCTTCAGCATCCATCATCACTTCGTCGACGCTCATTTTTCCACCTTCATTGCAGGAGTGTTCTCGCGGTGCGAATTCTCTTTACCACCGCTCTAAAATCATAGCTCATTTCGTGCAGGTTGTGGCAGGTGGGACCTGCCCAACATTTTGCAATTTTGATTTGACTTTTAAGAATCGTTATTGAGTGGCTTGAAAGTTGTGGAATTTGGCGGATTTATTTGTGCAATAGGAACTCTGGCGAATCCCACTACGTAATACAAAGGGAATTCTGGCGAATCCCACTACGAAGCGCGGCGGGAATTCCCACTACTATTTAGTAGCGGCCCCGATACGGGTTCCCACGCGACTGCCGCTGATTGCCTTAACGATGTTGCCCTCTTTCTTGAAGTTGAAAATGAGGACGGGCATATTGTGGTCACGGCACTGAAGAATGGCTGTTCCATCCATGACCTTAAGGTTCTGCTGAATCACTGTGTCGTAGTCCAGTTCGCGATACAGAATCGCATGAGGATTCTTCTCAGGATCCTCGCTGTAGACGCCATCCACGCGAGTAGCCTTGAGCACGATGTCTGCACCCAATTCGAGAGCTCGTTGAGTCGCGGCGGTATCCGTTGTGACAAACGGGCTGCCGGTACCGGCGGCCAGAACAACGATTCGACCCTTCTCCATGTGCCGTACCGCTCGACGTCGAATGAACTGCTCACATACGCCATCCATGCGAATAGCCGACATGACGCGTGTAGTACAGCCAATTCCCTCTAAGCCTTCTTGCAAAGCTAAAGCGTTGATCACGGTGGCTAACATGCCCATGTAGTGAGCCGTAGCTTCTTCGATATGCGAACCCGCGGCTGTCTTGAACTGAGCTCCACGAAGAATGTTTCCGCCGCCAACGACAAGGCCGATCTGGCAGCCAAGCGCATGAGCTTGCTTGACCTGCTGAGCGATCGCCGTGACCTCCTCCATGTTGATTCCACGTTCGCCGGACCGACAGAGACTTTCGCCAGACAGCTTGAGAATTACTCGTCGATAGACAGGAGATACGGCTGAATCAGGCATGGTTCCACTTCGAACAGAGAGTGCGATGAAGTAGCAAAAGAGCGGCAGACATTGAGCCTAAGAGACCTAGTCAGCTCCCAATCAACGCCAACCGGACAGGGCACCGTAAAAGGCACGCGGCCAATTTACGGTGCACAAGAGATCCAACTGAGATTTATTAGCCGATGGCGACGCGTCGGAACGCGACGACCGAAGCCTTGTCTCCAAAAGCCTTGATGGCTGCGTCAACAGTCTTCGTTTCATCAACAACGTAGAACTGGTTCAGCAAGCAACGCTCTTGATCCAGCAGCGTGTTGTCGGCAATGAAGCGATCCAGCTTACCTGGGATAATCTTGTCCCAAATCTTCTCTGGCTTGCCTTCAGCCTTGAGTTCCGCCTTGATCTGCTCTTCAGCGGCTGCCATGACTTCAGGAGTCAATTGAAGGCGGCTGACAAACTGAGGAACTGTCTTGAGCGGCTTGCCCAATCGAGCGCGGTCTTCGTTTTCAGTCTTGATCTGATTTTGCATCGCTTCGGTTTCGCGAGCTACAAAATCTGGGTCAAGTTCGGTGTAGTTCATGCCTTGTGGCTTCATCGCGGCGATGTGCATGGCGACCATGCGGAAAAACTCCGCTCCGCCTTCTTTGCCACCGTCTTGGTAGGAAAGCAGAACGCCAATCTTGGCTCCAGCGTGAATGTAGCTGGACAGCTTTTCGCCACTCACTAAGTACAGCGACGAAACCACGATCTTCTCGCCAGTCTTGCCAGTTTGCTCGACTAAACGAGCTTCAACGGTCATGCCGTCGATCGTTTGTGCGTTCAGCTCTTCAGGCGTTGAAGACTTGCTCTCAAGAGCCAGCTTAGCCAATCGACCGGCAAGCTCTGTGAACTGTTCGTTCTTGGCAACGAAGTCAGTCTCGCAGCTAAGTGCCATCACAACACCGGTTGTTCCGGCAGCGTCCAGCACCGTGACTACGCAACCTTCTGTAGCGGCCTTGTCAGCTCGCTTTTCAGCAACTTTTTGACCCTTCTTGCGAAGGTAATCAAGCGCACCTTCGTAGTCGCCATTGGACTCTTGCAAAGCCTTCTTGCAATCCATCAAACCAGCGCCAGTTTGCTTACGCAGTTCGGCGACATCGCTAGCTGAAATAGTAGACATTGGATTTGTCTTCCTTATCAATAAGAACCTAAATGATCATGGCCAGAATAACGCCGATCAACCCCCATTGATAGACACAGGGGACCGGCGTTAGCAGTGCCAGGGCAAAGCCCTTGGTAGAAATAATTAAGCGTTGGCGGATACCATAGCTTCTGTTTGACCCTTTTGCAGGTCAGGATTCTGAGCCTTACCAGCAAGAATCGCGTCTGCAAGTTGTGACAACAGCAATTCGATCGAGCGAATACCGTCGTCGTTGCCTGGAATTGGCAAGTCAATCGATTCTGGATCGCTATCGGTATCGATAATCGCAACTGTGGTGATGCCCAATCGACGAGCTTCACGAACGGCGTTCTTTTCCTTAGTTGGGTCGACGAGAACCAAGCACTCAGGCAATCGGTTCATCGTTCGCAAGCCGTTCAAGTTACGATAGATCTTGCGATACTCGCGAGTCAGAGCGGATTGCATCTTCTTCGAGTAGGTGTTGATCTGTTCTGAGCTACGGATCGCTTCCAGTTCTTCCAAACGAGTCAATCGGGAACGAATGGTGCGGAAGTTAGTCAACGCTCCACCCAACCAACGCTCGGAAACAAACGGCATACCGCATCGCAAAGCTTGCTCGGCAACCGAATCAGTCGCTTGACGCTTGGTACCGACGAAAAGAACCAAACTGCCGCCAGCGGCTACTTGATTCAGATATTTCTTAGCTCGAAGCAAACCGCGAAGAGTCTCGCGAATATCCAGAATGTGAATCGAATTCTTACGGCCGTAAATGTACGGCTTCATCTTCGGATTCCAGCGGCTAACGCGGTGTCCGAAGTGAACTCCAGCTTCGATCAATTTTTTGACGAAATCACTTTCCATCGACAATGCCTTTCATGGCGTAGCCCACTAACCGATGCTAGCAACAACCGGAAAAAGTCGTTGAGCACAGATCTGACACCGAGAAACCTTGGGTTGCTCGCAGATCTTCTGGCAAAACAAGTGGACAGACTAAAGTTGATACTGCACGTTTGAACACCAAACGGGCGATTACAGGGTGACAGGATACACCGTGCAGCTTTACATCGTCAACGCCTAAATCCGGCGTGAGCCCCTCTCGGGAGTTGCTCATCAAAGTCCGAAAATCCCCGAAATCCGGGTTGGGGCATTCAGCTTAACAGTCAGCCGAAGGCGTACTCGTCAAACAGGCCCGGAATCTGAAGTCTAGAAGGCCTGGAACTCAATCACGGGGCCAATCGAGCTCGCTGCCAGGCATTTTCGTCGCTCGGACGATACTCGATGCGATCGTGTAGTCTGCTCGAACCGCCTTGCCAAAACTCGAATCGAACCGGTTTGACGCGAAAGCCGCCCCAAAACGTTGGCAATGGGATTTCGCCTTCGCCGAACTTACTTTTCAACTCTTCCCACTTCGACTCCAGAATGCTGCGACTGGAAACCACTTCGCTCTGTCGCGAGACCCACGCCCCCAACTGACTGCCGCGGGGTCGAAGAGCGAAGTACTTCAGCGACTCGGCCGTCGAGACCCTTTCGGCAACTCCAGTGATCTCAACTTGCCGGTGCAGCCCCAGCCATGGAAACAGTAGCGATACGTGCGCGTTATTCTTGATATGCGTCGCCTTACGACTGCCGTAATTCGTGAAGAAGACAAAACCATGCTTGTCGAAGAACTTTAGAAGGACCGTTCGTTGCGAAGGTCGGTTTTGATCGTCAACGGTACTCAACACCATCGCGTTGGGTTCAATCAACTCAGCCTTCATCGCTTGTTCGAACCACTTTTGAAACTGTTCGTAGGGACAATCGGAAGTTGTACTAATGTCGTGCTCTTGATTGAAGTACTCTTCGCGTAGTGCGGATAGGTCCATAATTTGTTCTATGTTTTTCTCATGCGAAATGGTGTAGTGGGATTCGCCAGAATTCCTGCTGCATTGGGAATTCTGGCGAATTCCACTACGTTCTAATTCTGGCGAAATCCACTGCG
>CAUJKA010000077.1 GCA_963204965.1 Planctomycetota bacterium | reverse complement strand
TGGCTTCGGTCTCTTTAGCCTTCTTCATCGCTTCTGCATCGCGAGCGTTTATGCCAGCTCGGATGAACGAAGGATGCTCGCGATCCCGCTTGCGAGTCCATCCATCGGGCTGCCGGTCGGCATTTCGGTCCTGTTCGCGGCTAAACTCGCTTGAAAACACGTTGCTTATGCGATCGTTGACCTGCGCATCGCTGCGTCGGCTATCCAGCACGCCAAAAAACGGAACAATGAGGACACCGAGAAGCAGTTGGAGGAGAGCCCTCCAGCTGCTACAGGTTGCCTGCAAATTGCGTTCAACCGTTGCAATTAGTCCGAGAGCATTCGGACTAGTATTCACGTTTTGTGGAAAGTTTTGAGAGTCCATTGTGCCCGAACTAAAAATTGCTGTCGCTTTGTCCTGCCTTGGCCAACCGATCAAGAAAGCTTTGCTCACGGCAGCAAAATTGGGAGCAAGTGGGATAGAAATCGACGCGCGAAACGGTGTTCGCCCTAGCGAAATTAGCGATACGGGCCGTAGGCAGCTAAGGAAAATGCTGACCGATCTGAATTTAACGGTTGCAGCGATTCGTTTTCCCACGCGTCGCGGGTACGACGTCCTCAACGAACTGGACCGCAGACTTGACGCTACCAAGGAAGCGATGGCCTTCGCGTACAGTTTGGGCGCCAGCGTAGTCATCAACTCGATCGGCTATGTCCCCGAGGACAAGGAGCATCCGTCCTACACCCAGTTGCTCGCCAGTCTGACTGAACTGGCTCGACATGGCGAGCGTGTCGGGGCAATCCTGTCAGCCGAAACCGGTTCGGAGCCTACGGACCGTTTGGTCGAATTGCTGAAGGGGGTCCAATCGGGATCGCTTGGAATCCACTTTAACCCAGCAAATCTCATCATGGCGGACCTCTATGATCGCCAGTCGATTCGCGGTTGTGCGTCAATGGTGCGTTCGGTAACCGTGCGGGATGCCGTACGGGACTTGGCGCAGCGGCGAGGCATCGAAGTTGAGATTGGCCGCGGCTCGGCCGAGTTTCCAGAGATCCTGGGAGTTCTCGAGGAGCAGGGCTACAGGGGCTGGTTCATTGTCGATCGTCCCCCCACGAATCGGACCGAAGAGGAGGTCGCTAATGCGATTTCCTTGCTGAAATCCCTCTAGATCGTATATTCCGAAAAACCGTTCATTCGCCGAGTTCGGTTTTGCGGGCAAGTAGCGATAGAGTTACAATATGCCCATGTCCGAGCTATCTTTTTCGGACTCATACGAATATTTGGGGAGTTGCGAATATGCAATTTCATCGATCGCACAAATTTGGTTTTACATTGGTTGAACTGCTGGTGGTTATCGCCATCATAGGAATTTTGATTGGACTGTTGCTACCGGCTGTTCAAGCCGCACGCGAAGCTGCGCGATCGATGCAATGCAAGAACAACTTGCATCAACTGTCGCTGGCTACCACAATGTTCCATGACGCCAATCGCGCGTTTCCACCAGCTAGGTATCAACCTCGCCCCAGCGGTTCTCCTGCGAACGATTGTGGTGGTAAGGAAACGACGTGGTTGGTTCGTATCATGCCATTTCTTGAACAAGCATCGGCTGAACAAGGCTGGGACTACTCGCAGCCATACGCGACACACAACGAGAAGACTCGCACAACCGTTCCTTCGGCTTACATGTGTCCATCGCGTCGCGGTTCTTCGGAAGCGATCGGCATGGGACTGGAAACTGGAACCTCAACCGTCTGGATTACTCTACCATGTGGTTGCAAAGTTCCAGTGACTCAGTCGAGCAGCAACTTGATTGCTGGAGCAGTCGGTGACTACGGTGCTAACCATGGAGATCTATCGCCAGGCTCCTTCGGATTACCAACGGACTTCTACTACGGTGGCAACGGAACAGGCGTGATCATCAGTAGCCGAGCGACCTGCAACGGGTCGAACTTGCCAGTCAACTGGATCGATCGTATCGACATGGCGGACATCATTGATGGTACGAGCAATACCGTACTGGTTGGCGAGATGCACGTGCCTCTCGGAAAGATTGGCCAAGCCGGAATGGACGCCTTCATCTTCAATGGCGATGTTGTATTTAACTCAGCTCGCGTCGGTGGGCCGACTGTTCCAATCGTTCAAAACCTGCGCGATGAAGTGAATGGCTTAGTCTCATGGGGTAGCTGGCATCCTGGCGTCTGCAACTTTGCGTTCGCTGATGGTAGCGTTCGCGCAGTATCAAACAGTATCGACACGGAAACTCTGGGATACATCTGCAATCGAAGCGAGGGTGGAATTGCTAAGATTGAACCCTAAGCTTTTGATTCTTGTGCTGGCGTGCTGTGTCACTGCAATTGGTTGCAATCGCAATCCAGCCACCTATCCCATCAAAGGCAAAGTACAATTCCCCAGCGGTTCGGCTGTCCGCATGGGAACTATCGAGACCAAGTCGCGTGAACTGGGCCTAAACGCTCGTGGTACGATTCAAAACGATGGGACCTTTGAATTGACCACCTTCAGTGAGGGCGATGGTGCCGTTGCTGGACTGCACGATGTGGTTGTTGTGCAAATGGTGATGCATGGCGAAGAGTTCAGTAGCAAGGTCAGCACCTTCGGTATGGTCGACCCCAAGCACAACTCGTATCGCACCTCGGGACTATCCTTCGAAGTCAAGCCTGAAGGGCCCAACGAGATTTTGCTAAAGGTGGATCCCTTCCGCGGCAAAGAACTTTCTGAAAAAGATCATAAGCACTGATCATGAAATCCATTTCCGCCCTATTCGTTGCTGCTGCGATTTTTCTCTCTGCCTCAGCAAACTTGAACGGCGGAATCATCGCGACGGACGACGCAGATCGCCTTGTGACCTTCAAAGGTGTTGTTGTTGATTCTGCGGGAAAGCCGATTGCGAAAGCTCGGGTATCTTTAGAGATACTCAGGGACAATGCGAAGCTTGAATTCGTTGGTGCGGTCACAGATGAAGCTGGGATGTACGTTTTTCGTGATGTCCCGATAACTCCCAAACTGCTCTCGAAAGTTCGCCTTCGAGCCTACTCACCTGGACACAACATCGCTCAGTGGAATATCAGTGGTTGGCGTCAAGAACGCTTTAGTATGAGGGAGCGGCAGATACTCTCTCCTGACCAGACCGAAATCGTCGCAGACTTTAGGCTCACGCCGAGCGACGGGCTCACATTCACTGTCGTTGATTCCATGAAGCAACCCGTCTCTGGTGCATCGCTGGCTCGAATCTCTGGCAGAACTACAAACGAAAGATCGGTGAGCATTGGCGTGGAGAGTTGGATTGCGTTGGGGTTGGCCGTTCCAAAGTCGGACTCGTCAGGGCGCTTTCAAAATCTACCGTTCGATCCAGATGCGACTTGGGAGTTTCAAATTGAACATCCGGACTACGCAGTAGAACGTTTTCGCAGTAAGCCAAACAACACGACCTTCACCCTCAAGCCCGGTAAAGAGATCACAGTCAAGATCGAATGCCCAAGTGATCCCGGCGAAGCCTCCAATGCAACGGTGTTTTTTGGAGAGAGTTTAGATCGAGTCTCGCTGCAGCCCAACCCGCAAGGCGAGTGCAAATTTCGCGTGAAAGGCGAAGGCGATCAAGGCGTGTCGCCCCGGCGGATTAACATCACTCATCGCTCTAGATTGGAATCGCCTCAGCAGCGATTTGATCCTAAGCTCGATACTTATCAATTCCAGCTTTATGCTCCCGCGATCGTTACAGGCCGAGTTGTTGATCGGCGTACGGGCGCGCCAGTTCCGAATGTTGGCGTGCAAGCGATTTATTCCAAACCCTTGCTTGGAAAGGAAGGCAGCGCTTATACAGGTGAGGACGGGACATTCGAAATTCGAGTAGCTGATGGGCAGAAGATTGCCGGCGTCGAGATTTTTGGTGGACAAGACTGGAAATCCGAAGACTTTTCCATGCCAGAGAAAACGGCAAGTGCAGCACAGAAAACAGAGCTCCCGGATGTTTCGGTCATGGCGGCGCCCCTAACGACGTTTCAGATAGATGCGGATGGATCATCTCCAGTCGTTGTCTTTCGTGGTGCCACCACTGCTGCTCCTTTTCTGCTTGCCCAAGACGGCAAATTCGCGATCGCTAATGCAAAAAACAACAGTGAGTACTTTAGCGCTATTCATGCGTACGAGCAGCTTGGTCTGAGTGCAAACCCAAGGCCGAATCGCCCGGAGACTCTGGAAACAACTACGATTGTCAAAGTTCTCCTCGTAAGCGAAAGCGGAAAACCGATACCCAACGCGTTCGTGCGAGCTAGGTCAAATTCAGTCGGTGGCTTAGTGACTACTAATCAGTTTGGCGAAGCTACCTTCGACAACCTCCCACCGGATATCGAGTACACGTTTTCCTACAGCAAAGCGATCTCAGATCGCAATAGTATCGCCACACAAACCTTCACACCTCAAGCGGGACTTGAATCGATTCAATTGACTATTCCCGACAACATTGCAGATGACTTAGTTGCAGGTGCTGATTCGCCGAAGAGTCTTGAGGAACTCGATCTGAATTCCTGCGAGCTAGTGGGGGACAAGCCGGTCAAACTCAATGTAGACGATGGCGAGTTTCTGCTATTGGTCGTAACGAACTCAAGTTCAGACTTGGCAGGCTTTCAATTGCTTCACGATCTTTACGACTATAAAGGAGTCAAAGTGGTCGGGCTTGCTAGGAACCTCTGCTACCCGGACGCTCTAACTCTGAAGCCGATTCCCGGCGTATCGTTTCCAGTTCTTGTCGATAACTCGCAACTAGCGATCACCGAAAAGCTTACGATAGAAGATCGAGCGGCGAACTGGACTCTTGCAATCGCCTTTGATTCCAATGGCAAAATGATCGACAATGTCGCCGGCTACGGAAACATCTACCATCTCGCTCGCCGACTTTGGATGTTCAAACGATAGTAGCAGGTATACTCCGTGTGCCGTCCGCTGCATTCAGACTTCAGGCTTCAGACTTGAGGGATGAGACTTCAGATTGCTCGAAAGCCGAGATTTCCGATGGAACCAGTCGCACCCTAGCCGCACAGCTTTTTCGCAGCAAATTGCTCGATTTTTTCCCAGCGGAATCCAGCTTGCACTTTTCGCCTGCCTCCTTCGAAAAAAGGGGCGGCTGTGGTACAACATCAGGTCCACAAACCTTGATTCCTACCACCCCTCATCTGCAGGAGAAAAGTTCTATGACCAACGGGCCGCTCAATCGTAAGCTTCGCATGGGTTTGGTAGGTGGTGGACAGGGTTCATTCATCGGCAAAGTCCACTCCATCGGCGCTTGTTTAGACAATCGAGCCGTGGTGGTGGCGGGAGCGTTTTCAAGCAATCCCGAACGAAGTAAAGCTTCAGCTTCTGACTATGACGTCAGCGGTTCTCGCGCTTACGGATCGTACCAAGAGATGTTCGCAAAAGAGGCGGCCCTTCCGGCTGATCAACGTATCGATTTTGTAAGCGTTACGACTCCTAATCACACGCACTATGAAATCGCCAAGGCTGCTCTGGAAGCGGGCTTTCACGTCGTGTGCGACAAGCCCATGACTTTTGATCTGGCTCAGGCCGAAGACCTAGCCGCAGTCGTTGCAAAGTCTGGTAAAGTCTTCGCAGTCACGCACAACTACACTGGCTACCCGCTCGTACGACAAGCTCGAGAGATGATCCTGAGCGGCGAGCTCGGTGAGATTCAAGCGGTTCGCTCGAACTACATACAGGGCTGGCTGCGAACCAAGCTGGAAGACTCGGACCAAAAGCAAGCCGCTTGGCGGACTGACCCCACGAAAAGTGGTGCGGCGGGTTGCTTCGGCGATATCGCTACTCACGCTTATAACCTCGGTCGTTACATGACCGGTCTGTTGCCGACTCACATTTCGGCTCACCTGCGTATCTTTGAAGAAGGTCGCAAGCTGGACGATTACGGCACAGCCTTGATCAAGTTCGAAAATGGTGGACTGGGAACTGTCACCGCTTCGCAAATCAGTCACGGTCGCGAGAATGATCTATTCATCGAGATTGATGGAACCAAGGGCGCGATCCAATGGCGACAAGAAGAGCCGAACGTGATGATCGTTCGCGCCAATGGACAGCCGCATCGCTTGTACACTCGCGATCCTAATGCTCCATTCATGAATGGCAGTGGTAGAGCCGCGTGTCGTTTGCCCGCTGGTCACCCAGAAGCGTTTTTCGAAGCATTCGCCAACATCTACGCGGCCGCTTACGACGCCATGATTTTGTCTAGCCAAGGTCAGAAATTTGAATTGAAAGACACCGTTTACCCGAACGTATTCGACGGTGTTGAAGGAATGCTGTTCATCCAGCAATCCGTCGCTAGCAGCCAGCAAGATGGAGCTTGGTTGCCGTTTAAGAGTCAACACGCTCGGCGCTAAGCATGCCTGGATACCACAGAGTCGTAATTGTCGGAGTCGGCTTGTTAGGCGGGTCGGTCGGATTGGCGTTGCGCCAACGTGGACTGGCCACGACGATTGTTGGAGTCGGCCGCAATGCGGCATCGCTTCAACAAGCTGTTACTCGCGGCGCGATCACAGACTTCTCTGAGAGCCTGAACGTGGCCTGTCGCGGCGCAGACTTAGTGGTGGTCGGAACTCCTGTGCAGTCCATCGCCGAATTCGTCAAGAACTGCCTTGCTTCCGAGCTCGCCGCCGATTGCCTCGTTACCGATGTTGGCAGTACGAAGTCCGGCATCTGTCGACAACTTGCTGGGTCAGAGTTTTCACAATTCTGTGGCTCGCATCCCATGGCTGGCGGCGAGAAGACCGGTGTGGCTCATGCTTCTGCCGATCTGTTCTTGGGCAAGCGAACCATCATCACGCCAACGGCTCAAACATCGACGCAGGCGGTTCAGCGTACCGATCAATTATGGCGCAGCTTGGGCAGCGACGTTGTGCGGATGACGCCAGACGAACATGATCGAACCGTGGCTAGCGTTAGCCATCTACCGCATATCGTCGCCTCGGCGCTCGCTTCAACGACCGATTCAAGCTTAATCCCCTTCGCCGCAAGCGGTTGGGGTGATACCACGCGTGTTGCCAGCGGTGACGTGGAAATGTGGCGGCAAATTATTAGCGAAAATCGTGAACCCATTTTGTCAGCTTTACGAATCTACTCGCAAGGGCTTTCGCAGTGGTTGAGCGCGATTGAAAGCGGCGATCAAACGGCAATTGTCTCGCTGCTGGAAAGCGGCAAGTCGGCCAGAGATTCGTCCGTGGTGAGTTGATTATAGGCAGACAGCAGTTTGCGAAATCAAGCCAACTTGAACTGCGGCGGGTTAATTAAAAAAATACACTTCATGCCAGTTTCGATTGGCTCAATTGTCCATCGATTGAGCGTTGGCTGGGCAATCAGGATTCGACACTTAAGGATTTTTCAACGTGACTCTTTGGCAAATCGATATTCTTCCGGCTGTTGGACAAGAGGATGTTGCAGGTAAGTCGCTTCAATCCGAAGCCCGTGATTTGGGGCTAGGCAGTAACCTGACTATTTCGGCTGCTCATGGTTTCCTGCTTCAAGGCGAACTGAGTGCCGATGAAGTGCGTCGCGCGGCCGAGCAGTTGTTGGCGGATTCGATTGTAGAATCCACGACTATCGCGCAAGTCGGCGATCCCACCTTGGTCGCTCCTCGCAACGGATTGCAGAAACTGCTTCACGTATTGCCAAAGCCCGGTGTGATGGACCCAGTTGCGCTGTCTACGCTGCAGGCCTTGCAAGACATGAGCTTGCCAGTCGAGCAGGTCGGGACGTTTCGAAAGTACTGGCTGAGCGATCTGCCAGAAGATCAAATGCAACGGCTGAGCCAGAAACTGCTTTCGAACGATTCGATTGAACGCGTGATCGCTGGTCCGCTTGTGATACATCGCTTGGATATTGGTGGACAGTACCAGCTTCAATTGCGACACGTCGACATCGCCAAGCTTGACGATGCGGGTCTGATGAAGCTAAGCAAAGAAGGCCAGTTGTACTTAACGCTTCCCGAGATGCAAACGATTCAGGCTCAGTTTGCCAAGCTAGGTCGCCAACCAACCGACATCGAATTGGAAACGATCGCGCAGACGTGGAGCGAACACTGTAGTCACAAAACGCTGGCCGGTCGCATCGCTTACACCGACGAAAAGGGTTCGCGACAGTTCAACAACATGCTCAAAGAGACGATCTTCAAAGCTACGCAAACGATCCGCGCGGAACTTGGCAAGGATGATTGGTGCGTGAAGGTGTTCTCGGACAATGCGGGAATCGTCAAGTTCGATGACGAGTACCATGTGGTGTTCAAAGTCGAAACGCACAACCATCCCAGCGCGATCGAACCTTACGGCGGAGCGAACACGGGGATCGGTGGCGTCATCCGCGATCCGATGGGAACGGGCTTAGGCGCCAAGCCATTTTGTAACACCGATATCTTTTGCTTCGCGCCACCAGACACCGATCCCAGCACGTTGCCGCCAGGTGTGTTGCATCCACGTCGCGTGATGAAAGGCGTCGTGTCGGGCGTTCGCGACTACGGCAATCGTATGGGAATTCCCACGGTCAATGGAGCCGTTTACTTCGATCCTCGTTATCTTGGCAACCCACTGGTCTATTGCGGCAACGCGGGCCTGCTGCCTGTAAACAAAGTCGACAAGCACGCTCGGGCCGGCGATTGGATCGTCACCTTGGGTGGTCGAACTGGTCGCGATGGAATTCACGGTGCCACGTTTAGCAGCGCCGAACTAACAAGTGAAAGCGAATCAATCTCCGGCGGTGCTGTGCAGATTGGTAATGCGATCACTGAAAAGATGGTCTTAGACGTTTTGTTGCAAGCTCGCGACCAAGATCTCTACAGCGCAGTCACCGATTGCGGAGCGGGCGGATTCAGCAGTGCCGTCGGAGAGATGGGTGAAGAGATCGGCGCTGAAGTTTGGCTCGAGCGCGCGCCGCTGAAGTACGATGGGTTGAGCTACACCGAGATCTGGATCAGTGAAGCTCAAGAACGAATGATTTTCGCCGTTCCACCGGAGAAGCTCGAGCGTATGCAAAAGTTATGTGCGGCTGAAGGTGTGGAAGCAACGGTCATTGGCCAGTTCGTTGGAACGGGCCAGTTGCGATTGATGTATGCCGGTACCGAAGTTGGCATTCTGTCGATGGAGTTCTTGCACGGCGGACGACCGCCCGTGGTTCGACAAGCAACGTATCAGCCACCGGCAGTTGTCAATGTAAAGGTCCCTCAGCTTGACCAGGCCGGTTGCGAAGCGGCTGTACTGGGAATCCTTGGATCGCTCAACGTAGCCAGCAAGCACTGGATCATTCGACAATACGACCACGAGGTTCAGGCTGGTAGTGTGATTAAGCCGCTTGTTGGCCCACAATGCAATGGTCCTGGCGATGCCGCTGTCGTGCGCCCTCGCTTGAACAGCCATCGCGGTGTCGTGATCAGTTGTGGAATGAATCCTCACTACGGAGACTTTGATCCGTATCACATGGCTGCTAGTGCAATCGACGAAGCGATGCGGAATGCAATTGCCGTTGGTGCTGATCCCAATCGTATCGCCATTCTAGACAACTTCTGCTGGGGCAATACCGAGCGACCCGAGACCTTGGGCACGCTAGTTCGCGCGGCCTTGGCATGTCACGATGTCGCCGTGGCTTGGAAGACACCGTTCATCAGCGGCAAGGACAGTTTGAACAACGAGTTCACTTGGATCGATTCGAGCGGCCAAAAGCAGACGATCGCTATTCCAAGTACGCTTCTAATCAGTGCAATGGGACAAGTCGATGACGTCACCAAATGCGTCACGATGGATCTCAAGTCACCGGGGAACACGCTCTACCTAGTCGGCAAGACACTTGCTGAATTTGGGGGATCGCACTTGCTGCAACATCTCAAGATGTCCGGCGGGCAAGTTCCAACGGTTGACCTTGTGTCAGCCCTTGCAACATTTAAGGCTGTCCATTGTGCGATTCAATCCGGAGCGGTACGTTCGTGCCACGACCTGAGCGAAGGTGGACTAGCGGTTGCCTTAGCTGAAATGGCATTTGCCGGACAGCTTGGAATCGATGTCGACGTTGCCTCGGCAGTCCAGCAAAGCGGCCTAAGCGCGACCGAGCTACTGTTCTCGGAGAGCAATAGTCGCTTTGTGATCGAAGTTGCCGCAGGGCGCGAAGCAGAGTTCGAGAAGTCGTTGAGCGGCGTTGTTGTGAATCGCTTGGGCAGTGTGTCCCAATCAACCGACTGTACTGTTCGCAACGGATCAACAACGGTTGTTTCGAGAGGCTGGAAAGAGCTATTCGACGCCTGGCACAGCCCTCTCGACTGGTCCTAGTGTTCCACGCTGCTCCCAAAGTGTGCGACGACGCTCCGTCGTCGTTCTTCGGAGTGTTCTCGTAGCCACGACGGAGGGTCGTGGCATAGTGAAAAACAAGAATAAGAAGAATAAGAAGAATAAGAAGAACAACGGCGGAGCGTCGTAGCACACTCACTCGCCAAACTGTATCCCTCGTTCATCAATCTCGAACGGAACGACACGAGTATCACAATAGCTGCCACGATGCTTGGCAACATACATCGCTCGCTGCATGCGATCATTTACCATTCGACGACCAAGCAAGATCACAGTGTTTGCACCAGCGGCCAAATCGCCACTGGACAGCGGTTGTTCAATCAAGCGATCTAGCATCGTTTCCGCTGTTGTAACCAAGACCATGGCCACCGACTGAGTGTGATCGTAGGTTGATTGCTGGACCTGTTCTTCGTTTGCGCGAAATTGCTCGCGCAGGACCTCACGAGCCAACCAGTCATGCTCTTTGCGCAGCATGCGGTGGTAGATCATCTCGACGAGTTCAAGCTGCAATGAATCGGTCGCCTCGTCGGTGGGCTCGATGCCATCGACGACAAAACGGCGAGTGCCCGAGGTGAGATGCTTATACACATAGCTAAACAATTGTGGCGTCCGGCGATTCATCTCGGATTGCCAACTGTGCCATTGATCGACATCCATTTGGCTGCGCATTACGCGTCGACCAGAGTACCCCAGGAACTCGAGAACATCCGCGGGTCGTTCCTTCAGCAAGATTGCTTCAGCATTCACTTGACTTGGCGACGTTGAGAGTGGCCCAGCTGTTGAAAGCGACTGCCCAAACAGTCGTTCGAAATAGCCCGTGTGATTTTGCGAATCGCCGCGACTGGATAGATCGATGATTGCGCCGCGAGCATTTTCAGCCGAACTGCCTTGATGAATGAAGTTCATGCCGAGCTGCGTTTTGCCGACTCCGGTTGCTCCAACCACCATCACCATACTACCCGAAAGATAACCGCCGCCGAGGATTTGATCGAGTTGTTGAATTCCAGAGCTAAATCGGGGGCTCATCAATGGATCTTTCGACTTCACGAGATGTCTCAATTGCCGCGCGACGACGTTCACTACTTGTGGCAGTTAGTCGAGCAAGCCTTGAGGGCGGAATTCTATCTCAAACCTCAACATGTGCCAGCAATTTTTGAGGGATTTCGTTGCCGCGGGACTCGCGTACAGTCGCTTTTATTGAGGCTTTGGAGGAAGTAAACTGCGATGGCAATGGGGGGTTAAAACTTGTATTGTTCAAGCAAGCTGTAGTGATTGTACGCACCGTGCGGTTAACACCGTCTAAGCCTGCGATGATTGTAATGCTGGCAAAAGACTTTTGGTTGTCGGCCTGAGCAGACTATTACGATAATGAAGCATGGGTGTGAGGATTCCACCCGAAGCCAAAACATAATGCGTACAAAACTCAGCAGATAGCCAAACGCAACTACCCATCGTGCCGTAGTTGCTACATTCCCACGGAAGGGGAGTTCGGATGAGACAGGTTGATCGTCGTCGATTTCTATCATTTACCGCAGCCTTAGGTGGTGCGACCTTTTTGTCGGCCAATCTGCTTGCTGGTGATCCGCCAACCCTTAGCGAACCAGTCCATCGAGTCGCCAAGCTTGATTCGATTGCCGCAACCGCTGCGCATCCGTTGGACCCAGCGATTCAATTCGCTCACGAAACATTGAAATACGTCCAAGATAACGTGGTGGACTACACAGCCATCATGATCAAGCGCGAGCGAATCGATGGCGTCTTGGGTGACCACGAATTCATGGGCATCAAGGTCCGCAATCGCAAGATTAAGAATGGACAGGTCGTCACTCCATTCAGCGTGTATATGACCTTCCTGAAGCCCACCGAGATCAAGGGCCGCGAAGTTATCTACGTTGAGAACCAGAACAAGGGCAACATCGTTGCTCACGAAGGTGGCGTCAAAGGCAAGTTCCTGCCAACCATGGAACTTGATCCTAAAGGCATGCTGGCCATGCGAAATCAACGTTACCCGATCGTCGACATGGGCATTGAAAACCTGTGCTTGAAGTTGATCGAGAAGGGTCAACGCGACCGTGCGCATGCTGAGTGCCATGTTGAACATAAGTCAGTCAAGATTGGCGAACGTCCAAGCACTCTGATCTCTGTTGTGCATCCAATGGAGCGATCGCACTTCGACTTCCACAAGGCAGAGATCTTCATCGACGATCAACTGAAAGTTCCAGTGCGTTACGCCGCTTACATTTGGCCAAAGAGCCCTGGTGGTGAGCCTGAATTGCTGGAAGAGTACACCTATCAGAACATTAAGATGAATGTTGGTCTGAAGGACATTGACTTCGATCGTAAGAATCCAAAGTACAGCTTCTAATCATTGCGGATTAGAAAACAAAAACTCCCAAGGGCAGCAGAACCAGATTCCGCTGCCCTTTTTTGTTTTGGGGCCAACCTAGCTGGCCAACCTAGCTGGCGAACGAGGAGTCAACCCGCGAAGCAGTCTAGACCACTCAATCGGCTGAGCTATTTGAATGGGCTCGTGATCCGCGAGATTATCCCCGTGAATCTAGACAGTTTTTCGAATATGAGCGACCTTGACTACATTGCGCTGCTGGAATGGATGGCTCGAGTCGTCGTGGCAGGCAAGCGTGGCAGCACGCCTCCGGATACTCCACCGTACCAAGTACTTCATCTCTTATCCAGTAGTCGAAAACTTAGCAATTTTTGAGTGTCTCCTCCATCGCTTGCATGTACTCGTTTCGATAGCAAATCGATAAACTCTAGGACACGTTTTTGATCTCTTTCTTCCACTGGTACCAAGTAGGTAACCGCTACTGAGTATGCATATTCCTCGTTTTGAACGTCGGGAAGCAGCTCAAGTAACTGCTGATGACTTTGATTGAGTTTACTGTTTGGTTCTTCAAAGCTCTCGACCAGTTTGGTCATGCCCCGTAGGTCTTGCGCATTCAGTTTTGGAATAAGCTTAAATCTCGCGTACCAGTCGCTGATCCTATTTGGTTCACGAGGAAGTGACGTAGCGCGGTGATTACGCGTCAGAATGCCCTTGGCAACTACTTCAATAACAACACTTTGATCGCGACTAATGAACGCACTGACCTCAAAGCGTCCATCATTGGCTTCTACAAATGGTTTGCAGAACTCTAATTCAAGGGGAAGCTTATTCACAAGCTTCATCTCTTGTGTTTGTATTGTCGACCCATTGCTAAACGGCAGTATCACAGACAACGTGACTACCGCGATCAAAAAGATTCTCATGGTCCTTCCTTAATTGAGGCTAACTACGCCTTCTCATGCTACACCGTTGTGCTGTCTCCAAACCGTCGTCCAGCGCAACTGGGCTGGCCTGTTCGGAATGCTTCCAACCGCACTGGTTGGCTTCGACGGCCAATCCACTTCAAACCGGGGACGCATCCTGCTAAGACATTACGGCGGCATCGTGCCGCCACATTTTAGTTTAAACTTTCTGGACAAGACGAGGTATCGTCGCGCTTCAAGCGTCCTATATTGGAGCATCTACCGAGTTTCCGCCGGATTGAGGCCGTTCTACTTCGGTCGCGTTCACTCTCCGGCGGTTTCAAGACCAAAGACTTCTTCAAGCTGAACGATTAAGCCAACGAACTCAAGCTCATCGAGGTTTTCCTGAGTCCATTTCAGAAAGCTTTTCAACTCAGGCGGGCAATGATTAATGGCGACTAAGCTACTTCTTTTCGGCGACGATATTACGACAAGAGTCTCACCGCACCGAATACACTTCGTCGCATGGTGATCAGCACTTGGCGCATAACCTTCAAGCGAAGATCGGCAGCACGGACACGTTGCATCATTTCTAAAGCTCGATGAAAGCCAGTTCATCCTATTAGCCTCCAAAAACGTCTGGGAAGTTCGTTCGGTAGAAGTCCTTCATCCGTTGCGACAAGCCGCTCCGAGCAACTAGCCGACATGGAATCGTCTTTTCCCCAGTTGCCGCATGGCCGCAAGCTGATGATTTCCACGGACCAACATCATTTTCTAGTCGCCCATCTTTAGAGCGGGAATGGGCTGCGAAACGTCGAACCCGCGTTTCAGCTGATCGATAGAATCAGCGATCGACTTTCCTGGCCTAGTCAGTGCGGGGACACAGCCTACTTAGGCCCAGCTTAACTGATTTCGACTATTTTTGAAAATCCTTGAAAACCCTTGTAAGGAATTTCGCTCAGATCCGTCTACCAACTCTTGGCCCATCAGTTTCAGCGGGACTGCTGAAGCGGGCGATTCGCAATCGGGCTTTGCGATTTGACGCTGGAAGAATGGACGATGTCGATGAAGATTGGAATCCGAGCTTGGATCGATTTTGCGTTTCGCAAGATCTTTGGGAAACCGGGCAATGAGATCTGCCTCATTAGCTTGCTCAACGCAGTTTTAGGATTGCCTCGACCAGTGGTCTCGATCGAGTACCTCAATCCGTTCGGATTCATAGATTTTGAGACGGATAAACTCGTCTGCGTGGACGTAAAGGCGACCGATGAGGCAGGTCGGATTTTTGTGATAGAAATCCAAATCGTAACTCAGTCGAGTTTTGCGAAACGGGCAGTCTTTTACGCTTGCGAGGCCTACACCGACCAGCTTCGTTCCGGTCAGGGTTACAGCGATCTACGGGCGACCTATTCAATCTGTTTGTTGATGCGTAATTTGTGGGAGGATGAACAATTGCATCACCAATTTCGGTTGGTGGAACATGATAGCGGCATGGTTCTGGACGAGTCGATCGAGATTCACTCCGTTGAGCTATCGAAGTACAATGGCGATACGAATCAGGTTTGTGGAGCCAGCGTCCTCGAGCAATGGTGTTATTGGATCAAAAATGCGAGCGAATATACGGTCGAAGAGCTGCAAGAATATCTGCCGAACAAGGAGTTTCTTCGGGCAAGGAGTTTCTTCGGGCGACGGTTGAGCTAAATGCGATTCGAGAGATAGCAGAGGAAAAGAACATGTACGATGCAAGAGAAAAGGCTAGCCTGGATATTCAATCCAACTTGATCGATGCGAGGCAAGAAGGTCGTCAAGAAGGACGAAAACAGGGCGAGGCAATCGGGCGAGTCAAAACCTACCAGGAACTACTGGGGGATCGAGTCGCTCTGGATGAAGAATTGTCAAAAATGACTTTGGCTGAACTTGCAGCGAAGGTATCGGAATTGCAGGAAAGGCTCCGTAAGCGAAGCGTTTAGCTGAGGCCGTGTCGGATAGTTCACGATTCCCGAAGATACCAGCCACAACTAGCAGCGATAGCCTACAACTAGGCCCCGAACATGACATCAAATGTTTGATGCGAACCAGCTCCACGAATAGACCTTTATTCCCATGGAAATTGCACTTTAGACTACAATTGGATCGTCTGCAAAGTTCAAAGTCCTTGCTCAAGAGTCTGCACGTTCAAAATCCATAGTGCAACTTGAATTGACATTGGCTTTCTTTGGATCTCCAACGTTAGAGTAATCGGATGCTTCCAATACCAAAGCTACAAACCACGGCACTGATACGACAGGCCATTTGTGTTGCGCTGATGATGCTCTCGACCGTTCCGTCAGCCTATGCATTTCAAGGCGCGATCGATGATAAGGTGAAGGCGGAGATCGACAAGCACGAGAAGTTGTTGGAAGAGATCAAGCAGTCGGTCGACAATTGGGCAACCTCTGCTAAGGACAAAGCGAGAAAGGCCGGAAAGACGGGGAAGGGTGATTCGCTATTGGAGATTCAAAAGCAGGTCGAGCGATTCAATCGCTACGGCTCGCTTCCCGATTCTTCTTCGTTGCAAATGCAAGGATCACGATTGTGGAAGTCTTTCCTGAATGTTCAAAAGGTAACCTCCGAGGTAACGCAAGATCTTGTCAAAGCGGCCAAGCAGGCTGAAGCTGATGCGCTGAAGGAAGAGTTCAAACGCTTCTTTGACAAACACGATCCACTTCCCAATGGAAGCGTCTGGACCGGACGCGTTTCGACTCGCACCAGCGACACTAGCGTCAAGACGACAGAACAGTCAGTGACGGTTGTCTTTACAGGTAGAGAGCAGGATCAGTTTTCCTTTCGCGCTGAGCATAACGATCAGCGACATTGGCAATTCACGTTTGCTCAAACAGCTCAAGTCTACAAAGCTACCAAAGCTGAGTTTGTAAAGCAGCCCAATCCCAACCTCTCAAAACTGCTCGGCACTCGCGAAGTGGTCGGAAGCGATTTCAAGTACAACGGCACCGTACTTGAGCTATCGATCATCCGAACCGAACGGAATGTTAAGACTACGTTCAGCTACGTTTTGACGCGAACGCCATCATAGGACTTACTGTGGGAAACGCCTATAGTTCATAGTTTGCTTAGTTGCGAAGAGCCTAACCCCCTCACCCCCCAACCCCCTCTCCCCGAAGCGGGGCGAGGGGGAGTAAGAATCATAATCACTGCGTGGCTGGAGAGACGGCTGATTGCACACAGGGCTATCAAACTAGCGCCTGCGGTTCAAAAAATATGCTTCACAGTGTTGGGCTTCGCCCCTAAAACAACATAAAACTAGCGACTTCGGCGCATAAGTGTTCGCCCTCTGTGCAATCACCATAAAACAGCAGAAAATGAATATTGGTGTGGATGCCGCACGAACTGCAACGTTCCAATTCGCAACGCCACGTGCCTTCAAGATCTATCACAGAGGAATCGCAATCGATGAATCTTAAACAATTGACCTTTGCTGCTCTACTTTGCGTCGTGCCTTACACTGCTGTTGCGGACGACTGGCCGCAATGGATGGGACCTGGTCGCAATGGAATCTGGAGCGAAGCGGGGGTTGTAACTGAGATTCCCGAAAAGGGCTTGCCAGTCGTTTGGCGCGCCGAGCTTAGCGGCGGATACTCGGGGCCAGCGGTTTCTGCTGGGCGAGTCTTCGTCACTGACTTTCTTGCCGACGATCCCAAGCTCACCAACGATCCAGGAACTCGCGATGTGCGCAAGGGAGTCGAGCGAATTCACTGCTTGGATCTTAAAACAGGCAAAACGATTTGGAAGCAAGAGTATCCGCGCGCGTACAAGATTTCATACGCCGCTGGGCCACGGGCAACTCCTACGGTGGACGGGGATCTCGTCTACGCACTCGGCGCTGAAGGCGACCTGCTGTGCTTGAAGGTGGCCTCAGGCGAAGTTGTTTGGAAACAGAATCTCGCCGAGACCTATCAGGCAGAGACGCCAATCTGGGGCCACTCGGCTCATCCACTCGTTCATGGAGATCTGGTTTATTGTCTTGCGGGAGGCAAGGATCACGTAGTTGTAGCGCTGAACAAATTGACTGGCAAAGAGGTTTGGCACGCGTTGTCGGCCGCTGAGATTGGCTATTGCCCTCCGACAATCGCAAAGATTGGCGGTAAGGATCAACTGGTCATTTGGCATGCTGATGCAGTCTGTGGTTTGGATCTACAAAAGGGCAATACCCTTTGGACCCATCCACTTTCGCCAAAGTACGGAATGGCCATCGCTGCGCCGCAATTCCAGAAGAACCGGATGTTCGCCAGTGGCATTGGCGAAGTAGGCGAGATGGTTGAGTTCGATGCAAGCGGAGCACCGAAAACTGCTTGGAAGGGCATGATTAAGCAGTGCGTGTTCAGCGCTAATGCAACATCGTTGTGGATCGATGACACGCTCTACGGCGCAGACTGCGGATCGGGAATGTTTGTCGCTGTTGATGCCAAGACTGGCAAACGACTTTGGGAAACGTTTGACTTGACCACAGGCGTTGCTGGCCGTCGTGCTTCGCACGGAACAGCCTTCGTTGTGCAGAACAAGGGACTGTCCTATGTCTTTGCTGAAACAGGCGAGTTAGTTGTAGCCAAGCTCTCTCCATCCGGCTTCGAGATCAAAGGTCGAATGAAGGTCGTTGAACCTACAGGCGAGTGCTTTGGACGCCCGGTGGTGTGGAGTCATCCAGCCTTTGCAGAGCGTTCGATGATCGCTCGAAATGACAAAGAGATCGTTTGCATCAGCTTGGCGGCTCCTACGGCAGGTCGTTAGTACTGCCTACGACAGACATTTCCCCAACAGGTCTGCCACTGAGTAGTCTGCCTAGAAACATTGCGATTGCGCAAACGCCCAATCCAGAGAGCGTAAACAGTAGCCCGTATAAGGGCACAAGAAATCGCCCTCCTGTTTCGTAAAGCAACATCGTTACCAATGTGCTCAGCACGGGCAAGCCGATTAACCACCATCGCGCTTGCCCTAAGTTGATCGCAGTCCAAATCAGTCCGACAACGATTGCGAACTTCCAAAGCAGCGCGCGACCGCTGTAGGGATTCCAGTGCGATACGGCTCGTCGCCACGCGAGGGTTGGAAGCTGAGTCCAATGATTCGCGGTCCATTCGCGAACCTCTTTCTTAGCCTGCTCGACCACCATCAACTCGCCTTCAATCTGCGTAGCCGCGAGAAAGTCTTCGCGCTCCAACAATTCGCGGCGAATGCGAAGCTCGGGCACGTGGCTCCAATTGCCACCATCTTCAAAAGCTTCATCGCAATTGCCGCCAGCCATTGCGACGGGTCCTTGAGTCCCCAATGGCATGAACCGAGATAGGGCAACGCAGTTATGAATCCACCAAGGTAGGCAGATCACTAACACGGTGATTGCGACGATTGACACTCCGCGCATTCGCTGCCAATAATTGCCTCGAGTCGATAGAAAGTGCAGTAGAAGCAAGCCCGGTAACCATGTTACGAAAAGGCTTCGCGCGAGGACCATCAAGCCAAGAATCACTCCGCATCCAACGGCCCATCGCAATCCAAGTTGCGCAGCGACATCGGTTTTGCATTGGTCCTGTTTCTTTTCGCCAAGAATCGCAGTTGAAACGAGCAGGACAATTGCAAGTTGAGTCAACAGAAGCGCTAGTGGCTCGGTTAAGAAGTCGGTGGTGTAGTCCTGCATGGTCCGTTGGCTCGCAGCAAAAGCCAGCGTAGCTAAGCTGCCCAGGCTACCAATCCATGCGCTTTGCGTTCTTTGCAAAAGGAGGCAGCGAGTCAAAGCAGTTGCCAGACCTCCAGCAAGCGCCAAACATATGGCAGAGAAGATTCGGATCGCCATGAATGCTTCCGGGCCTCTACCGAAAACGGAATAGACCAAGGCCAACGCAAGCGGGTAAAGTGGTGGACGGCCAGTTGCAGGTAGATCGCGGCCTTCGACGGACTTTAGAAAGTCAGAGTACTCAGGCAGCCCCTCATACAGCACACGCCAATTTGGATCAGCGTAGTTCTCGCGAAATCCACCGCCAGAGTAGAGGCTAAATGCGATGCACTCGTAACATAACCCGTCGCCAATCGGCTTGGGAGGTTTCCGAAACCACGGACTACGAACTGTGGATCCAACAATGAAAACGCCAAGGATTACGCTGGATAGAATTGTCCAGCTCCAGAAAACCCGGCTTGTCCAAATATTCATCCATAGTCCTCAGTTAACACGAACAATCATGATTAAGAAATCGTATCACTGGGATAATGTGCTCGCCAACTTGCCAGTCGCTTGCTAATCTAGGATCTTGTCCGAATTTAGCATTGCCGCGAAAATCGGTAGAGAATGCTATGAGAAAGGCCCAATTTGAGTCCAACTCATCAAGCTCTTGGAAAGATACTTTACATCGAAAGACGCCTTTTTACGATATGTTCAGCTACGATATGTTCAGCACTCGTCTCCACAACTCCTTCAGCATTCTCCCCAAGTTGGTTCTTATCACTCTGCTTTGTTTCGTAGGCAGCGCCGCACAGATGACTACCTGCGCACAGGAGTTGCCTCACAATCACGATCATGACAAGCCAGCCCAGCAAGAGCTAATCGACTACAAGCCTCAGACCGAAAAACTGACCAAGGCGATTCTGGCCTTTAAGACTCAGTTGAAAACGCTACGTACCGCTCAGGTCATGTACCACAACTGCGATGACAAAGCTCAAGAAGCCAAGTATCGCCGCGAGTGGTATGAAGCGTTGAGTCCGATGTACGATTTGAATGCCGAGTTGATTCAAGCGGCGGTCGAGGAATTTCAAGCTGACCCCAATAGTCGAGTCGACTTGGGGCAAATTCTTTTCAAAACTCTCAAACGAAACTGCGACAAGGATATCTACGACGGGATGCTGCCAATTGCAAAGCTACTCTTCGAGATGCAGCATCCCTCGCCCGATATACCGCAAATGTACTTGCAGTGCTGTCTAGCTGCGAACGATTTCAAGCAAGCCCAAGATCCCATTCGATCGAAGAGCATGTCGATTGCTAATCCAGCGGCCATGCTCACTCAGTTGGAACAATTGCAAGCTGATTGGGAAGCTGAGTTGAAAGCTCGCGAGCGAGATGCAGCCGGCGAACCCTTACCGCAAGTCAAAATCAATACGACGAAGGGGCAGGTGATCGTCGAGCTTTTTGAAAACGACGCCCCCGAAGCTGTCGCTAACTTTATCAGTTTGGTCGAGCAAGGATTCTACGACTACTCGGACTTCTTCTTTGTCGGCGACCGCACCTTGGCGCAAACCGGATGCCCAAACGAAGACGGAACCGGTGGTCCTGGTTACTGGATTACCAGCGAACGAAGCTTGCCCAACGCGCGAGGGCTATTTCGCGGATCGCTTGCCCTAGCGCAACTGCCGCACAATCCGAATACGGGCGGCTCCATTTTCTTCATTCCTTACTTGCCAGCTATCACTCAGGAAAACAACTACACGGTCTTTGGTAGAGTTGTTTCTGGGATGCACGCCATAGGAAATCTCAATCGCATTAAGCCCGCTCGTAAAGACGAATCGGAAGAGGATAAGAAAAAGCCTAAACTCGATCCTGACGAGATCATCAACATGGAGATTATTCGCAAACGGGATCATAAGTACGAGCCCAAGAAGTTGCCCATTGTGAGACCACAGTAGGCAAACCTCGATCTAGACTTGGTTCGCTTTCAGTTCAGCAAGCGAGTAGTGCGTATCGCGCCAGCGAATCCCATCGTTGCGTAGCGTCAAATACATTGCTCGCCATTGGACGTACAAAATCATCAGCACTCCGATGGGATGTGCTATCGCAACCAGCGGCGTGATTCGCATCCAATGTGCAATGCGCGCGGACATTCCGACTAAGGTGAGGCACGTGAGCGCATAGGCCAACTGCACCCAGCCTCGCGTCACAATCAGTGCAACAAATGGCCAAATGTGTGTCAACAAAAGGGCCGCAGCACCTAGTACAACAATGCTCACGCGATAGTTTACGCCCGAGAACGCGTTCTTTTCTAGGCCCACGATGGCCTCTCGCATCGAACTGTACCAAGGCACCGTTATAACGCCTACGCCGTGAGCCGTATCCTGCCGAAAGCCCGCCAGCTTAATGATCTTGCCGAGCATCATGTCGTCGTCAGGACGCATTCGAATCGCTTCATGTCCACCGGCTTTCTCATATGAAGACTTGCGAACCAAATTGAAGGCCCCGATACCGACATACCGCGAGCTGTTGGGGTCTCGAGCTTTCCAGGGTTTGAAGTAGGCGCAGAACATGCTGATGAAAGTTACGACAAACAGCTTTAGGCCAATCCCGGGCATCTCAATTCCTGGAGTCACCGCCAGATGATCCAACTGAAAATGGTGGACATAACTTATGGCTCGGCGCAAAGTACTGGGCTCGAAAGAGATGTCCGCATCCGCGAACAACAGCCATTGTCCACTTGCCATGCGTGCAGCTTGTTGCAAAGCGTTGTTCTTACCCAACCACCCCTGCGGTAGCTCCTGAATGTGGACGACGCGAAGCTGTTCATACTTCGCGGTCATTTGATCAAGAATCTCGCCCGTTGAATCTGTCGAGCGATCGTTGACAGCGATGAACTCGATGTTGGGGTAGTCGATCTCCAAAAGTGAAGTCAGCGCAGCTTCGATGTGCTTCTCTTCATTTCTTGCTGGAACGATGACCGATATGCGATCGAGCTGATCCGACTCCTCGCTCCACTCGCCAAGCCATACAATACTCTGCAGTCCGAGAAGCAGGTGCGCAGTCAGCAGGACAGTGAGTACAAGAATGCCCAGGGCCAAGTAGATCATAAGTTTACTTTGCTAAATATCGACTAAGCAGATCAAGGTTGTGTGCGAACGTCTCGCTTTTGATGACTCGCTTCACGTCAGGTCGTTTGTGGTAGATCAATCGATCCTCCTCCACCCAGGCACCGCGCGAGTCGAGTGCTTCAATCACCGCAAGAATTTCACCATCAGCAGGTTTCTTTTTGTTGCGGTTGCCATCACTACTCACTAAATCTTTCGGAGCGATCCATTTGGTGGAGGTCAATCGCTCCAATCGCTTTTGCAAGGTTTCAACCGAGCTGCTAACGATAAAACCGTAGTGCGTAGGCAAGTCAT
>CAUJKA010000076.1 GCA_963204965.1 Planctomycetota bacterium | reverse complement strand
CGTTCAATACGTAGCAATAGCTCTGTTCATTTTGTTAGTAAGAGGCAATCGTGATCCAATAGACCTATTGTTTGTGCCCTGCTTAAGCGCGATAGCTGGGGTGGTTCTATTCAGTTTGGTCGATACGAGAACTAAAGTGGCCACTACCTAAATCATCCGACTACCCTCCACTGTTTTTGGCTAGGCGTAGAAGACGAAAAGAAGAAGACGCCACGGAGTGTCGTGGCACACTGAGTAGCAAACTTGAAGACAGCGGACGGCACATGGAATGCGCCTGCTACTCTTTTCCAATGCTAGCATCGCTGGATGCAGCACATTCTGCGTAGACATAGAGGCTCCCGGGATAGTACAAACCTCTGCGTCTCAGAAGGATTTCAGACACGAGAATTTTGAGTCTCATCAGATTCTCGACGCCGAGTTTGTTTTCAATCTGCCCTAGGAAAAAGTCACGGATGACTAGCAGGCGGTTCATTCTGCACGAATCATCGCAACGAAGCCTTTGTCGCTTAGCCTTCGTTGTGTTCGGTGCTGCGCCGCTGGTATTTTGCCTTTACCTCTGTGTCGCGGCGATGATTCCGGGCTACCATCGACGTCAAGCGGCGCTTTGGGAGCAAGAGCTCGAGTCCAAGTTTGGGCTCAAATTCCGAGTGACCGAGGCTTATACGCTCGCTCCTTGCAAGTACCGCTTGGAAGGCGTTCAAGTTCTTCAAGCTCGCTCAAGCAAATTAGTCGGACGATGCGCATCGATCGAAGTTCAGTTGGACAATCGACTGGGATGGCAAGTCAAACTTCAGAAGCCCGAATTGCGGCTCGATCAAATCGCTCTGGCCGGAAAAGAACTGCACGAACATTTCCTGTCTCAGCATTCCATGCCGACAGCCGTGATTCAATCGGATCGACTGACTGTCAGCGATGACGAAGATACGATTGAGTTGGCCGAAGTGAATGTGAATCTATCCAATTCGACCGACCTGGCGGGTATGAGCGCTGGATTTCGAATTGTGCCAGCGATCGGTAGCTTGACTACCGAGCCACTCAATCATTTGGTTGTCGTTCGACGTCATCCCGCCGCAACAACATACGATGTCGGACTGCGAGTCCATCGCTTGTCATGTACGGTGCTTTCGAAGATCTTCAATTTGAACTCGACATCCGCGGCCAGTGGAATTCGCCATTCCCTTCAGAGCTGTCTGTTCAGTGGCATCATGGGAATTCACACCGAGGGAAATAAAAGCAACTATTACTTGCGCGACGCCAGCATCCATCAAATTGACATGGGACAAGTAGTTCTGGGAAGTGAATCGATGATCAGCGGCATGGCGAAGATTGACGAGCTGAATGCAATTTTTGCTGCTTCGCAGATACACATGGTTCAAGGAAAATTGGCCGTCGAAGCAGGACGTATCGACGCTCAGTTTCTCAACTCAGTAGCCTATCATTTGCAAATGTCCGTTGTGCCGCAGACCAGCGTTCGAAATATTGCCTTTGATCGGCTGTCGCTGGAGTTCAATATTATTCCCCAGTTCGTTGAGTTAGCTGGAGTGGGATCAAAGCCAGGCGTGGTGCTCGAAGACGCACAGGGTGCACTGGCGTGGAAAACGAAGTCCACGCAACCCATCATGTCCTTGGTACACGCCTTGGCTTATCGTACAGACAATCCAACACTTCCATCGCGGATTACGCCGCTGGTTCGCACGGCTCTAGTTTGGCTGCCGTTAGAAGAGCAACAACGTCGTGAGGCGGAGCTAGTGATCCGTCGTTAGTAGTTCAACTAGTTCTTAGAACTATTTCACTTCCGTTGCAGTTAAGAAGTAGATTGCGAAGTGTTGTTCGGTGGTCGGATCTTTGAATTCTTTAATTTCGAACTTGCCTTTGACTGCGACGGGGCGAGTCGTGAAGTCAGCGCTCTTACCTTTCTCCATGCGGATCATGATGCAATCATACAAGGCAGCACCTGGACCAAAGCAGCACTCCATGTTGTCACGGACCAAGACGAACTCTTCAAAGCCCGTCATCTTGAGCACGCTTTGAGGCAAGATAAAGCCGCGGATACGAATAGTCTTCTTGTTGAGCTCTTCGATCTCTTTGGGAAGCATTGATCGCTCGAACTTGCCGCCCTTTTCGATATCAAACTTCAAGTCGTCGAAATTCAATTCCCCTTTGGCTCGAGCTGTCGCGCGGCTGGTGCGGTCTTCGGCTAACTTCTTGGCATCAGCAGCTGGTTTGTCGCCGGGCTTGTCTGCTGGCTTATCGCCGGGCTTGTCTGCGGGCTTTTCATCAGGCTTCTCCGCAGTTTTGTCAGCAGGTTTTTCGGTTACCTTTTCTGTAGCCTTTTCAACGGACGCTGGCGTAGACTGTTTGGCTTCTTGCGGTGTTTCAGCGCTTTGAGCGTAAGCGTAATGGTTTGGCACAATGGCGAGCCCAACTGTCATCAGGCCCGTTGCTAGGCCTGTCATCAGGGCTGCCCTTAAGCAGTCGGCGACGAACAGGGATTGAGCTCGGAGTATCGACATTTTCGTGTCTCGCAGTTTGTGTTGGAATCTAAAAGAAATCGGGAGTAGCTTACAGGTGCGTAAACTACTCCCGAGTAGATGTTCTTCGAATCTTCGTTTACGCTTCCCGGCTCGCCCTTCCCGTCGAGCTGCAGAAACAAAAATCAACTCGACCGATTAGTAGTCGTCGCGATTGGAATAGCTTCGACGTCCGCCACCACGATCATCGTTGTAACGTCCACCGCCGCCACCACCTCCGCCACCGCGACCGCCTTGTGGGCGTTCGGTTCGAGGACGAGCCTCGTTAGCTGTTACCGCACGTCCAGCGATCTCTTTTCCATTGATCTTTTCGATTGCAGCCCGTGCCTCATCAGCATTAGGCATCTCGACAAAAGCAAAGCCCCGCGAGCGACCAGTCTCACGGTCCATAATGATGTTAACGGAAGTAACCGCACCGTGCGCACTAAACGCGGAGCGTACTTCATCTTCAGTTGCTCGGAACGACAAGTTCCCGACGTAAATATTCGTCACCTTCGAAATCCTCAAACAAACAGTGTGATCAAACGATCGCAATTCTGGTCAAACAAACCGAACACGTATCGCACATTTTGGAACCGTTCAAAGCAAACGGAACCTATCCGAGAGTCATGCGATCTTCAACCTTCACTGTCCCCGAGGGGAAAGGACTCAGACGAACAATCAACAGTATCGGACCAGTCACAGGCTCTATTCAGGGGATTATGAGAGTTTGTAATTCGCAAGTCAACGGAATTCGCACAATTTCGCGCGATTTAGTCGACTCAATCTACTGGGGGGCGAGCCATTTTGAGCCCCACTTTTTCAGCGTTTGTCTTCGCCGATAGTTCCACAACACACTTAGAATATGTGGACACGCAGAACCGATTTTAGATGGTGAACAAAGCTACTTGTCAACGACTTGGCAACGCGCCAAAAACAAAAAAAGCCGCTTGAAATCAAGCGGCATTGAATCGGCAAGGGATTTTCTTGTGGACCCGACCTTCCATTCGATTCTAACCCTTGCAGAAAATCGAATGATACAGGTCCTTGGCGGAGGTTTTAGACTTGCACTGACGATCGCCAGTCGACTTCCAATTGATTGATAACTTTTTCCACGCCATCCAGCTTCTTCAGAGACTCTTGGGCCATCTGCTTTTGGAAGAATGTGGAAACTCGACCGTGAAGAATCACGATCCCAGACTCCTCTTGGCAAAATACTTGATGCCGCGAGAGGTGTGGATTTTGGCGGATTGCCAAATCAACTCGGTGTAACAAATCGTCAGTTGCTGCGATACCTGGAGCCGGAAGCGGAATTGTGCTCACGTAGAAGTCCTTAGATGCCATGGAATGATTGGAGCGTGGAGCGACGCTTCTAACCATCGGTCATCGCTTTGCAGTCATTGAAGCAATTCTTCTACAAATCTCCGAAAAGGTGTTGGACTGATCCGTTTAGTCCATTTATGCAGCTTGAGTGGTGCAGGCGAGCAGGTGCACCATGGAACCGTAGGCGGCAGGGCGTCAAGAAATCCTGCTCGTGCTCAATGAAATGGTGCTCGTGCTCGTACTCGTGCTCGAAAGACTGAATTCGAGCAGGAGTCCCTCGCTAACGCTCTAACGCTTCGGGTTGTGAAGGCACGGAATTCTGGCGAATCCCACTACGAGCTAGTTCCCGTCGATTGCCATCACAGGCTGGCGATTCTCAAGGACCGCGATTACCGGTAATGATTCGACACTGGATTCGCTGTTGGCTTGGCTGTTGACTCGGCTAGACAAAACACTAGCTTCGTAATTCGATTGCCATTGCCGCAAAGATTCTAATCGAGTTTCTAAGCTGGGGTGCAACCAAGTCCGCTGCTGAGCTGCACTGCCTTCGAGCAATTTGCTCAACGCCGAACTCAACGCTTCGGCCGGCGAGAGTTCGTCATGCCACTGAACAGCTTCGACCGCCAGATTGCATGCTGACCAGTCGGCGTCTAGTTCGCATCGTCGAGCCAGATTTCCAAGTCCAAACAACAGCAACCAACTTGTCACTACAGCCGCCACTAACTTGGTTGCCAGCAAGTCCGCGAATCCGAACTGATCAGCGACTAGCCACAATGCCAAACCGGCTCCCATCGACCAAACGACGGGAAACAGTCGCCATAGAAAATGATGCCGCTTAACGTGAGCCAATTCATGCAGTACGACCATGTCGACTTCTTGTTGGCTCAAGTGTCCTACCAGCGCATCGCCCAACCATAGCTTGCGAAAACCTGGCACCCAACCGATTACCGCAGCGCCTGCCCAACGACCATTGCTGGCGATCCAAGCAGCACCGATGCCGCGAACGTGTGAGCGCTGCATCAGTCCTTGCACTCGATCGGCCAGAGCTTTTTCCAAGGGCCTTCCGCCAGATAACTTTGTGAGGAAGGCAGGAAAAATCAACACGAAAAGAATGCCTAATCCGATGGACGCAACTGTGCTGACCACAGTTTGATCCAGTCCCCAAACGCGTCCGGCCCAAATCGAAACATCCGAGATTGAGGCGATCAACAAAACCGGCAGCAAGCATGTCGTCAGACCAGCCACTTCGCCAAGTCTAAGCCTTGTTGCCCACGATTGTCCAACTCGCCGGTTGGATTTCGACTTATGAGATTGATCGAGTTGAGCGCCGATCGCTTCAACAGCAGCCAGGAAGATCAGGGTCGGTATGAAGCAACTGGCCAACATCAGCGATTGCGACCAACCCGCATTCTGCAAGTCGACAGTCCACCGAAACCATCCCGTTAGCAGCATGGTCAGGGGAGCCAACCAGCACCACATTCGCTCAACCTTCTGTCGCGAAATCTGGAAATACTCTCGAGTCAACCATGCAAACCGAGCACCATTGATGGTCGACGTGCGGATCGCTCGAATCGCAGCGGCTTTGGCAAGAAGTGTAAAGCCAAAAATCAACATGAAGACCATGAACCCAGCCATGGGGCCGCTGATTGGCAAGCTGGTCTCGGCAGCCGACTCGCGGCAGCACAAGGTCAGCAGGATCAGGACAAAATAGCGTAGGGATATCATGCAGGTGTTCTAGTCTTGCGAGCTGTTGGCTTTAGTCGTTGCGATGGCGAAATTGTTTAACGGCAAGCCGCAGGCGACTGTTCTTTTCGCAATCAGTGGAACAGTCGCCTTCGGCTTGCCGTTAAACGATCGGACGCGGCGGCTTTCTGGGCCTTGCCGTTAACCGAGTACCATTACGCTAATCGAGCCGACCCAGCGAAGCCATGCAAAACCATGCTCGAAACCGAACGAACCACCGGGCCGGCTCAGTCGTGGTCTAAATGTACCGACCGTATCGACTAGACCACTTCGGTTGATCGTAGCAGGCACGCTGCGTGTGCCGTCCGCTGACTTCGTTCTTTATACGAGGAGATCAGCCTTAACACCTGCAACTACAGCGTTAACTATTTGCCTTGGCCGCTCTGGAGTCAATGGTTGGTTCGGTTGCCGCAAGTCGAAGGCTGAAAACGATGGTCGCTACAAAAATGCAAACCACCAAGGGCATGGCAATTAGCATTCCAGACCAGTCCTTGGAGTAGCCCAAGGTCACGCTCCGGCCGCTGACGAGCACTTGCTTACTCCACGCCGGTTTTTGCAACGTGTCGCCCTGAGCTACTTCTTCAAACAGAGTGCGATCGACTTGATATTCCACGTCATCAATCCAAAGCAAGTAAACGTCGTCCTTGCCATGATGCTTCTCAAATCTCTGTTCGGTCTTGGTCACCGTCCCATTGAGGCTCAAGGGAATCGTCGAACGATGTGTAGCCGTCCAATAATTGCCCGCGGCAAGCCCAACAGCTAGTAACAACAAGCATAGACTGGCGAATTTACCCGACCGCATAGCTGGCTCCTACACCAAGAAGAATCACACCCACAACCAAGCCCGCCGAGATTAGTTCGTTGTCGGTGCGTCTGGAATGCCATCCCACCAAGACAACGCCTGCCAGAACAGCGCCCAAACTTTGGCTACAGAAATCGATCCAGTCAAATCTTGCAAATCGAAAGATGGTGCTTTCCGTCACGAAACCCGCCGCGATGCACAATAGAACAACGCCAACAATCCAACGATGATCCTCTAAGGAACAGTTGCGGTCGTTTCGCCATCGCATCCAAAGCGAGCCCAATACCAAGCTCGCTCCATAACCGGCACCATAGTGACCCGTGTAGTCATGGCGATGACCAAGAAACAACTCAAAGATCACTCCAATCGCAAGCGCTGGAACAATCGCCAGGAGTTGAAGCTTTGTACTGGTAGACATTGTGAGTTCGTCTGGCAAATAGTAGCAGGCACACTCCGTGTGCCGTCCGCTGTGTAGATGACGGCGATCAAGAGTGTCGTTGGCTCCATGCAGAATTCACGTTCTCCTTTACGTCCATGTACAGCGACGTTCGAATCTCGATGTATTGTCGAAACATTGCATTCGTGAATGAATACACGCCAGATTCACGAAATGGGGCTTTCGAAATGATGACGCCACACTTCTTCGTCTGTAACTCTTTGATATACATTGATGGATTCGCGACGCCAAGCCTATGGCAGATAGGGTAGACTTCGGATGTAGGGATGTCTTTCGGTCCCCATTTTGCGAAAGCGCGAATCACAGTTTCCCGTTGTGGAGAATCTCCCACTGCCTTTTGATACAGATCTTCAAAGTTTCTAGCGTAGCGAATCTGACTAAGACTCGCGACAACTTCTTCAACGTCATTGAGGGATACTACCTCTTGTTCGCGATCCAAAGCGAGCTTAAGAGACTCTTGCCCCAGTATATGCACGAACCAAGGAAATCCATCAGCCAGAACCGAAAGGTGCCCCTTAGCCTCGTCCGAAAAAGTCATGTTGACACCAACTTCACTCAGTCCGACCTCAACGAGCTCAATAATCTTGCGCAGCTCAATAGGGGCCATTCGCTTCACGTTCATCGGGATGACGATTCGGTCAAGGGAAGCATGATCTTTTAAGATGTTCGAAAGTGAATGCGCGACTCCAACCAGAACAAATCGAATCTGCCTACCTGAGTGAGATTTAATGAAACTAGCGAGCCCTGTCGTGTCTACTACCCGGTCAATTTCATCGATAATGAATAGTATTGGCTGCTTTTTTTTCTCGTAAATGTAGTCTGCGACAGTCAACAACCTTTCTTCAACACTCAAGGAAACAAACTGCTCAAGTGGGTGATACTCTTCATACGAGTTTTTGGTCTCTGATTCGTAGAACTTAAGGCTAATCTTGTCGCGTGACTCTACCGACTTTCGGGAGATTTTAGGTAGCGACTCTACATCTTTGTATCCCTTTCCAAGATTGATTATGCGCTGTAGTAGGTCGTCTTTCGACTTAATTTCGTCGGTACATTGGAGGTAAAATACAACAAACCGCCGGCTTTCTGGAATCGCATGAGACTCAAGCTTTAAATCTTCGAGTAACTCCACATCACC
>CAUJKA010000075.1 GCA_963204965.1 Planctomycetota bacterium | reverse complement strand
TTATCCGATAGCGGAATATCGAGCGAACCCTTGATGCGTCCGGCTTCATCAAACGTCGTACAGCCGGGGCGAATAATAATTACTTCTAACATATAGTCCTAAACTAACGAAGAGATCACCTTCCAATGGCGTCGCTTAGCTGTTGCACAGCTAACCGATAGTCTTCCTGTCCAAAGATTGCCGAGCCAACCACCAACAACTGAGCTCCCGCATGGACGCAATCAGCTATGGTCTTCTTGTTAACTCCGCCATCCACCTCTAGAAGCAGCTCAGGATACTTCTCTTGTACACTCTTGAGCTTTTCCAGGGCAACAGGATTAAACGCTTGGCCTCCAAACCCAGCATCGACACTCATAATGAGCAGCAAATCACATTGGTCAAGCAATGGCTCGACCGCTTCCAACGAAGTCCGTGGATTGATAGCAATACCAGCAGCAACTCCAAGTCCTTGAATTCTCTCAAGTAAAGCGGCTTTGTCGGCAGAAATCTCCGCGTGGATGGTCAAGCAATCCGCCCCAGCTTCTACAAACTGCTCAAGGTAGTCACCTGGGTTCGACATCATTAAGTGAACGTCGATTGGGAGTTGAGTTAACTTCCTAACCGCAGAGACAATGGGCATTCCATAGGTGAAGTTAGGCACAAAATGACCATCCATCACATCAAGGTGAAATGCCCTGATGCCAGCTGCTTCCAATCGCTGTATTTCCGCTTTCAAATTGCCAAAGTCACATTGCAGAAGACTGGGCAGAACTACTGGACTGCCCGTCGCCAACTGGCCTATGCTTTGACTCCGTGGATGTGTTTGCATGGCAACCATCTTCGTCGGGGTCGCGAAGAAACACAAGCCCCAACTATTTGGGGGCAGTGCCCCTACAATCCTCCAAACCGACAAGGGAAGACAACACACCGCAATGACCCAAAAAGAACTACAGAATCCACCGCTAAGCCGTGCTAGGCAAAATGGGGTGCTGTAGCCGTAGGTTGGGTTGAGGTACGAAACCCAACATGACTTTTCTTCTAGCTGCTCCGATTCCAGATGCTCGGCGCCCAGCTTCAGTAGTGTTGGGTTTCGTACCTCAACCCAACCTACGCAGGAATAGGCGGGCGGGACGCCCGCGCACCTTACTTCAGCATTCGGCAGGGAGTCTCTGGAAGCACGAACCGAGTCCCAGGCAGGATCGGATGACCTCGCAAGAACTCGGCAACATCCATCTCGCGCTTTCCAGCAGGTTGAACGCGACTGATCAAGAAGTGGCCGTCGGAGCTCTTTACGTCCAGCACGGTCTTCCAACATCCGTCCCAAACTTCTCCTAACGAGCTGGCATCTCGAACTTGAACTAGCCCCAGCGATTCCTCCGGTTGCGAGCTTGAAGTTGAAGCGTCGGCTGTCGAAGGAAAAGCCCTCGCCGCACGAATAAGCAACCTCACGGTCTTACCGCTGGGCCATACTCAATCGGCGAAGGTACCCGGCCAAGGCTGACACGCTCGCAACAGTCGCACAAGATATTCGGCAGGCAGACGAAAATCCAACTGCCCATCTTGCTTGGCGAATCGCGGAGCTTTGGTTACTAGACTGCGATCCTGTATTTCGCCAATCACCGAGCTACCATCCCAGCTCTGCAATAACTGAACCGCCTCATCCGTTGCCGATACACCGATGTTTGCCAATCGCGGTTCCAACTCACCAGCAGTCTCATCGGCCAGTACATCCAACGAACGAATCGAAAGAGCAGGGCCCGCGTCCAATCTTGGCGTCATATGGATTACCGTGACACCAGCTTTGATATCCCCGGCTAAGAGCGCCCATTGAACTGGCGCCGCACCGCGATGTCGGGGCAGCAATGAGCCATGCAGATTGATGCCTCCCATGCGTGCTGCTGACAAACAAGCCGACGAGAGAATTTGACCGTAGTCACACACGAAAAACAGATCCGCAGCATACGTTTGCAAATGAGCGATGGACTCTTCGGTGTTGATGGAAAGCGGTTCGTAAAGCGGAAGGCTATGCGAGCTGGCCCAATCGACCACCGGCCTGGGAGGTAATTTCTTTGGCACCGGCTCGGGCAGCGGCCTGGTTACTACCAACAGGATTTCGTGACCTAGTTCGAACAACCGCTGGGCCGATGGGACAGCAAATGGTCCGGTTCCCATAACAATGATCCGCATGACGACTCCCTTGGTCAGCATTCCGATAATCCCCAACCTATCGTTGGCTAGGGCTTGTTCTTATTGAGATAACCAGCGCTGGTTTGGAAGTACTTTCGTCTTCTAGATTGCGCGGCAGTTTGGCTTTCCTGATTTTGCCTTTGCAAGTCCTCAAGGTTCGCCAAACAAAAACGGCACTGAACCGTCTCTACATGGAAGCGAATGTAGTCAGCATTCGACGCATCCATCGCCCCCAGCAGGTAGCTGCCCAGTTGTTGACGATTCGGACAGCTCACGCGGTTCCTACGCCAGATTTCGCCCAGTCCATGCACGCCAGCTTCGCGGGTGGCAGCGATGTTCAGCAGTCGATTACGCAGCGCTTCGTCGCTTCGTAGCTCCTTCTCAAGCTCAGCCATCAACGAGCTGGCCAGAGCTTCGTCCAGATAGGCTTGTAATTGTTGATCGGAGAAGGATTGAGGCATATTAGGCCCTACGATACTCGGGTAGCGTTTTTTACGTAGTCGAATTCGACGCGAACAATTTCAGCACTATCATAAGGCAAAAACTGCTTCGCGGACGTAGTGGTCGGCCTATTTTGTGGGCTGGGTGGGCGCTGAAGTTCGCGGCAGGAACTCGATCCAGTCCACATTCATCAGTCCACCTTGGTTCTTCGGGTTGACGAAAACCGCGTAGACATCTTCAGTAACATCGCTTGGCTGAATCAACACTTCTCGCTGATAAAATTCTTCCCACTTTCCGTTGACCTCCACGGGCACCTCGGCAAGAAGGTTCCCAGTAGTCGTGCCCAAGCGGAATTCGATCTTTCCACCCGCTCCCGCGCTGGCTACCGATACACGAATGCCGCCGACCTGCTGCAAAGGAATCTGCGGAAATTTGAGGTAGCCGTTGTGGTTGATGGCTCCCATGAACTTGCCGCCTTCAGCCTTACCCGATTGCAGCGGATCAGTCCCTTTGAACTCAACAGCTCGCTCGGCTTGGATCTTTCGAGCTCGCAACAACAAACTGGTCGTCCCGGTTAACGATGGCAAGTCTTTGTAACCCGCGTCCGAGTAGGTCGCGTCCAAACGAATCGCTTGTGCATCTTGAGGAATCGTGAACTGACTTCGCAGTCCCGTGTTGATCGGCAAGCTGTCGGAGGCTTTCACGGAATAGACATACTGGACCATCGTCTGAATCTCCTCGCGAGTCCGATGCGAGTGTGGCAGCATGGGAACTTTGCCCCAGACGCCTGTTGATCCCTTTTGCACACGCTCAATCGACTTCTCCAACGCATCACCTTGATCGCGATACTTGTTGGCGACTTCGACAAAGGCAGGTCCTACCAATGGCCTGTGTGACGCGTGACAATTCAAGCATCCCGACTGGCGAATCAACTTCAGTCCCGGTGGCGCGTTATCATCGGCCGCAGCATTTCCATCCAGACCAACTGGCGTTAGCTGAACAAAGGCGCGCGTAACTGCATTCGGATCCAATTCTCCAATGTCGCTGTCATCTTTGATTGAAGCATAGTCGCTGGTCCCATCTTCACGATCGAGGATAACAATCTCGTATGTCAAGTTCTGTCCAGGCTCGAAAAAGCTGCCAACGGCTGGCGTCGCAAATCGCACTGAAGGTGTTTCATTACCAACAATTACATTCGTCGAC
>CAUJKA010000074.1 GCA_963204965.1 Planctomycetota bacterium | reverse complement strand
TAGTCATCCATGGTCCAGCGGTCAAAGGGATGATTGTGACACTGTGCGCATTGAATTCGCGTTCCCAAGAATGCTTGGGCAATGTTTTCGGCTAGTAGCTGAGGCGTTGTCTCGGTCTGATAGTAGGTCGTGGCAGGATTCTCAAAGGTACTACCGCTAGCAGGAATCAACTGACGCAGTATTTGGTCCACCGAGGTTCCCTGATGAACTTGTTCGCGAAGCCAAGCATCGTAAAGTTGTAGGCCTTTGCTTGAAAGACCGTTTGCATTGCGAATCTGAAGCAACTCAGCCAGTTGCATGGCCCACATGTCGAGGTAGTCTTTGCACTCAAGCAGTTCTTCTACCAGTTTCTCGCGTTTGTTTCGAGAGTCGCTCTTGAGAAAGCTCTGCTGCTGTTCAAGCGATGGGAGACGCCCGGCGATATCTAAGTAAACGCGACGAAGAAAAACTCCATCGCTGCATAATGGCGAAGGCAAGACGTGTAAGTCCTTCCATCGCGCCATGGCTAGAGTGTCGATGTAGTTGTTGGGCTCGAACTGCATCGCAGGATAGCTCTTACCACTTCTGACCACGATTGAGGTTCCTGCAGTAAACTGATCAAATCGAGCCATCACAAAACCGCTGCCAGGACCTGTGGCATCAACAGTTCCTTGGTTCGATGCCGTTGCCACTGCATCGTTGTTGCTAATGAACACCGCCAAGTTGGTCACATCGCGAGTACTTCCATCGTCATACCTGGCCACGACAACCAGACTTTGCTTCATCGCTGGTTGCATCATGACGATTTGCTTTGGAAAAACTTCGATAGCAACCGGCAACGGAACGCCGGCGGGATCGGGCCGCGCGCCGCGAGCAATCCACGTAACCAACACGCGATGCTCGGTCGATCCAGGCGTGATACAAGCTCCACCAGTGTGCGGAACTTCTCCAATGGCTTTGTTGACCAGCAAGCAACTTTCTGGTTGAGCCAAGTCGATACGCCGACCGCTCATCTCGCGAGTCATTCGATAGAAGTCGCCCTCGGGATCAAATCCATAAAGGCTCAGTTGAAAGCCGTCTTTTCCCGATGCTGAACCATGGCACTTGCCGGCGTTGCAGCCTGATTTTGTAAGAACTGGCAAAACGTCGTTTCTGAAACGCAGCGGTCGAACCTCAGCACCTTCGGTGACTCGAATACTGGAAGCGGCCGATAGTCCGTGCCATTGCGCACGCAACTCGGCCTTACCGCCCTTAGCAGCTTTTACGACTGAGCTCGCAATTGTTGCCACTCCAGATGTTTCGATTTTGAGCCCCGCGTCGGCGGTGACATCGGACATACTTCCATCTGCAAGTTGAGCGATCACCAGAACCCGTTGCTGGTCGCCCAGGTGCGCCAACTCTATCGTTGACGGCAACAATATAATTCCAGTTGCCGGTGAGACATTCTTCTCAGAAGAAGCAGCGGTCTTCACCTTGTTCGACGCTTGATCCTGAAGTCCATCTTGAGCGATGGCGGTCGAAATACCGAGCGATGAAGTTAGCAAAAGAAATGAAAGTCGTGCTAGACCGTCGATCTTTGCCCACAGCGACGTCTTGCGATTATTTGCCATTTTCTTTCCTTAATGCCTCGAGAGGTGAAAGCACACTACCGTCCTCGGCGCGTTGGAGCTTACCTTGTTCGGCGATTATTAGTGGACTGCTGGTGGGAACGAGATAGCTGACCTTGGAACCATGCAGATGCCCGGTAAGTCGACAGACAACGCCAGCGAACTTGCCGACGGGTGCTTGAGGAGAGACGCTCAAGTCAAAGCTCACCCGATCCTGTTCTGCTTTGACCGTTAGTGGTTGTGCAGCTACCCCTTTGGGCAGGCCTTCTAACTGTGCAACCATTTCGTTAGGTACGGGGCCATTGAACTTTAGTTGACAATGCACCGTAGCCGATGCACCTCGTTCGGACGCTAGACCCGAGAACGCTCCTTCAATCGGATTCGATCCTATGTGAAGGTCGATTAAGTTTGACGCAACTTCTCGATCTTTCAGATCATTCAGCTCAGCCTGAATCTTCGAAGTGCCGCGAGCGGCATTGCCACCGCGTTCCTCAGTTCGCTGCCTTCCCTCAGACAGACTTACCGTTGCATTGGCTGCCAAGCGATAATCACCCTGAGCTGCACCTGTTGTTGCGCTAACCTGATAAACCGCGTGATCCTGATCACTACCAATCAAGATAAAAGGTTCGCCAGCACAACCGTCGGGCAGGAACGGAAACTCGACTCGTACCGCGCCAGTGAAATTGGAACTTCGAGTTAGCCGAATCTTGAGTTCGATGGTTCCATCAATGGCAAGATCGGTCTGTGATTGCTCGAGTTCGATTGCAAAGGGAACTGGAGGTGTTACCGCCACCGCTAGTCGATCCACCAAGGCTGAGTGATAGAGTCGGTCCGCCGACTCGGCGATCAGATCGACTACTTGATTGAAGCCGCCTTTAACTTGATGGTCAGTTGTCTGGGAGGTCGCAATCAACTGCGACAGCTTTCCAGCAACAGGCGCAGACGCGTCAGCTTCAAGAATTGCAATAGCCCAGAAAGCGTTGGCGGGGACGTAAACAGGAGTCGCTCGAACACCATCGGGTAAATCCGCAAATCTGAGCTCGACCGCTCCTTCGATGTTGTCACGCCGAACTGCGACTTTTGCCAGCACCCGATTGCCTTGCGGAACGCAAATCGCCTGCTGTCGTTGCGAAGTCCTTTCGGGCCGCGGCAAAAACGTTGTCAGTGATGGGGAATTCGGCGATACCTCGATGCGATAAACTCCGCGCGGAGTTCCTCGATGAAGTTTGTCTCGAATGGTAATGACATACTTACCTGTTGCAGGCGACGCAAATTCAATCGCACTGTCGTGGGAATCCCAATCGTCATTTTGAGCCAGCAGACGTCCCGATGCATCGTACAATTCTAAATAGGTATCGATGGGAGAGCCAATTCGATCGGCAAAGGCTTCGATCTTAATTGACTGACCGGCTTCGATCTGCAGGTCGAATCGATCGACCTCACCACTAGCTTCTAGTATTCCATTCAGGGCAATCGGGACCATGTGCAACTGATCGTTGCTTGTTAAAGATTCGTTCGCTTCAAATACGTTAGGAAAGCTAGACAGTCTAAACGGAACCGGTGAAGGTGATCTCTGCTGTTCATCATGCGAGAACAATTGAAACTTCGTTGGCTCAGTCGGCAGCGAAACCATGTGCATCAAGGAATTCGAACTGCCCGATGCACCTGTAAGAAATTGAATCTGTAATTGTGTACCAAGCTGCCCACCAGCGGGAAAGGCAACGGCCGTTGGCGGGAATGAACCTAAATGCAAAGCATAGTGGCTATTGCTACTTCCCCCGTAATTGCTCTCGCGAATTTCAAAGACATACGATCCATCTTCAGGAACTACCAAGGTAAAGCTAGGATCTTGCCGCAACAGCGAATCATCGTCGCTGGATAACAAAGCCTTTCCATGTGAATCGAAAACCGTTAAGACTGTATCAAGCAGTTCTCCACCCAAACGCATCGCAGCCACCTCGGCGGTCCAGCGTTGCCCTTGCATGAGTCGAACTTCGTAGCGGTCATAGTCGCCGCTTTGAAGAACACCCAACACCGTTATGTTCTCAGAGGGAACAGTCTTTACGGCGTCAACGCTCTCTCGCTCTCCCTCACGCATGACGGGAAAGCGATTCGTGCTGATTGTTCGTAATTCAGAGAACCCATCGGCGCCCCGGAGACGGAATGCATGGTTTGCGACGGAACAAGTATCTTGGACTTCGAGCGTTACTCTAAGTTTATAGTCATCTACCGAATCGATCTTTGTCGCCCGGATACCCGCAGAGTAGAAAACCACTTCGCTGACACGACTTAAGCCCGCTCCGATGATCTCAATTTCCGCAGAGCTACCCAATTTTACCATCGGTGGCGAAACTGACTCGACCGATGGCGGCGCTGCCTCGAGTGACACACCGTTTGTAATCGTCGTCGCCAACATCGCAACCAGTACAAAACCGATTCGTCGAAAGTTCTTCACGTCACTCAACCGTTGCGTTAGACAAACATAGATATTCATTGGTTTCAACTTTGTCTCGCGAGCTAAACACGAACCGGACCTCTACTAATTCTTCGCCTCGACAATCAAAGCGAATCGACGCATAAGCTTGAAATCAACAAGGTGCATACTCAGGACTCTCAAGCTCATGCGTTCGATTGGCGTTTGCGATCTAGGCCAGCAAGTCGCGTTGTACCTGTCCGTTCATGACGATCGCTTGAGGCCGATCACCAGGGGACATCAATTGCTTCCGCGCATCGATCCCCAAAAGGTGATAGATCGTCGTTGCGTAATCTTCGATGCCCAAGGCATTTTCAGCAGGCTCGGCCGCTAAGGAATCTGAAGCTCCGTGGATGTAACCTCGTTTGACTCCGCCGCCCGCCATGACAATGCTGAAGACACGTGGCCAGTGGTCTCGTCCACCACCAGCGTTGACACGCGGTGTGCGACCAAACTCGCTTGTGATCAACACTAAGGTTGAATCGAGTAGGCCGCGTTGTTCCAGATCGGTGATCAACCCAGCGAATGCGCGATCCAAGTCTGGCAACTGTGTTTCAATGCCGCGATAGTGGTACGCGTGAGTATCCCATGCTCCGTAGGTCACTGTTACAAACCGCGTTCCAGCCTCGACTAAGCGTCGAGCGATCAGCAGGCGAGCTCCCGCCGAGGGACGAAGGATTGGCCCCCAAGGTTCCATTCCATACAGATTTTTCGTTTGCTCGCTCTCACCGTTCAAGCTAAACGCCTCCTTGGATTCTTTCGATGCCAATAGCTCGTAGGCTCGCGAATAGAAGGAATCCATCGTGTCTAGTTTGTCGTCTTTTTCGATGGCGTCAAAGTGCTGATCGACCATGGACTTCCAAGACTTGCGGCGCTCAAACCTTACATCGTCAACTCCTTCGGGAAGGCTGAGATCGCGCACTGCGAAGCCTCGTCGTGCAGGATCACCGCCCAGAGCGAATGGACCAAAAGCATTGCTCAGGTAACCGCTGCCCGAGAATTGACTACCGGCAGTTGGTACAACAACATAAGGAGGCATAGCACCGCGGGGTCCAAGTTCATGAGCGACAACGCTGCCGACACTTGGATAGACCAGCGCGGGACTTGGTCGATAGCCGGTGAACATGCTATGCTCGCCGCGGCTGTGATCGACTTCGGTGTGAGTCATGCTACGAACCACAGTAATCTTGTCAGCAATCTTTGCAGTCGACTGCATGTGGCTGCTAAAGTAAACACCCGGAAGGCTGGTGGAGATCGGCTCGAGAATTCCTCGATACTCTAGTGGAGCGTCGGGCTTGGGATCAAAACTATCCATGTGAGCAAATCCACCTTGCAAGTAGATATGAATCACATTCTTAGCTGTTGGTTGGCTGCGATTGTCTGAGGCCTGAGCTTGGAGTTGGAAGTAATCGCCTAGCGTTAACCCAAGACCGCCCAGCCAACCGACGCGAAACAGGTCGCGGCGACGCGGCCGAAAGTGCGCTGGGTCAGCGTGCCAAGTTCCTGGATCGTGTTCGGTATGCAACTGACTGTTCATAATTCCCTCGCAACGCTAGTGATGAAATCCAACTCAACCCGATTTGTTCCCTATCGACCAACAAGTCCAATTATTGAGTGACCGCTGCAGAAGTGACTGTCTTGGTCTCGCTGACGATAAGCTTCTCGACCTGTGACTTTGGCGGAAAGAACTTGACAGTCAGCTTGGGACGTTGGCCGATCTTGTCGAATTCCGCCGTGTAGAAATCCCAGCCGTTACCGCCAGTGTTTAGAAAAACCCAACCATGGTTTGGTTTCCCGTTAGACCAAATCTGGAGAGTGTCCGTAACATCAAAGACGGCACCCGAAGTGCTTGCGGCAATCTTTCCAAAGGTAAAGCCGTCTTTGTGCCGTGAGGATTCGAAGCCATCGGCTGAAACACCCGAGATCATACTATCCCAAGTGGAGTGCTTTCCGAAGGGAACCAACATCCGATGCAAGTTGACTGTTGAGCCCTGATCGAATGCCGCTACCACGAGCTTCGCCGATACTATCGACGATCCTTTGGGGATCTGCCGTGGGCCATCTCCAAAAATTCCATCAAAGCGCATCAATACTTGGCTTTCACCACCATCGTTGTTAGCGTCGCTGGAAGCGTTCGGATTTTCGTCGAGAATCGTCTTGGTTGCTAAAGCCCAAATCTCAGTATCGACAGTGCCTTGATATCCGTTGACGCCGTGCTGAAATGAGATTTCCAATGCGGCGGGCGCATCCTTTGCTGGTTCATCTGCAGAGACGAAGCCAAAGAGGGAACTAGAAAACACCACGACGAGCAAGTTCTTCCACATGATCTGAACAGCCTCCGATATAGCTACTTAGCCGATTATTGAAACGCACATTACTTAGCGGCGGTCTTCTTGGGCGGCTCGAGCCGTAGTCGTTGTGGAAGCTCAGGATCTATCTCCACGAGTTCGTTGATCTGCCCCGATCGCTTGCGTAGCTCGAAAGCGTCGTAAAGCTCGCCGATCGCCGTCCTTGCTTCAAATCGCAACGTCCCGCCGTCGATGTGAATGACCTGGTAGAGTTGCGTATCTTCAGCAACACGCTTCATGAAATCTTGACGGTTGTGCTGGTACATTTTTGGACCGCTCACCGAAACGACGTAAACTGTCCCTGTTTGCGAGTCAACATTTTGGACGCCCGTTGGAACGTTTTCATCGCCGACTCGTGCGCTAACTGCAAACACACTGCCTTTGTTTGGCTGGGCCAATTTTTCAAGGGCTTCCTTGGTCACAGCAGGAACATCAAATCCAGTTCGACCGTAGGTGTGATCATGACCGGTAAGCACCAAGTCGACCTTGTACTTGTCGAAAATCGGCTTCCACATCGCTCGCAACTCTACGTTGTCACGATCCTTACCCGTCGAATAGATTGGATGGTGGAACGAACAAACGACCCATTGCGACTTGTTCTCTGACAGAACTTTATCAAGCCAAATGGCTTGTTCTGCCTGACGTTCATTACTGTTGAGTGCAATCAGCCTCATGTTGTGGTAGGTCAACGTGAAACAGGTCTCTTCCAGTCCATCAGGTCCATTGGTCGGCTGCGTGAAGGAGGGACGGAAATGGTGTGACAAGCGGCGCTTGCCATCCTCAAGCTTGGCAATTTCGTGATTCCCTGGTACGGCGATGCTTGGAATCATGGCATTCAGCCACGCCCCTGCGCCGAACCATTCGCCCCATTCCATGTCGGTCTCGGCGTTGTTGATCAAATCGCCGGCATGCAGCATGAAGGCTGAGTTCGGGGCATCGCGATAGGCTTCGCGAATGACTCGCGACCACTTAGAACGAATGTCGTTTTGTGCATCGCCAAAGTAGATAAACGAAAAGGGCGAATCATTAGCTGTAGCAGTTCGGAACTGAAACCACTCACTCCAGTTTGTTCCATCACCTACCCGATAGGCATAGACGGAATCGGGCTCCAAGCCTTTGAAGGTTGCGCTGTGATAATGTGCTGTGCTCAGGTCGGACTTGAGAGCCTCCGAGGTTGCGACGACCTGCGTTGCCTTTTCGGAGAACGCAGGATCGCTGCTCGATTTCACGAACTCAGCGAGCCCTTTCACCACCTCGACGCTGGTGCGCCAGTTGACAGACTGCGTTGTTTTTGGATCAGCGGACCAACCCAGCACGATTCGATCGGGATTTGTCGTTGGGGCATATCGTTCGCTGGGCGGTACAGAACGAACCGCCGCAACTACAGGTCGTGTAGGATCTTTTACAACGTCTTGGCAATGAGCCAGATCGATAGTGGCAAGAGTATGCAAAGCAGGTAGTGCCAATAAGGCAACTTTCTTCCAAACCATCTTTCGCTCCCTAGGATCGCTGTATTCGGTGGATGTAAGTGAAGTCGTTTAGAATTTTGTTTCGCGATGGGTGCATGGTAACGTTGCTTCATCACGATTTGATGAAGAACAGAAGTAAACTTGGTTAAGATTTGCTCGCATCGTTTTCGCGTGAATTTTGAAGGGCCTTCATCCGCTCCAGAAACTTGATCGGTGGAAGATCGACATGGCTTTTCCATTGATCGATAGGAACGCGCCACGCCTCTTTTCGAAACGGCTCGGTCAGTGGAAGAATCCAAGATGGCTTTTCCCACAATGCAAAAGGTTGTGCAGCAAGATCTATGTTGGGATCGATCATTAGCTGGGGCTTTCGGCCGTTGAGCGATGCCAGCACCAGTGCATAGACCTCGGGACGACGGCCCATTTCCTTTTCGAATTTGGTGGCGATAAAGTGTGCTAGTTGACGGATCAATTCAGGATCACGCGCAAACTTTTCGGCCTGCTCTGCATCGACAAATTGCTTGTGATCCACATTTGCTACTCGCCCAGTAGTTGGATCAACGATCGCATAGCCGATGCCAACCTCTTTCGCGCGAAGCATCATGCGCCACGAGAACAAATGCCCACGTTCGGTCCAACTGGTCTCTTCGTCGTACAATCGACTTCGAAGCGGCCATGCGCAGTGAAACAACACTAGGCCAATCAAGGCGATCGTCCACCATGGACTCAGGGACGCTACAGGCCGTGCTTTATCATATTCGCTCCTGTTATCTGACGAGCCGCCCTCAGCATTTTGGGCTCTCAGAAGCTGCCTTGGCCAACTTGGTGGAAAGAAGACCGTCGTGGCGAGAATCATAAACCACGGAAAGATGTGGATCTGGAATAAGAACGAGTTGGTGATGTGAAAGCCCACGCACAAGCAATACGCCAACCATCGGCTCCGACTCCACAGTAGCAGTGGGACTATCGCCAAATCAAAGAACAAGCCGCCCCATGAGAATAGCTCCACAGCGAAAGGAGCCTGAAGCATACCTCCGATCATTGGGAGCTCTGATTTAGAACTCAAGAACAACTCCATGGGCTGCCCCTGCAACCAATCCGTTGTCAACTTTGCTACACCACCAAAGAAGTAGGGCACGCCTATGTAAAAACGCAAGAGCCAGTAAACCCAGTTCGGGACAGAGTCTTGGCAAGCTGTGCGGCCAATTCGACTGTCGACGGAAAAGTTTCGATTCAGCGGCAGCCAGGGCAAGCACCAACTTATCAAGCAGATGAGATAGTAGTGGTTTTGGTAGTTGGTTCTTTCGATCAGGAAGAAGTAGGTGAAACTAAGGGCGAATGCAACGGACGCGATTCGATAGAACCAGCCTACCGCAATCAATAGCGACAGCACCAGAAGCCAGAGGAAAAACAGGTACATTCCTTCGCCCGGGAGTGGCTCGACAAATTCCAGGAGCGGATACTTGAAGTGAAACACCGGTGCAACGTACAGTCGGCTAACACGTCCCGATGCCAAATAGTCCCATGCCCAAAAGCAGGTCGTTAAACCAAAGGCAAAGCGAAAGAAAACAGCCGCCGCGATATCTTCGCTGCGTGATGCAGAACTATGGAGATTCGACAGCCAACGGCCTAGCATTCAGAACTTATCGTTTTGAGAAATTGTTTAAGCAGCGAGAGCGATTCTGAGGAGAAAAAAGCTGCTGGCCAACGCGAGGGCGAGGGGGAATTCATGGCGAGATCGCGAGGCCAGCAGCGGCAGTGGTTTAGTCTTCGTCGTCACCTTTTTTCGATTTGTCACGGGCGACTTCTTGTGCCGTGGATTTTCGCAAAACGAGCTCAAACTCGTTCTTGCCATCAGCCTTGACTTCAACTTCCATCAAGTCCACTTCTTCATTCATCGAACAGTTGCATTTGGCTTTACCTTTACCAACCCGAACGCGATGCTTGCCAATTACAGCCCCATCTTGACCACCAGGCTCGTAAGTGGAGATCACAAACTTGCCATCAGCATCGGTGTAGGAAAAGCCTTGCTTGCCTGATAGTCCGTTGGTTCCGCTACCCTTAAGTGGTTCAAAGTAGACCATGGCGCCTTCAACAGCCTTACCCTCGCATACTACGCGGCCAGTAACTTGAGCGGTAGGAAAGCCATTGCCGCCACAGCCCGAAAGCGCGATGCAGGTGATCAGTAAAGCAAGGCAACGTACTCGTTTACTCATTGACTTCATTTTGTCCTCTACAGTTAACAGTCGTAGGAAGCGAACTGAAAAATCAGTTCGCTTCAGAAGGTTTAAATCGCAGCAGGACTCTACTGGCCCCAGTTGCCTAAGACATTGCCATCGCGACGATCATGCAAGTTGCAGTAAGTGCTAATATCGAGGTTGTCGCTAAGGAACTGAACTGAACCATCACCGAAACCGAACTGAGCTCCTCCAGTGTGGTAGCTAAAAGCACAGTCGTCGTTGATGGCGAGAATCATCTTGTTCTTATTGCACTGGCAATTGATTGGACTATTTGTTCTACCGTTGATGCGAACTGTCTCATCTCCACCGTCACCGAAAGCACCGATCCATGTCGGCCAATCGCGAAACTCTGAACTGCCTGTATCTGTTACATAAGCCGATTCACCAAAGGCAATCGTATTGCTCAAGCCATCGGTTACATCTGCAAATCGGCAGGATGCATTGTTCTCCTTAAGAGCGTGCATCATCCCGTAATCACCGTAACAACTTCCACCTGCGGCCTTATAGTCGGACGTTGCATATCCCACTGCAAGCCCCTGATCAGGATCAATAACGCGGCTAATGGTATCGCCTGGGATGACCCATGAAGCCGGAACAAAATCAGGGAGTGCCGAGGAAGGGCATCGGTACGCGGGCACTTGAGCCTTCCCGCCTGGGTGTGGACTAGGAACACCAGGATAGAAGAGATTGCGAGTCGGCTGGTCGCCCAGGGCTCCACCTTGACCATTAGGATTGATCTGTTGGTACAGAGCGTCTTGTTCCATGAAGGGCAAAATCGCAACTTGCCATCCAAATCCGTCATCGTCCAAAGTGTGGTTATTCACTGGATGCCCGAACATCGCTGGTGGTAGGCGCTTAAAGGCGCTTTCGTAGTTGTGTAGAGCCAGCGCCATCTGCTTCACGTTGTTTCCGCAAGACATGCGTCGAGCTGCCTCTCGAGCAGCTTGAACGGCGGGAAGCAACAATCCAACAAGAATGCCAATTATGGCAATCACCACTAGCAGCTCAACCAGAGTAAAACCTCTGGTGTGATTCGTACAGTTCTTTCTCATCATTACCTCATCACTCAACAACAAAGCAAAGAATCCTTCAATTCATCACCGCCACTGTGGTCAGTGAGATTGAACGTCCAGGATGTTACCGGCGCTTGGTTAAGAAGATGTGAGGATTACGAGAACAAGCGGTGATGATTTGATGAAGAGAAAATTTTGGGTAGGTTCTTATCTGCCGGCCGGGTAGGTTCTTCTCTGCCGGAACGAACCGAGAGTGGACTATCTAATACGTTAGAGTCTACGATTAAGAAGAATACGATCGAAGAAACGTCGTTCGTCATGAGAGTCCAAAACTCAGCAGCGTCAAACGTGGTCAAACCCGGCAGGAATTTGACCTACCAGAACACGTCGCAGCGGCTCGGGTAGGTTCTTCTCTGCCGGCGTTTGAATTGCGATGAAGCAGAACACCACCGAAGGAACGTCGATCATCGTGAAAGTTCACGATGCAGCATCGTCAAACGCGGTCAAACCCGGCAGGAATTTGACCTACTTAGCTGAAATGTCCGCAAACGTATTGTCGCGTGTATTCTTCGGCGGGATGCTTGAAGATCTGATCCGTCTCGCCGTACTCGACCAAATACCCTGAGCGACTCTCTTTGTCGACGTACATGAAGGCGGTGTAGTCGGCGACTCGCATCGCTTGATGAAGATTGTGAGTCACAATAACAATGGTGTAGCTCTTGCGTAGCTCGACCATCAACTCTTCAATTCGTCGCGTAGAAATTGGATCTAAAGCCGAACAGGGTTCATCCATCAAGAGAACCTGCGGCTGAGTGGCGATGGCTCGCGCGATGCAAAGCCGTTGCTGCTGACCACCCGAAAGTGAAAGGGCGCTCTTCTTGAGCTTATCCTTGACTTCATCCCACAGCGCAGCGCTTTTCAAAGCTTGCTCGACGCGATGATCTAAGTCGTGCTTGTCGCGATTGATTCGCAATCCAAACGCGACATTATCGTAAACGCTCATCACAAACGGCGTGGGCTGTTGAAAGACCATGCCAATATGTCTGCGAACGCTGACTGGGTCGACATTGGCTGCGTAGATGTCTTGGCCAGCCATCGCGACGCGACCTTCTAAGCGAAATCCGCGCACAATATCGTTAAGGCGATTCATGCAACGAAGAACGGTACTCTTTCCGCAACCCGATGGGCCAATGAAGGCTGTGATCTTGCCTTTTTCGATGTTCAGCGAACTGTTCTTTACAGCGAGAAAATCGCCGTAGTACAGCTTGCGAATTTCGCACTCGATGATCGGATCGTGGCGAACCGGAGTCTTCGGTGGCTTGATGGCATGCGGAGGTTGAGCCGTTAATGTTGGCATGATAGACTCGCTAACGTTGGAGCTTCTTGGCAAGAAGCTGAGCAGAGAGATTCAGGGTAAGGATCATGAGCACCAGAATTAGTGCTCCGCTCCAGGCCATTTCAACAAGGTTGTCGAAGGCGGAGCCCGAAAAATTGAAAATGAACACGGCAAGCGAAGCAGTAGGCTCAGCTAATTTCAGTTGTCCTTCTTGGACCAACCAATAGTTGCTGAACAGCGCTGTGAATAGTAGCGGTGCGGTCTCGCCAGCTGCTCGGGCAACTGCCAATAAGACTCCCGTGAGTATCCCCGGAAAAGCGGTCGGCAGTAGAACTCGTCGGACTACTTGAGCAGATGTACATCCCATTCCAACCGCAGCTTCGATCAACCGTGCTTGCACCATTCGCATCGACTGCTCAGCAGTCAACAAGATGATCGGTAACATCAGCACTGCCAATGCAACGCCTCCAGCAAAAGCTGAGTAGCTCTTCATCACCAGCACGACCATGGCGTAAGCAAACACGCCAGCCAAAATCGAGGGCAGACCAGAAAGTACGCGGGCAACAAACCGGACTGCTTCTGCGAGCTTGCTATCTGGACCGAGGAAGGCCAGAAAAATTGCAGTGAGAATTCCAGATGGGACCGCCAGTAGAGCTGCTATCGAAACCATGGTAATGGTTCCGACCATCGCATTGCCAAATCCGCCGCCCTCTTGCATTGGTGCTGGTGGCAACTCCACAAACGATGACCAACTTAACGCGCGACTTCCGCGGTAGATAACCATACCCAGCAACGAAAGAAGAGGCAGGCAAGCGATCAGTGCAATTGAACCGCTAACCCAATTCATCAGTGAGTTGCGAAGCGAGCGACTTTTCCATCGATTGTAGAACAGCGATTGAGTGTCGAACTCTTGCTGTGTTGCCGGTGACATGCTCATCGTGCAACTCCTACTCGAGCCAGTTTGTAGCGGGCTCGCAGATTGATCACCACTCCGAACACGTTAGCGCTCAAACTGAGGGCCATAAGAACCAGAGCCGCAAACATCAAGGCAGATGCCTCGCTTGGTCCAGCTTCGGGAAACTGATTTGCTAAACGTGCTGCCAAAGTGTTCGATGGTGATAACAGTGAAAGAGTTAGCCTACTGGAATTGCCGGCGAGCATCGCTAGCGCCATCGTTTCACCGATAGCTCGTCCAAAACCTAGAACAAGTGCTGCACCGATACCGCGTGAAGCTGTTGGCAAGACAACCTTCCAAATCACTTCCCATCGCGTGGCCCCCAAGCCCATTGCAGCTTCCTTCAGTCGCGAAGGCACGGCGCTCAGCGCATCACGGCTTATCGAGGCAACCGTTGGCAAGATCATGATTCCAAGGACCAAGGCTGCTGGCAAAATTCCTGGTCCGGTAAATGGAGTGCTGAAGAATGGCACCCAGGAAAACTGCTCATGCAACCAACCCGCGAAGGGTCGCAGCATGGGAATCACGTAGTAGAAGCCCCACAATCCATAAACCACGCTGGGGATTGCGGCCAACAACTCAACCACGGTTTTCAGAAACCACTCTACGCGACTCGGCAAGAAATTCTGCGTCAACCAAATTGCCACGGAAACACCCAACAGTCCGGCAACGATCAAGGCGAGGACGGAACTGTAGAAGGTGCCCCAAATCTCGGGCAGGACACCATAAGCTTCGTTGGCCGGATCCCATTGCGAGGAGGTCAGAAAGCTGAACCCGTACTTCTTAATTGCAGGAGTCGCGTGGTAGAAGATCTCGAAAACGATCAATCCACCTAGCAAAATGGTGAGCAAAGCGAGCGTCCAACAGACTCGGCGAAACGCGCTGTCTATCGTACGTTCAAACTTCAGGCTCGTTCCAATTGTATTCTTCATAACCCCTTCTCAGTCCGCGTTACAGCACTGCCTTTACTGAATCTTCGCAGTAGCCGCGCGAACTTTTTCAATCATGCTGGGCGGCAAGGGAATATAGCCAATCGACTCGCTGATCGACTGTCCCTCGCCAACGCAGTAATCCACCAAGTTGTGAACTGCCTTTAACTTCGCTGGGTCGCTGTATTTCTGGTAGCACAGCAACCAGGTGTAACTGACGATCGGGTAACAGTCCGCTCCGACAGGATCAGCAATCCAAACCACGAGATCTTCGGGAACATCCGTAACACTTGCCAAGGATGCCTGTCCACTTTGCGTAGTTGGCTTAACGTACGAACCAGATTGATTCTCGAGCGTTGCCACAGGCTGCTTGGTTTGCAGTGCAAAACCATACTCAACGTAACCGATAGCTCCTGGAGTCTGCTTGACGAGCGCCATAACTCCATCGTTCTTTGGAGCCTTAACCAAGTGGCTAACGTTTGGCCAATTGATGGTCTTGTTGATGCCGTACTTCTCTTTCCATTGAGGATTCACCGCGGAAAGATGTGTTGAAAAAACGTGAGTCGTTCCACTACTGTCGGACCGAACAACGACAGTAATAGCCACATCAGGCAATGTCGCGCCTGAGTTGCATGCTGCGATGACCGGATCGTTCCACTTTGTGATCTCACCCATTAGGATTTTGCAGTACGCTTCACGAGAGAGCTTCACCTCAGCCGGGCCATTAGGCAGGTTGTAGGCCAGGACCACTTTGCCGGCGGTCATTGGCAACATCACCACGCCATTCTTTACCTTGGCAATTTCCTCGGCAGTCATGGCGGCATCGCTAGCGGCGAAGTCTACTGTTTCATTGATCAAATCTTGAATCCCTGCGCCGCTACCCTTAGCTTGGTAGTCCACATACACCGTCGAACTCTCCTTCTCGTAGTCTTTGAACCATCGAAGGTAGAGTGGAGCAGGAAAGCTGGCTCCAGAACCTTGCAACTTGGTTCGAGCAGCGGACGAGCCGCTAGAACTACTCGGACTACCAGACTCGTTTTTCGCACATCCGGCTACGAATGCACAACTTAGAACGAGTAACGAAAGAACTAACCTTCTCATCGGATCAATCTTCATGCGGGAACAGATCGTGCATCATCAAAATGCCAATATTTCTGACGCTCATTGCATCATGGAGGCACCTTCGTAACAAGCATTAGAGCGAAGGGCGGAAGTGAATTCACAAAACCTTAACAATAGAGCCGCCCAGCACTTTAGAGGGATGCGACAAATGCCCTCAACGTTGGAATGCTAGAGTTTTTCTATCGCCTGCCTGACTCGCGATTGGAAATACTGGCGTGAATGATCTGTGGTTCGGCGCGAGATTTACTGGGTTCTGTCGCGTACGCGATGCAAGAAAAACCAATCGAGTCAGCAATTGTTAATTTCCCGCGAAGATCTCTTAACACAACCTTCTTCTAATCTTAACACAAATAGGCATGCAACTTTCTCTGCGATTTCTAAGCTGTTACGGGTGTGAATTAGGTACCAAACAATTCGCCTGAGAAGTAATACACCTAACGTTTTGAACTGAGTTTTAAGGGAAAAAGAATGTCGCGTTACAAAGTACGCGGCGGGTTCACGCTCGTTGAGCTACTCGTCGTTATCGCAATCATCGGAATTTTGGTTGGCCTGCTGTTGCCAGCCGTACAAGCTGCTCGTGAAGCCGCTCGACGTATGTCTTGCAGCAATAACATGAAGCAAATCGGACTTGCAGTCCACAACTTTGAGAGCGCTTACAAGAAGCTGCCTCACCCAGGTCAGTGCGATAGTTCCGGAACTGGAACTACGACCTACATGACCGAGTCCACACCTACACTGTTGTTGCCATATATCGAAGCCAACAACATTTACGATCAGATGGAACACAATCTGACTCGTGCTCAAATGACGACCAAAACCACTCCTTACACACTCACTCAAATCCACGCAAACGCTCGTGGTGCGGTCTACAATGACCCAGACTTTCCGAACACTGTAGCTGCTGCAAAAGCAGTAATTCCAGCGTACGTTTGCCCAAGCACACCTATCGATCAAGGCGCACGAGCTCCTGATGGATACGGCGCATGGGACTATATGTTCATCGCTGTAACCGACGTCGAAGAGCGAACTGGACAGGCTTGGGAGCAAGGTTCACGTCCGACTTCGGCCGCGGATCGTCTGTTGATGACTCGCCAAGGATGCTTGTCCTGCGAAGGCAAGGGCGGCTTTAACATGATCACCGACGGAACATCGAACACTCTTCTGTGTATCGAAGATGCCGCTCGATCTCACCCTGCGGCTGGCGTGTTTGGGACCCTTTCCTCACGTCCTGCACCAATTGGAGTTGACTCCGTCGCATGGACAGGTGGATCTACTGGTGGACGTCGTATGTATGCTTGGGCGGATCCTGATGCAGGCACCAACGGACTTTCGGGACCGAGTAATGCACTTTCCCCAGCTTCTCGCGTTGTGAAGATCAACCAAAACAAGAAGCCTTTGGGTGGTCCTACAACATGCTTGTGGCAAAACAACAACTGCGGACCTAACGACGAACCATTCAGCTTCCACCCAGGTGGAGTCAACGCTGCAATGGGTGACGGTTCGGTTCGATTCATCGCCGAAACAGTTGACTGGTCCACTCTGAAGTATGCTGCAGGCGCTTCCGACGGACAAGTTACGCCAGACTTCTAAGACTCTTTGAGGTAAAGTTCGATGAGAGGCTATTTATTTGGAATGACAGTTTTGGTCAGCTTGGCTTTGTCGAGCTTGACCGGTTGTGGCGGACCAACGATTACGAAGCCAACCGAGCCGGTAAAGGTAACGCTTAAAGTTACCTCCGGCGGCAAGCCTGTAAACAACGTTACAGTCACGCTTCAGCCAATCGTGTCGGGTGGTCGACAAGCTGACATTCCAATTTCGAATGGTGAAGGTTCCTCCGAGGTAACACCCGGAACTTACACCTATTTCGTGGAAAAGGCGAAGAGCGAAGCTGACCTTGGAAAGATCCCCGCCGCATTCCGGCAGGGAGCCATGGATCGCAAGATCGAGATCACGCAGGCCGGAACCCAGGAACTGCAACTCAACTAGCGAAATCCGTTAGCCAGTTTTGCCAACGACAAAAGAATAAGAGCTGAATCCTAGTGATTCAGCTCTTTTTTTATCGACACATGTCAGAAACTGCATTTTGGCGTGTTACGAGGTCGACGACCAGTATTCGGACTGGTGGCATTGAAAAATCGCAGCTCGTTGATACCCCAACTTCTTGCCAGCTATAGGATTTTGCGATTATCCTATAGCGGAAGTCTGTGATTTCCAGACCGTAGTCCAACATCACAAGAGATTGAGAGCAACCCAAGATGGTTTCTGTTACTCATCATCGCTTTACGGTTGACGAGTATGAACAGATGATCGTGCAAGGGATTCTGACGGAGAACGAGCGAGTTGAGCTGATTCGTGGGGAGATCGTTGAGAAGATGGTCATTGGCTCATTGCACATCGCAT
>CAUJKA010000073.1 GCA_963204965.1 Planctomycetota bacterium | reverse complement strand
CAATTCTGTTTGTCGAAAGTTCTCTAGCATCTGCCGTTCGATACGATGCGAAACGCCACCGATGGTTACATGGCCGTGACCAACATCAACGATTTCCGAGCTCATGCGTTGCAGGAGGCTTGCCAAGTGGTGCGTGTCGCTCGGGGCAGCCAGCGATGCGACGCCTCGCACCGAGGGAATTTGCTGAGCTACCGAAAGGCTTACAGCTCCACCGAAACTGTGGCCAACTAGAAACTCTGGAGCTTGGTGGGCTTGAGCCAAATACTCAACCGCGGCCAACACGTCGTTTTGATTGGTGGAAAAGTTGGTCTTAGAAAAGTCGCCGTGGCTATGCCCCAATCCAGTCAAATCGTATCGCAAGACTCCATACCCACGTTCGGCAAGGCCTCGACTGATCCGAACGATCAGCTTGATGTCCTTGGTGCAAGTAAAGCAATGCGTGAAAAGAACCCAAGCTCGAGGCGGGTTCACAGGTTCATCGATGATGCCAGCGAGTTGAAAACCGTTGCCACCTTCAAAGTGGACTCGCTGGCTTCTTCTCAGTTCGCTCATCAAGAGTTGGGTGACCCTGTTCCCATGTTGTTGTTGAGGAAGGCTTGTGCCATTGCTCGTGGCACTTCAGCTTCCGCCAGAACAAGATTGGCGCGATTTTCAGCAACCGACGCGCGATTTTCTTGTTCAGTAGCAATCGCTTCCGCTCGACGTTGTTCGGCGTGAGCACGAGCCACGCGAACGTCCGCTTCAGCTTGGTCGGCTCGCAAGCGAGCGCCAATGTTATCGCCTACATCGATGTCGGCGATGTCAATCGAAACGATTTGGAAGGCTGTCTGAGAATCAAGGCCACGAGCCAAAACGGTGCGAGAGATCACGTCGGGATTTTCAAGCACTCGTTGATGCGATTCTGCTGATCCAATCGAGCTAATGATGCTTTCGCCCACGCGAGCGATAATTGTTTCTTCTGTGGCACCACCGATCAATTGTTGCAAGTTGGTTCGCACAGTCACTCGAGTTCGCACTCGCAACTCGACACCATCCTTCGAAATTGCGCTCAGCGTTGTTTTGCCGCTGCGTCGTGGGTCGGGGCAATCGATGACTTTGGGATGCACGCTAGTTCGAACAGCTTCGGCCACATCGCGACCGGCCAAGTCAATCGCCGCTGCGCGATCAAAGTCCAAGTCGATCTCGGCGCGTTGAGCGGCGATAATGGCTTGGATGACATTCATCACGTTACCACCGGCAAGATAGTGAGCTTCCAATCGTTGCGTGGTGATACCGTTTCGCGAGGTGATGTCCAATCCGGCCTGTGCAGCCATAATCTTGGCGTTGACGATGACCGGTGCACGGACTTGACGGAAGTACATGCCAATCAAACTGGACATGCGAACTCGCGCACCCGCCGCAAAGGCTTGGACCCACATCGCGCCAAACGCGGCAAAGGCAATCAGGGTGATCAGCGCGATGAAGCCGAAGATGATTATTGCGGCAATAATCGCGATGCGAGAGATGTCAATTTGCCCGAGCATCAACAACATGTTGCGAAACTCCTAAGTGTTTTCTTCTAAGACCCAAGCTGTGAATCAATGGTATTCTGACCCGACAGCCAAGCTAGGATAGTCTATCATGCTCAAAGCCGCTCCCACAAGCAGGCACCTTGGCCTTATAACCACGATTCAACGATGTAAAACTCTCGTTTTAGGCGTATTTCCAACTAAAAGAACCTCTAGGAAACGCGAAAGCTCATGGTCTCGACACCCTTTTCATCATCAAATGCCATGGTTTCAAAGCAACGGTTCGGCGCACCGCGAGTGCTCCGCTATTTATTGAGCCTTAGCTTGATATTCAGTCTAGCCGCATCTGCCTCAGGCCGCGACTTTCCGGGTAAGCAAAGCGATTGGAACGGCTTTGTGCGTCACGATTTCGAAGTCGCCGGTAAACCGCTAATGGTGATTGAACCCAAACTAGCTGCCGCTGGTCGACCTTGGGTCTGGCACGGTGAGTTCTTTGGGCACAAACCAGCGCCGGACATCGAGCTGCTCAAACGAGGCTTCCACGTTGTCTATGCGAGTGTTCCCAATATGCTGGGCTGCCCCGAAGCCGTGGACCATTGGAGCAAAGTATATGACTACGTCATCAAAGAGCATCAATTAGCGGAGAAGGTTGGCTTGGTGGGGCTTAGTCGTGGAGGCTTGTACTGCTACAACTTTGCGATCGCTTATCCCAATCGCGTGGCCTGCATTTATGGCGACGCTCCTGTATGCGACTTCAAGAGTTGGCCGGGAGGCTTCGGAAAAGGCCCTGGAAGCCCTAGCGACTGGAAGCTGGTCCTCAAGCACTGGAATTTCAAGAACGACGAAGAAGCCAAAGCCTTCACCGGCAACCCAGTCGACAATCTCAAGCCGCTAGCTCAAGCCGGAATTCCGCTACTGCATGTGTTTGGCGATGCCGATGAGGTCGTGCCATGGGAAGAAAACACGGGATTGATTCAGCAGCGATATGAACAGCTTGGTGGACAAATCAAGCTGATCCGCAAGCCGGGCGTTAAGCATCATCCTCATGGCTTGGATGACCCGACACCGATCGTCGAATTCTTGGAGCGTCATTGTCTGTCACCGTTAGTCCGATTCAAGGTCAGCAATCTCTCACGCCCCTTGGCCAAGGATGAAAGCGGTTTCGTGTTGCACAAAATTGAATCGCCCTACCAAGATGGAGTTACCGAGCTGAAGGTCTTCGGCCCCGATCCGCAAGCCAAGCCCGCTAGCTTGAGACTGTTGCTTGTTCTTCCGGTCGAAAAGCAAGGCGAGTCGCGGTGGGGAGACGCGTTGATGGCGATTCGCGATTCAGGCTCGGAGTCTCTTTCTCAACTGCTTTGCGTCGAACCCTCCTTCTCTGCCCTGCCCTGGTACGCGGATCATCCCAGCGATGCCAAGATCCGACAAGAGTCACACCTATTGGAAGCAGTGTTGCCAATTCTACGTTGGCATTATCCAGCCGTTCGGAACGATCGCGATGGTCGGTTGTTAGTGGGCTTCAGCAAGTCGGGGTTTGGAGCTTGGTCGATGTTGCTTCGCCACCCTGATATCTTTGGTCGAGCCGGAGCGTGGGATGCACCGCTGATGCTGGACAAACCCAACAAATACGGTTCTGGAGCGATCTTTGGCAACGAAGAGAATTTTAAGGGCTATGCCATTCCCGACTTGCTCAGGTCGCGAAGCGCGGTGTTAACGCAGAATGAAGCTCCGGTGCGATTGTTTCACGCAGGCTATGGGAACTTCCAGTCGGAACATGAGTCGATCGAGGAATTGCTTCAGTCGCTGAAGATCCCGCATAGCTACCGCGCTGGACCACAACTGCAGCATCACTGGACGGGCGGCTGGCTGCGAGCCATGGTGGACGAGCTGATGGTTGAGTAGTGGGATTCGCCAGAATTCCTGTATTGGGATTTCTGGCAAATCTACTCGTCAAATCTATCGGACCGGAATTCTGGCGAATCCCATTACGAAAAAGAGACGGAATTTTGGCGAATCCCACTACGTGATCGCGGCGAGCATATTTTGCATGCTGACTTTGGCGATGTGTTCTGGGCCTGGCTTGTAATCGAAAACTTCGACGCTGACCCAGCCTTGGTAGTCGACATCTTTCAAGGCTTGGAAGATCGGCTTGATCTCGACTTCGCCCATCCCTGGGCCCAGCAAGTTGGGGTCGTTTGCATGGAAGTGATGTATCCATTGGGCATTCTCGCGAACGATCTGTTCGATTGGCTTTCCTTCGGTGCTCATCGCCTTAATGTCTAGATGCAATTGTATCCACGGCGAGTTGATCTTCTTGATGACTTCGACAGCTTGCGAAGCGTGGTTCCAGAAATTGCCTTCGACTGGCCCCAGCGGCTCGAGGGCGAGTGTGACTTGATTGCGCTCCAACGCAGGCAATAGTTGTTCCAGTACCGTTGTTGCATTAGCTGCGGCTTGTTCGTGAGTCATCTGGTCGGCGGGAAAGTTGCGTTGCATGGGCGAGCCCAAGACCATCAGACTGCCGCCGAGATCGCGACACAAGGTAGCCAGTTCGCCCAGATATCCTGCGGTCTTCGAGCGAATCGACGCATCGTTGGTCGTCAAGTGGTAGCCTTCGGTCTTGGCGAGCAGCCAATGCAAGCCGATGACTTCGACGCCCGCTGAGGCGACTTGGTGCGCCAATTGGCTTCGCTGAGCGGCGGATAGTTGCGTTGGAGTCGAGCCCAAAGTGAAAGGAGCGATTTCCCAACCGGTGTAGCCACACTCTCGCGTCACTTCGAGGGCTCGGGACCAATCCCAGTCTCCAAACATTTCATTGCACAATGCGAATCGCATAATTGCTTTCTGCTTTCTCGGCTATTGAATCCTACTGGCTTGCCCTGTAGTTCGTTAGGTTTTCGCAACTCAAGCTCGCGAGTCGCTATATTGTGATGAATGCCCGCCTGCCGACCAGTGCCAGCCGCTCACTTTCTCTCGCGAATTTTTGTGGGACCCACCATGCGAACTTCTCTTTCCTGCCTCTTCTCTTTCTTGCTTTTGTGCACAACTTTTGTTCAGGCCGGTGATCCTTTACCAGGAACGGCTGCTTTAACCTCGTCTGGTGACCTTGCCAGTGAAATGATCGATGGCATTCATCTGTATTTGGACAAGCGGATTCGCGATTCATCGATGGTGCGCGATGCGAAGTGGCAGAAGTTTCCTGCAGCGACAGAAGATTACTATTGGGGTGTGAATCAGAAGACGGCGAGCAAGGCTGAGGTTAAAAAACATCAAGAGAATGGGCGATTGAGGATTGAAGTGCTTCAGAAGGACCATCGCGAGAGGTTGGCTTTGATGCTCGGTGTTCGCGATGAACGCGTGCAGCCTGTCGAGCTTGATTTCGTAGTGAAGCGAATCCCATCTTCGACTGGTGAATCTGGAAAGATAGCTTCCAGTGAAAAAACTCCCCAAGAAAAGACTCTGCAAGCTCATGTCATACGCTGGCCCGTCCTGCCTGGAGTCTGGGGTGAAGGTCTGTTGATTGAGCCTATTACAGAGCCCCAGGCGAAGCCGATTCTCAATGTCATCGCAATTCCCGACGCCGAACAAACTCCAGAGCAGTTCGCTGGAATCGTCGAGGGTGTCGAGCCGAAACTTCAGTACGCGAGATTGTTAGCTGCAAGCGGTTGTCGAGTCTTCGTCCCAGCGCTCGTTAGTCGTCAGGTTTCCAAGCGAGGACCGCCAGGGGAGGCGGGCAGGGCCGAGCTGAGCAATCGCGAGTTTGTCTATCGTCCTGCATTTGAATTGGGACGGCATGTGATCGGTTATGAAGTTCAACGAATCCTCGCCTTAGTCGATTTCATTAAAGGCAAAGCCGCGGACACTTCAGCATCTATCGAGCTGGCCGTGGTTGGATATGGCGAAGGCGGGCTCATTGCGCTCGCATCAGCGGCTTTGGACACTCGTATCGATCGTACCTATCTCAGCGGATACTTTGGTGAGCGAGAAGAGGTTTGGAAAGAGCCCATCGATCGCAATCTCTTCGGCCAGCTGACCGAGTTCGGCGACGCTGAGATGGCTGCGCTTGTTCTGCCTCGTGAATTGATTGTCGACTTCACCCCCGGCCCAACAGTCTCGTTGCGGACTCAGGGTGGTGCTCCGGGAGAGTTGCCTGCGATATGGAGAGCTTCAATGTATAAAGAAGTTACTCGGTTCTTTGCTTTGAAGAGTGTTTCGCCATTAGTAGTACTGCCGGACGGACCTGAAGACTCGGATCTGGCGGGCGTTGGTCTGTTGCTTGGAGATGGCTTCGGCAGTGCTTGGTTTAGCGACGCGACGAGCGATCGTCCAAGGGGAGTCGCCGTACCCGATTTTGCTCGTCGTCTAACGACTGCATCTGACGACATTCGAGTTCAACTGGCTG
>CAUJKA010000072.1 GCA_963204965.1 Planctomycetota bacterium | reverse complement strand
TTTGACCGCGTCGGGCGTTGTAGGCAATTGCGGCAGCATTTTCAGGAACAAGTAACCTGGACCTAGTTGCGGACTGCGAAGCTCTTGTTCTCGCGGTGAGCTGGTGACAACATTGCCCATGAGAAAACAGAACAGCGAGATACCGATGAAGCTTAGACCGCCTATCGATAAGTTGGGTATCAGCAAGGGGCGCCGGACCAAGGCTGGATCGACCATCATTCTGATCATGATGAACAGGCAGGCGAGCAACAATGCGGCGAAGCCCCAGAACTGCAGCGAGTCTGCGCTCCACTTCTGAACAACCTCAGGATTGGGAGGATAGGCGTTCTCTCCCGCGCTAGGTTGAGTAGGTGGCTGAGCTGGCAACTGAGCGGGCAATTGAGCAGGCGGCTGGAATGAAACAGTTCGGACGGATCGCTGTGGATCTGGTGGTTTGGCAGTATTGGGGCCAAGCACATTAGGGTTAGGGGCATTGGCCTTGGCGGCGCTGTGCTCAACAAGTTGAGCGGCTTGTACGGTTGGCTGAGGCTCAGCCAATCGAATGCGGCGACCCTCGTAGACCATCATGAGTCCTGGTGCCAACAAGAGCAGCAGCATGACATCCAAATTGCGAACGCTGAAGAAGCGATGAAAGACGAAGTAGATGCTCAGCAGCAAAAACGACGACAGGAAGACCCAGGTCGCTGGCTCGGGGCGTTGATAGTAGAAAAGCAGATGACTCATTCAGCGAACTTCCGCGTGTCTCCAGACATGTGCGAGAAATCACAAGTAGGCACGCCCGTACGCCACAAAAATGGACTTGCCAGCGCTTAAGGATAGACCTGCCCCCCTTATTTGCAAGATCGACAGGGGGGATTCGGTGAAAATCTCTTTAGCTAAACTTCCAAAGTGGCCGAATTTGATGTTTGGCGAAAATGGTAATGGTGACATTCAGGCTGTTAGGTCGTCTGGAGTGCGTCTAGGACTCCTCTGTCTGGTAAATTGGCAAACTGCAACGACTATTCCTACAGTTCAACAATGGTGGAATTTCTTTTCTGAGTTGCTAGCAAATACCGATGAGTTCCTAAGCAAGTGGTGCGGCTAATTCGACCTAGGCTCTGTAGGCTTGGATGCCTACAATCGCATTCACCGATGCAAGGAATCGAAACTGTCTTTCCAGCTCGTGCATCCGAGCGCTATTGCGTAATGGGCTCGACTTGGCCCGATGGCGTTTTAGGACAGGCTCGGCAAGGAGTTCTTCATGGGCTCGGAAAGGATTTCCGCCAACATGTTTCAGACAACAGTCGGAAAGTCGACAATTCAGAAGGCCAGTCGGCGGGCTTGGTTTTTCATGCTCTTGGGCCTTTTTTCAATCCTGAGTGGCTGTTCAGCGCAGCGTCCACGAGCTTGGGGATTTCCAGGCGGTCAGGGAACCGTCGATCGGCAAAAAGCTAGAGCTTCGGTGCATGACCCCTATCCATTGAACGACATCGGCCCAGCTGTGATGGGTGGCCGACCACGCGAGTTCGACACGCCTCGAGCCGAAGCGGCCCGCGAAGCCAACATTCCATTGCAATATCGCAACCTTCCCCCCGGGTACTGATGTGCCACAAACCGTAGCTCGCGGTTAGAATAACGAACTTAAGCCAATGGTTCGATGTTCTCCTGCTCGATCGTGCAACTATGTCCAGTGTCCCTACTCGTCCCAATCCAGACAACGCTCGCCCCGTAGCGGTGATCGACATTGGTGCGACGAGCATTCGGATGGCTATTGCTGAGATCACTGACCAAGGCGAAGTCCATCATTTGGACAGCCTTTCCCAAGCGGTCGGACTGGGTAAAGATACCTTTACGTCGCAAGCGATTCGCAAGAGCTCGATTGAAGAAAGCGTTCGCGTCCTTCGAAGCTACAGTCGATTGATGCGCGAGTACGGCATTACTCAGCCCGACCAAGTGCGAGTCGTCGCCACTAGTGCAGTCCGCGAGGCGATGAACCGTCTAGCCTTCATCGACCGCGTTTACATTGGGACCGGCCTGGAAGTAGAACCGCTGGATGAAGCGGAAGTCAATCGAATCACCTACATGGGCGTGCAACCGCAGTTGCAAGCTGACCCTCGCCTGGCCAGTAGCCGCGTCGTCGTTGTTGAAATCGGCGGCGGTACGACGGAAGTCTTAGTCGTTCAATCAGGCAACGTTTTGTTTTCGCACACTTATCGGCTCGGATCGTTGCGACTGCTCGAGATGATGGAGTCCGTGGATGCTGCGCCGATCAAGCGTCGCATCATCATGGAAACGCACATTCTCCGCCAAGTCGCTCAGATCCGCGAACATGTCAAGAGCGATGCGCCGCTGGAAATGGTTGCCATCGGAGGCGACATGCGCTTCGCCGTGAAGCAACTCTTAGACGAAGAGGTCATTCCCGATGGACTGGTCTATCTTTCGGTTAGCAAGCTGAATCAATTAGCTCGACGCATGATGAGCCTGAGCGAAGACGAGATTGCGCAGCAGTTTGACGTCAGCTACCAAGATGCTGAAACGGTTGTTCCCGCGCTGTTGAGCTACGTCCTGCTTGCGAAAAGCTTTGACCAAAAAGAGATCGCCGTTTCGTACACCAATTTGCGAGATGGTCTGCTTAAGAGCATGGCAATTCGCGACAAATGGACCGAGGACTACCGCAAGCAGGTGATTCGCTCGGCGGTCCATTTGGGCCGCAGGTTCGATATTGATGAGAAGCACTCGCGGCACGTCGCCGACTTAGCGGTGAAGATCTTTGTGGAACTTCGAGCCGAACATCAATTGGAGCAGCGGATGGAGCTGATCCTCTATCTCGCCGCGATGTTATACGATCTTGGCGCATACATCAGTACTCGAAGCAGTCACAAGCACTCGATGTACATCATTCGACACAGCGAACTGTTTGGGCTCAGCCGCAAGGATGTTCTCTTGGTATCGTTGGTGGCTCGATATCATCGGCGCAGCAGTCCACAACCTGATCACGAAGGCTA
>CAUJKA010000071.1 GCA_963204965.1 Planctomycetota bacterium | reverse complement strand
GATTCGAATGGGAAGGCGTTGGATACGTTCGATGTCCGAGAGATCTGCGCCGGAACGAAAATAGATGCGTGGGCCGCCGGTTTCAATCAAGCCTGCGGGAACCAATTGGTTCTGGGCTTGGATGGCCTCGAAAACAGATGTAGCGGCTATTCCCAATGAGTTGAGCTTGACCATATCAAACTCGATATAAACCCGCTCTGCACGCTCGCCGATCAGAACTGCTTTCTGCACGCCCGGAACGCGGGAAAGTCGGTCGCGTGTTTGCTCAGCGATTCGCACAATATCCTTCATGGGGACTTGTGGGGCCGTTACTGTCAAGAGGTTAAAGTAGACATCCGCAAAATCATCGTTGACAATCGGCCCAATCACGCCCTGAGGCAAGAAAGGGGCGTCGTCCAACATTCGCTTGCGAACTTCGTACAGCACCTCGGGCAGTTCTTTGGCAGGAGTATAGTCATGGAATTCAACTACCATGTCGACCCGACCAGGCCGGGCAGTCGTTTCGACTCGGTAGAAATAGGGTACCTCTTGAAATCGCTTTTCCAATCGATCGGCAACTTGATCGACCATCTCTTGAGCCGTTGCCCCCGGCCAGATTGCCGACACGACCAAAGCTCGAATCTTGAATGCCGGGTCTTCAGCACGCCCAAGAGACAGAAAAGCGTAGGCCCCTGAGGCCAACGCCAGAAGCATGAAGAATAGAGTGAGAGACCGTTCACGAACAGCTAATGCGGATAGGTTGGGGAAACTCATTGCTGGATCGCCTCCACGAACATTCCTTTTTCCAGCAGGTGGGTTCCCATGGAAATGACGGGCGCACCATCAGGTAGTTGGCTACGAATTTTGCAATACTCCCCGTTGTATTCGACAATCTCCACAGAATGAGGATTTGCTTTGCCTTCTTCCAGCAACCAGACACGCGGTTGATCTCCCCGTTCATCTATGGCTGCAATGGGGACTCGTTTCAGATAGGGATCGACATCTGACAGCTTGAGGCGGACGCGAACAATCGACCCAAGCGGTAAGGAAGCAGTTTCGGGTTTAAGAACCCGGTACCTAGCCCGCCAAGTACGGCTCATCGGATCTGCTGATCCCGAGACCTCACGCAGCTCAATGAGAAATCGTTTCTCTCCGCCATTGAGAAAGCATTCGCCGTTTTGAGGCACATTTCCGATCAACGATTGGGGTAAAGCCACCTCGACTTCCAGTTCTCCCGATTCCGCTAGGCGAGCAACTTCTTGCCCCACGCCAACGACTTGCCCCGCTTGGCCAAAGACATCAACCAACAGACCATCCACGGGAGCCCGAAGCTGGGTGTACTCCAGAGAATTTTTGGCCAAAGCTAACTGCGATTGAGTGGCAACGACTCGCTGAGTCACGGCATCGACGGCCGCCAGTGCTTTGTCGAGTGCCATTTGGCTGGTGGCTTTGGTCGTGATCATTTGCTTTTGACGCTGGAGCTCTCGTTCGGAATCGCGCGCCTCCGCCTCAACGGCTCGCAATTGAGCCACAGCGGCTGAAAGCTGGTCATCGAAGTCCTTCCGATCCAGTTCCAGCAACACATCGCCCGCACGGACGGTCATACCCGTATCGACATGCCGACTGGTAATCCGGCCGGGTACCTGAAAGGCCAGCGGTATTTCGCGTCGCGCACGTATCGTCCCAGTCTGAGCAAACACATTATCAACGATTGACTCTAACGCAGCCGTTTTCACTTTCCGGGGACCTTCATACCTGAAAGGCTCCACCGATTCGTGATGCTCGTTACATCCAGCCGCCAAAGCGAACCCCAATGCCCACATGACAGCTAACCAAGGCTGGAAGTACCCTGGTTGGCTGGACTTGGCTATCAAGGCTTGAGTGACTCGAATTATCGTTTGCACACCGATCGGGGGCCAGCTCCTAGCAGCAATATATTGCCTAAACACAAAATTTCTCCTAGTTTTCCCAAACCTGTTTACCCGTCTAAGGCTAACTACGGTTACGAGCATTAAGCCTAACAACGCGGAAATGCCGACTATACAGCCAAGTGCTCGAGTTTTATGACTGGCCGGTCACATAAATGAAAATCAAAACAGGTAGAATAACATGACCCGCGAGTCATTCAAGTCGGCGACATGCGTTTTCAGCCGCAAAGTTTCACGCGACCTAAAGAATTCCTTCGAAAAGGATGGCAATAAATCCTGGTTCCAAACTGCCCTCCGTCTACCACGTAGAGGGGCGATTCCTGAAGACTGCCAAATTCAGACTACGTCTGGTAGGGTCGTTCGATCAATTGGGGGCTTGCCGCGGGTGGATCGGATCGCGACCGTGGCAGGTTTCTTACTTGCGACTTGCCTGTTCTTGTCGGCCACTGGCTGCGTGGTGGGGCCTAATGTTCGACCGTCGCACGACCCGCTGATGTCCGACTGGCACGCTCATCACGACGAACGATTTGGTCCAGGAAATGCGGCTGACCACCATTGGTGGATGAACTTCGAAGATCCAGCGATGCATCGATTGATTTACCAAGTCGCAGATCAAAATCTATCCATTCAGGAGGCTGCGGAACGAATTCAAGAGGCTCGAGCACGCGTGGGCGTAACTCGTAGCGGATTGTTCCCTTCCGTCACCCATCAGGCTTCGTACAACCGAATCGATATTAGTGATAATGGCAATCCTGCGGGCATCTCGGGGGTTCCATTCCCGCCCTTCGATTTGTGGTCCACAGGTTTCAACGTCAATTGGGAAGTTGATTTATTTGGTCGCGTGAAGCGATTAACGGAGGCGGCTTGTGCCGATCTTCGCGCAACTGCCGAAGCGAAGAACGCTTTGCAAGTTAGCATGCTTGGCGACGTGGCTGCATCATATGTCTCAATGCGAGTGATCGAAGCAAGAATCGAACAAGCTAACGCCAATATTGCGATCCAGGAGGAAACGCTAGCTATTACTCGTCGACGATTTGAGGCGGGAGCCATTAGTGACCTAGATGTGGCTCAGGCCGAAGCGCAGTTGTACTCGACCCGTGCGAGCGTGCCAAATCTCGCGCGTGAACGGGAGATTATTATCAATCGCTTGTCGATCTTGCGCGGCGAGCAACCCCGGGGATTATTGGACATCGTTGAA
>CAUJKA010000070.1 GCA_963204965.1 Planctomycetota bacterium | reverse complement strand
ATCGCTTAAGAAACTTGTATCTACCAAGGGCTTCCGATATTCGCCGGGTTCACGAGTCGTTCTCAAGCCGACCATCACTGGACCAACTCGCGAGGTGACAAGCTATTCATTCTTCGGTAGCTTTGCGGTGAATCGCTACGCAAGCGGGCTGAAAATTTTTTACAACGGAACAAGTCTTTGGGACGCGGGAACTGGTAGCAACATCCCAGGCATGATTTCCAGCAACTCCAAAGAGGAAGCTCAACGGCAAATTGATGAAGCTGGCAAAGGTCCCTATTTGGGATTCTTCAATAACATCGCTCTCCCCGATTTTCTCCAGAAGCCAGCGTCAACCAACGGCAATCCCGCCATGCAGCAAGTACAAACCATTGGCGTTTCAAAGTTCACCGCTAATGGATTGAGCGATTGAGTGGGCCGCAGCGCCGGGAGAGTTCAATCAAAGTACCCTCCCAGGCAAGCGAGATTCAATAGCAGTTTGACAATTTCCTGGGAGGGTCGCAAGCGAGCCAAGGCGAGTTCTTGCGGGGAGGGCGAGATGGGCCTGATGCAGTGTTAGTCAGTGCGCCGCTGACGATCGTCCAGTTGAAGTGTTGAGCGAACGATGTGAAGAAGTTAACTTCGGTCTGCCCATTTTCGCCCTCACCGCTTATGGCTCGCATTACTCGCCACGCGACTCTCCCGCGAATTAGTCAATATCTAAAGGTAATGTCTGCGCGCGGGAGAGTTCATCACTCGTGCTTCAGTGGCAAACGATATGTTGGAGATCTGTTGACTAACGGACTATGTCACTTGAATCCTGCTGGCTTGCCCAGCAGATTGTTAGGCTTCATGCTAGTTGGTTCAGAATCAAAACATCCTCTCTTTTTCTGCGCTCTTGGAGGAAGTAGGACCCCCAGGGACTGGTGTGGCACACTGAAGAAGAAGTGGATGGCACACGGAGTGTGCCTACTACTCAAACCTTAGCTCACTTACTAATCGGCCATTGATCTCCAAGCGTCTCGCGTTGGAGCTGCACTAATTGTGCGACGCCGGATCGGGCTAACGCAAGAAGCGCTGCAAGCTCGGCGTCGTCAAACGTGGCTTCTTCGCCAGTACCTTGGATCTCCACAAATCGTCCGCGACCGGTCATCACTACATTCATGTCGACATCGGCTGCAACATCTTTTTCGTAATCCAAATCTAACGTCGGCACACCACCAACCATGCCAACACTGATGGCAGCTACGCAATCGGTGAGTGGATGTTCGGTCGAGCTACCGAAGACTGGATAGAGGGCATCACACATTGCCAGGAAGCCACCTGTGATGCTAGCCGTGCGAGTTCCTCCGTCAGCTTGCAACACATCGCAGTCAACTGTTAGAGTTCGCTCCCCCAGGCGCTGAAGATCAACGACGGCTCGCAAACTGCGGCCGATCAAGCGTTGTATTTCCGTAGTCCGCCCGTCGACTTTACCATCGCGATCACGTCGCTTTCGCTTGTTAGTACTATGCGGCAACATGTTGTACTCGGCCGTAATCCAACCCTTGCCTGCACCGACAAGCCACGGTGGCACAGCCTCGTCCAAGCTCGCAGTGCAAAGGACAACTGTGTTGCCACTTTCGTAAAGCACGCTACCTGGACTTGTACGAGTGAACTGTCGAGTGATCTTAACTGGTCGTACTGATGAACTCATGAACTTCTTGGTCCGATTTTGTGAAAATGTGTTCTTAAAGTTTTCTTATGGGCTGTGCAACGGGCTCGATTAATTCAATTGATTGCAGATAGGCAAGCTTTAACCACAACCCGAAGCGCTAGTTTTCTGTGTTACTTTTGCGGCATTCGCGACGCTAAATTCTTCGGATTTTCCTGCTCCTGCTCCTGCTCAGTCGAAGACGGTGCTCGTGCTCGAATCCCGTCTTTCGAGTACGATTACGAGCACCATTTCATTGAGCACGAGCAGGATTTCTTGGTGCCGTCTTCAAATAATGCAACATCAAAACTAGCGCCTGCAGTTCATTTGGTGATTGCCCTTGTTGGTTTCGGACTTCGGTTAGCGCCTGCGGTTCATTTGGTTCGCCTACTCGCAATCGATCAAAGCTCGGCTAACGCAACCATTATGAGCTTGTGCGACTGTTGCGGAAAAGTCAGCCAGATAGCCGCGAGTGTGCTTCAAGACAGGCGCCTTCCATTGGCTGCGTCGACTGGATAGCTCTTCATCGCTCACATGCAACGTAATCGACCCAGCTTGAACGTCAAAGCTAATCTCGTCGCCGTCTTTGACTAAAGCAATCGGTCCACCCACCACCGACTCAGGCGAACAGTGAACTCCGATCGCTCCGTGGGAAACTCCGGAGACTCGCGTATCGGAGATCAAGGCAACCTTCCCATCCAGCTCGGGAACAGCCAATGCAGCCGAGGCAACCAACACTTCCGGCATACCAGAAGCCACAGGGCCAAGATTGCGAAGAACGATGATATGTCCCGGCTTGATCTTCTTCTCTTCAACAGCGTCAGCGACGCATTTGGCATCTTCGAAGCAGATCGCGACTCCACGGAACTTCGGATCCTTCATACTGCTGACTTTGAAGACGATGCCATTAGGCGCCAGATTGCCGAAGCAGATCTGCATGTCAGCGAAGCCCTTAAACGGTTGATCGATAGGGGCCATTAGTTTTTGATCACTGCGAACATCGGGAACATCCGCTAAATTTTCACCCATTGTCTTCGTGGTTACGGTCATCACGTCAGGGTTGAGTAACCCAGCTCGTAGGAGGTGCTTCAGCAAGACAGGCGTGCCGCCCAAGTGATGCAGGTCCACCATGGTTTGTGTTCCACGCGGAGCGAAGCTGCAAAGCACAGGCGTGCGGCGGAAGATCTCTTGCAAGTCTTTCAATCCGAAATCAACTTCAGCCTCACGAGCTAACGCGAGAATATGAAGCACTCCATTGGTCGAACCACCCGCGGCTGCGATTGTTGCGGCCGCATTTTCGAAGGCGGCCTTGGTTAAGATGTCTCGCGGTCGCAAATTGTTTTCCAGCAACTTACGAATTGCCGCGCCAACTTGCCGGCACTCCGCTTTCTTTTCGGGATCGACTGCGGGAATGGAACTGCTGTAGGGGAGCATCAATCCAATAGCTTCCAACAGAATCCCCCAGGTGTTGAACGAAGCCGCGATGCCGCATCCACCGGCTCCAGGACAAGCGACTCGTCGTATTTCATCGGCTTCGGCTTGTGTCATCGAGCCCGTGTTCGCAGCGGCCTGCGAATCATAAACGTCAAGGATCGTAACGTTGCGACCTTTGTAACATCCAGGCATGATGCTACCGCCGCTGACGATCAAGCCCGGGTAGTTCATCCTCGCTAGTGCCATCGCAAAACCAGGTCCATTCTTGTCGCAATGGTGCAGGCCAACCATGGCATCGTAACCATGAGCCGTCACAACGCATTCCGCTGAATTGGCAATGATATTTCGAGAAACCAGACTAGCGTTGCCGCCTTCGTGCCCTTGAGTAATGTTGTCGCTGATCCCAGGCGTGCCAAACGGAAAGCCGATCAGCCCCACCTCTTTGCAGCCCTCGGCGATCTCGCGGCCGAGCTCATAGGCGTGCATATTGCATATGTTGCCCTCGAGAAGCGGAACGCCGATACCGATCTGAGGTCGATCAAAGTCGGCTTCGGTCATGCCCAAACCATAGTAAAAGGCTGTGATCGACTTTTGCCATCCACGAGTCAAGTGACGGCTATTCCAGTTCAAAGGTTGATTCATGAGACTAAAGATCGCTCGAGTAGCTTTTGCGAGTAAGGTAAGACTGTTGCTTTGATTAGCGGCACCATTGTAACGAACGATTGCTTTGTTGAGATCCCCAACACGCACTCCGACAATCGTTCTCGGTGCGCGGGCGTCCCGCCCGCATTATATTTCGGTGCCTGAGCGTCTCGCTCGCAAGCTCAACCGTTGACAAGAAGCCACCTACAGACTGAATCCTCCCGCCGTTTCACTGTAGAATGTCGTCGCATTGGGAATGCAGAAAGAAACCGCCGAAAGTCCGCGAGAGAGTCCGAAGAGAGTTCTATGCAACTGGATCACAAAAAAATTGGCATGGTCTTAGGTCCAGTGCTGTTTATGCTGGTTCTGTTCTTTCAGCCGCTAAAAATCGATCCTGCAGGCTCGGATTCGGTTATAAAACCAGGTAGCAACGAGGTTCTTGCGACAGCTTGTTGGGTTATTACCTGGTGGATCTTCGAAGCAGCTCCATTGGCCGTCACGGCATTGTTGCCGATCGTCTTGTTCACACTTCTAGGTGTGTCAAAGTTAGAGAACACGTTGGTCTCGTACGCGGATAAGGTGATCTATCTCTTCTTTGGCGGTTTTGTCCTGGCGCTGGGACTAGAGGCGCATGATCTCCACAAACGAATCGCGCTGCTGATCATTCGTGCCGTGGGTCTATCCGCTCCACGACTGATCTTAGGCTTTCTACTATCGACAGCCTTCATCAGCATGTGGATCAGCAATACAGCCACCGCCGTTATGATGTTACCTATGGCCATGTCCTGCTTGATATTGCTAAGTCAGGGTGCGACCGACGAAGAATTGAAATCTAAGCCTCACCGCAACTTCGCTGCTGCTCTAATGCTTACGATCGCGTATGGGTCGAGCATCGGAGGCATGGCAACTGTGATCGGAACGCCTCCCAATCTTTTCATGCGCGGTTACTTTGCTGACAAGTTGGACATCAACATTTCATTCTTCTACTGGATGTTATGGGCGACACCAATCGCCATCGTGATATTGATTGTGACCTACTTCTTGTTGGCTTTCGTTCTGTTCCCTTGTTCACAATTGTCGCTGACTCGCGCAGAACAAGTGTTCCAAGCAGAACGAGAGAAACTTGGCCCGATGAAGCCCGTGCACTGGCGAATGGTCGCTGTCTTCTTTGTCACTACCAGCCTGTGGATCTTTCGCGGTTTGTTACAGCCTTATCTCCCAATATTGCCACTGACCGGCGAGCCTATCCCACTCTCCGATGAAACTATCGCCATCGCGGCGAGTATTTCTTTGTTCTTGCTACCCGGTGCCGAGAAGGGCAAAGCACTACTGGATTGGGAAGCAACGCGGCGATTGCCGTGGGGGATTTTACTTTTGTTCGGCGGAGGTATTGCACTCGCCAAAGCTCTTGAACAGACGGGGCTTCTTCAGTCCTTAAGCCAAGTGGTCCAAGCGACGGCGGGCGACCATCCGTTACTGCTGGTGATTCTGCTAACAATCCTCTGCGTCTATTTGGGGGAAGTGATGAGCAATATTGCTTTAGTCCAAGTAATGATTCCAATAGTCATTGCAATTGCTTTGGGGATGAAGGTCGACCCAATTTTGTTTGCATTTCCCGCTACGATGGCGGCAAGTTGCGGGTTTATGCTCCCAATGTCGACCCCACCTAATGGAATCGTATTTGGTTCAGGTAAGATTGCGGTGTGGGACATGATCAAAGCCGGTTTTTGGCTCAACCTAATATCACTGGTAGTAATTCTGGTGATTAGCCAAATACTCATCCGAGCCTTTCCCCAACTGTAAATTCTGAGCTGGTGTCGAATTGCTTCGTCCGACTGGCAAATCAAAATTGTAGGCCCAATCTAGAATCGTGGTCCCAGACGGGTCAAAGAAAGTCTAAGTATGAATATGCGTCGAGAAGCAACCTCTTCGGTCCCAACCGAACTCAAGCCTGGCGACACCGAATTCGAGATGGGCGTTCCTATCCCGGGAGTGATTCTCGAACAGTCGCAGTGGGCACAAACGGCGCTCAAGAAGCTGCCCGAGGAAGGCTTGCTAAATCTCGAGACGCTCTTCGGTCGCATCGCACCTACCGTTCTAGAGGTCGGCTGCGGCAACGGTCGTTTCACGCTCTCCAGCGCTCTTCGACGACCCGAATGCAATCACATAGCCATCGATATCTTGCCCGCAGTGGTTCGCTACGCGACTCGACGAGCCAACCAGCGAGGACTCAGCAACGTTCGCGTCGCTGTCTGTGACGGATGGCGATTCTTGTCGAACTACTTAGCGGTGGGCTCGATCGATGAGATCCATATCTATCATCCGCAGCCTTATGCAGATCCTCGCGATGCTGGCAAGCGAATGATGACGCCCGACTTCATCGCCTTAATGCATAGCCGCTTGATCGAAGGCGGAAAGGTCTATCTGCAGACCGACCGCGAAGTCTATTGGAACTACATGCGACAGGTCATGTTGCCATTGTTCGATTGGGAAGAGCTGACCGAGCCATGGGCCGAAGACCCTCACGGTCGTTCACGCCGCGAAATGCTTTCCGTTGGTCAAGAGCTAACGATCTTCCGCAGTGTCGCAACGCGTAAGTCAGGATTAGAAGCCGAAGAGATTCAACGGCTAACCGAATCCTCGCCGCTTCCTCAATTCCAAGTCGAACGCAAGAAGATGCCTTATCGCCGCAAGCGCCGATAGTTTCTCGGTGCGCGGGCGTCCCCGCTTCTTCTTAGTTTGGTGCGTTGAGCTTCGGTGCGCGAGCGTCCCGCCCGCATCTTTTGAATTAGTTCCAGACGCTAACCTACGCAGCCTTGGTACGAACTACAGCAGCGTCGTCCGTGGTCGCTGAAGCTGGAGCCAAACTCGCTCGGCGATTTTCCAGATAGAGCTCGAGAACTTTCTCGATACGCGAGTTCAACTCATCAAGCTCGGCCAAAACTTGATCCTGTCGCTGATCCAGTTCGTTGAGCAGTTGTGTAGCCTGTGCGTTTTCAGCTAGGTCCATCGAAATCCATTTCAATCAAAGTAGCAGGCACATTCCATGTGCCGTCCGCTGTCTTCCTGAGCAGCCGCATAAGCTGGCAAAGTCAAACAATTGGCAACGCAATCGATCCCATCGATTCGCGGCCTTGGGCGAGCTACCTGAAGCATCGAAACAAACGCTTGACTGGCTGGACGGTCGTCGTTTTTTTGCCGTAGAAACCGAATGTGCACGGCGATTGCGTTGGCTAAACTTTGCCGAAGAATCCGAACGATCGTCCCGGCTGAGATTTCAAGGAGTTGGCCTCGTGGGGGACTCACCGTGCCGACAGTTGAACCGCAGGCGCTAGCCGCAGTCTTCGGTCCGCAGACGCTAGACCGTCGCTCATTTTCTGGGATTTCGGGCCGAAGGCCCAGCAATTTACCTAGCCCAGCCCATCGGGCTGGGTGATGCATCATGCGCACGATAAGGGCCAACGGCCCGACGGTTTGAGCTCAAACCGTCGGGCCGTTGGCCCTTTGTTTTTCTTTCGAATTACCTACACTCAGCCTACCCCTGGTTTCCGCCCCATTCTGACCCGCCCGTTCAGGCAAGATTTGAGGCACAAACTGGAAATACCGGGACCAAAGAGCCCTGGACGGATAGGTCGGAAGGCTCTAGAATTCTCGATTCCACTCAAAAGGATCACCCGAGTGGGGAGATTTGCAGGCGAAACCGAAGATCCATTTTGAAGATTCCGATTTCAAGATACTTGGGTAAGAAATTCCGAGCCTGTGACCGAAAATGAGAAGCAGTAACAATTAATTGGATTTGGAGCCACTTTAGTTATGGTGAAGCTGTTAGTACGCGACCGAGAGACCATTCAAGAAGCGGTCCGTCGATTCCGAAAATTGGTAGAGCGAAGCGGTATCAAGAAGGAAATGCGCCGTCGCGAATATTACGAAAAGCCAAGTGAAATCAAGCGACGCAGTCGATTGCGAGCTGAGCGTCGTGCTCGCCGCACTCGTCAACTTTCCAATGGCGGCTAATGCCAACCCGGTGGAACCCAGTTGAATCCTGCATGGAGATTTCGATTTTCATGCAGTAGTCTGTTTAACTGACGCACCCTGGTGAGTTGCATTTCGGTTTCAAAGTTGGACTGCCGATTCAAGAACACAATCAACCTAATTCAAATTAGGGGCGATTAGCTCAGTTGGTTAGAGCACCTGCCTTACAAGCAGGGGGTCACAGGTTCGAGTCCTGTATCGCCCACTATCGATGCCCAGTCAATTAACTCAATTGCCTGGGTTTTTTCGTTTCTTTACGGTAAACGCTAGGGGTTAGAGTTACCTTAATCGTCTCTGGAAGCTGCTGCTAACGAAGTCACCGCAAGAGCAAAGGTTCCATGGTTTGACGCCCGCAACATTCGTTAGGATAGTGGGCTGTTGCGAGTTTGATCAGGCCCAATAGCCGACAATCGCCTGCCTGTCTTAGTGGGTGAGTCGGATTAACAACAAGGCTTGCACTGTGCAATGTGGAGTTGTTTAACGGCAATACCGTTCAATGAAGGCCTAAATAGGTAGTGGACGAGGTTACGAGTCCCAGGATTCCCTGCAAAAAGGACTCGTGACCTCGTCCACTACGAACTTAATTGAACGGTATTGTGTTTAACGGCAATACCGTTCAATTAGCCATAACTACCGTCTCTGCAAAGGTTTTCGTAAGGGGCGGTAGCTTCCGATGTTTGGGACGGCACTTGTGCCATCGTGACATTTTTCGTTTGATCACGCGAGGGTTGATTCGGT
>CAUJKA010000069.1 GCA_963204965.1 Planctomycetota bacterium | reverse complement strand
AAAGCACTCCCGTCACAACCGATACTGTCGAGTTATGCTTTTGTCGAAGGTATTCTTCATCGCGATTTCGCTTGTAAGTCGCGCTGTTACATGCGCTGAGTAGCAGAACTCCCCAAGCACCGCGAGACCTGCGCTACTACCGCCAAGCGTTCGTCCTGCTCGCACGTGTTCATCGAGTGCCTTGCCTAACGGCGGAATGGCTAAAACGTTGGCCAATGCAAAAGGAAGCTATCGAAAAATAGATCGATGATATTGGCCTTTGGATGAGCTACATTGATCCACGAACGGATTCACTTCACGCCATCGATCCGATTCGAAACAATGTCGCGAAAGCAATTAGCGAATTTCTTCTTGAAGAAGTTCTTGGCGTGAATATCGACTGCGTTTTTCGCGTCTCGTAAGATTGGTTAGTGACCTACTGGTCGGGAGTCTGAAGTCGTTCGCAGATGCGTTGCAACCAGCGGGCAGCTGGGGCGCCGTCGACGACTCGATGGTCGAATGTCAAGCTAAGGTTCATCGTCTTCCCGATGGCAAGTTGGCCGTTCCGGACGACAGGTTCTTCAACGATGCGACCGACTCCGAGAATCGCCGCTTGCGGTAGGTTGAGGACCGGCGTGAAGGTGTCGATGCCATACATTCCAAGATTGGAGATCGTGAACGTGCCGCCCGAGAGTTGATTCTGGCTGAGTTGGCCGGAGCGAGCCTGGGCGACTAACTGCCTTGTGCGATCTGCTAACTGGTGAAGCCCAAGGCGGTCTGCATCGCGTACGACCGGAGCAAGTAATCCGCTTGGTGTGTCGACTGCGGTGGCAATGTGGATGTTGTCGTAGCTATGGATTCCGTCGCGATACCAGCAGACGTTGAGTTCGGGTAGTTCTCGCAGCGTCAGAGCGGCGTGGTAAATCAGGATGTCGTTGTAGCTTGGCACAAACCCGTTCTTCGATTCCGTCTTAAGTCGTTCCCGGTAAGCGACGAGCGACTCGGCGTCGATCTTTGCCGAGAGTGTGACGGGAACTGCTTGATGGACTCCAATGGACATACGCTGGGCGATTATCCGGCGGAGTTTGGAAGCAGGAACATGGCGACCGGGCTCCGTGGGCGGGATTTCGGCAGAAGGTGAAAGCGTGTTGGCCATATTCGAGATCGGTGCTGCCAGTACATCACGTTCGCGTATGCGTCCGTTTCGACCGGTTCCAACCAGTCGCGTCCAATCGACCCCAAGATCGCGCGCACGCCGACGAGCGCGCGGTGTGGCGATGGGCCGTGTTATGTTGCCAGCGGTTGCGCCGCGTTGCCCGCGACCAATTGCGGCTCGTTGTACGTCTTCGCAGAGGACACGTCCCGTGTGGTCTGGAGTGACAACGCAGTTCAGGTCGATACCGAGTTCGCGGGCCATTCGTCGGGCCGCGGGACCGGCAGCGCGCGACATGTTCTGAGTCACTCTTGGAAGGGCTGACGTGACCGACGGGATTGGCTCGAGACTTGCGTTATCGGACTTAAGCCGCTGTGGTGAATCGACTGTGGTTGGAATCGTCGAGTGAACGCGGACTGAAGTTGGAGCAGTCTCTCCTTCGACAAGCAGAAAACCGATCACCTCGCCAACTTTTACGGTCGCTCCAGACTGCGGCGCATCGGCAGGGATGCACAGATAACCTGAGTCAATCGACTCAATTTCTGTCGCCGCCTTCTCTCCTTCCAAAAGGAATATCAAATCACCGGAGCGGACTAGTTCTCCGGGGGCTTTCAGCCACTCGGCGAAGACGCCTTCTTCCATGGACCAGCCGAGACGGGGAACTGTGATGGGGTGCGGCATGGAATTACTCCTTCACCAGGTCGCGAATCGCCTGCGCAATCCGTTGAACGTTTGGCACAACAGCTTGCTCCAATGTAGGTGCATAGGGGGTAGGGGCTAGAGCGCCGTGCAAGCGTTTGATCGGAGCATCGAGATCATCAAACCCGGCGTCTGACACCTGAGCCGCGATCTCCGAAGCGAAGCCACACGGGCCGAAGGCTTCGTCGACAACCAGCATCCGGCCCGTTTTCGACACGGATTTTAGAATAGTTTCGATGTCCAAGGGTGAGACAGTGCGTGGATCGATAATCTCCACGGAGATGTTCTCGCCAGCAAGTTGTTCGGCGGCTTTCAAAGCGTGCTGAACCATTAACGAGAGTGCGACCACGGTGACATCGTTCCCAGTTCGTGCGACTCGCGCCTTTCCAAAGGGAATTTCGTAGTACTCCGTGGGAACGTGCCCCTTCGTTTGCATCAGCTCGCGATGTTCGAGGAACAGGACCGGGTCATCGCTGCGCAGCGCGTGGGCCATCAGTCCCTTGGCATCATAGGGTGTCGAAGGCAAGATAACTCGCAGGCCTGGGATATGCGAGTAGATCGAGTGATACATGCCGGAATGGTGGGTCGCCGCGGAGTGACCGACGCCTCCACAACCGCGGAGCAGGACGGGCATTTTTAGTCGACCACTGCTCATATACTGCATCTTGGCGATCTGATTGACGATCTCACCGAACGAGTCGTTGATAAAGTCGATGAACATGAAATCTATCACGGGGCGAGTCCCTGTCATCCCTGCGCCGCATGCAAGACCGACGAAGCCGCGTTCACAAATGGGAGTGTCGCACAGTCGCTCGGGACCAAACTTGGCATACAGACCATGCGTTGTCATGAAGTTACCGCCGCGCACGCCGATCCCTTCCCCCATGATAAAGATCGTAGGATCGGCTACCATCGCGTGTTCGAGCGCTTCGAGTGTGGCGGCAACGAAGGAGAGAGGACGTTCATTTGTACCCAGTCCCGGATCACTGGGACTCGGCGAGTGCGGATGAGGCGACGGCTCAGCGAAGACATAGGTTGTGGCGGATTCGGCAGTGGGCGGCGAACTGGTTTCGGCGAACTCGCGCCCTTCACGAACGACGTTCGCCACTTCTTGCTCAATGGATAGAAAACGCTGGACAAGCTCGTCGCCCCGAGACGTTTGCGATATCACCGAAGTCTTCAGTCGCGTGATGGGACATTTTTCCTTCCAGGCTGCGACGTCCTCTTTTGTTCGATAGGTAAAGTCACCCATACCTTCTGCGTGTGCGCGGGTGCGATAGGTCTGGCATTCGATCAGCGTCGGACCGCCACCATTTTTGGCCCGTGCGACGGCTTCTCCCGCGACACGATAGATCTCCAGGACATCGTTCCCATCGACCGTCACGCCCACGATGCCGTACGCTTTACCGCGCGAGCCGACGTTCGGATTGCCGCTGGAATACGAAAACGGAACTTCGGTGGCGAACTGGTTGTTCTCACAGATAAACAACACGGGCAATTTCCATATGCTTGCCATGTTGAGCGCTTCATGGAACGCCCCATTGTTTACAGCGCCGTCGCCGAAGAATGCAGCCGAGACTGTGTCGTTTTGGAGGATCTTCGAGCTGTATCCTCCACCGCAGGCTTGCAACAGACATGGGCCGACGATGCCGCTGGTCCCCATCATGCCAATTTCCGGCGAGAAAAGATGCATTGACCCTCCGCGTCCGCGCGAGCAGCCGGACTCCCGCCCGAAGAGTTCCGCCATCAGTTCACGCGGCGGCATCCCTTTTGCGAGTGCGTGACCATGGCCGCGGTGCGTGGAAAAGATCGGATCTCGGTCGGTCAGATGAGCGCAGACACCCGTCGCAATTGCCTCTTGGCCGACGTAGGTGTGGCATGCGCCGTGGATCAGCCCGCGCTGATGACAGCGCGCGAGTTCTTCTTCGGTCTGACGAATGACCTGCATCGTCCGATAGAGAGTGAGGATTTGTTCGTCCGAGAGGGTATGGTTCTGGTTCATAGCTTTCTACTTGCTCTCTGCTCGAAACGATTGGATGGCCTGCTGTTCATGGCCTGGGGTACCGCCGGCATTCATGGCCATATTGCCACCATCCATCGGAATGATGGCTCCCGTGATCCATTGTGAACTGTCGGAGGCCAGAAACACAGCCAAGCCCATGATGTCGTTCGGCTGGCCAAGTCGCCCGGCGGGGATACCGTGAAGAAAGCGACCCTCCAATGTCGGATCGGCGGCCATGCGGGCTTCGAGGCTCGGGTTGACCACCTGTGCCGGAGTTACGCAGTTTACACGCACACCACGGAAACTCCATTCCGTACTGAGTTCGCGAGTCATTTGAATGACTGCGCCCATGGCCATGCTATAGGCGATATGGCCTCTCCCAAGCGCGGTCGAACTTGCCAGCGAACCGATATTCATGATCGAGCCGCGACCTCCCGCCAGCATGCGCCGGCCAGCTTCCTGGCACATCGCGAAACGACCAACTACTAAATTCTGTAGCACGCGATGAAGATCTGCGATCGTCAGATCTTCTGGTTTTGCAAGATGCCCATCTCCAGCGATGTTGCCTAGAAAATCAACTCGGCTAAATTTCGCATCCACCATTCGAAACAGCGCACCGACCGAGTCAGGGTCAGAGACGTCCGAGTCCGAAACCAACGTTTCGCGACCAAGCGATTGAATCCGAGCCGCTGTCTCTTCGGCCCCGGCCTGATTACGATCCACCAACACAACGTGAGCGCCATGCTGGGCCAATGCCAGCGCCGTCGAACGTCCCAACCCCCGCGCTGCACCGGACACCACCGCAACGCGATCAGTCAAATCAAACAACTTCGTCATTGTCTTTCCTTCATTATCATCTTCATCTTCATCATCTTCTTCTTCATCTGTGCTCCGGCCTTGCCATCTGTGTTAATTCGAATAGCACAGATAGCAAAGCCGAAGCACAGATGTTGGCTATTTGGTACGGTACCTTAGTGCAGTGATTTGGAGCTCTTTGATGCCGAAGTTTGCTGCAACTCCCCAGGGTGCATTGAGCGTCTTCATATGCGATAGACCTAGGCTTTTGGCAAATTCGTTGCTTTCAAAATGTGCCGTAACGGTCATCACAAACTTCCCAGCGATTACCAAGCACTCCAGAGCACTCTCATGAATAACTTGTTGGTGGAACATCGCGGGCGCGATCGGGCGGGCGGTTACGTCGAGCTGACAAATCGACAATCCTGTCAGCAGCAATCGTTCGGTGACCGGCAAGCTGTATCCGGTACGATGCTCTTTGTAAACCAAATGAATCGCGTTTCGAATGGCGAGCCCGATGTCGCGGTCTGGACCATCGATGTGGTTTGTCCAATAGGAAAAGTCCTCGATCAGGGACGATTCAATAGGATCGAATATTCGGCGTTCTACGTGCACTCGATCAAGTCCCATGTTGACGATGAGTCCCAATCGACTGCGCCGAGCTCGCAAGTAGTCGAACAACTGCAACTCCTCGGATGGTCCAATCGCCCTCGGCAATGCTTTGAGTTCGACAACGATCTCGTCCCAACCGACAAAATCCGGGTAGAGCGTGTGCGCAACTCGATCTCGAATCAGCAATTGCACCGGCGGTTTACTCACAATGGGTAATCGCTGTTTATGAGCCCAAATCTCGAACGCACGTTGATAAGCTTCCTCGTTTCGCCCCAGTCCAACTTCATTTTGCACCGCAAAGAAGCCACGAATGAGTTGCTCGGTTTTGTCAATCAAAAAGTACTCCATCTTTACTTCTCCCATCTACTTCCTCATCTGTGCTCCGGCTTTGCCATCTGTGCTATCGAATTCGAGAGGAGAGTAGCACAGACTGCTAGTTATCATGAGGCTTTCCAGCTTCTTAGTGCAGTTGCCGCGAGCAGGCTACCGGACATCAAGATCGCTGCCATCGACCAGAGTCCAAGTTGTCCAAGTATGGATGCCCCGAAGAAGCCGCCGATGTTGGCTACGGAATTGATGAGCGCGATGCCCCCGGCGGCTGCAACTCCAGATAAGAATATGCTTGGCAAAGTCCAGAAGACCGGCAGCATACTCATCATTCCCGCTTGTGCGAGACATAACCCGGCCATTGCAATCAGCGGGGTTGGCCCCCACGCGACCATTGCCCATCCAATCGCTGCAGCCAATGCCGAACCGGCCAGGTGCCATCGTCGTTCACCAGTTCGGTCTGAGCTAATTCCAACCAACGCCATGGCAACAATCGCACATAAGTGCGGTAGCGCGGTGAGCAATCCGATCTGCAAGTTGGTAGCCCCTTGGTATTGCTCTTTGATCAATGTCGGAAAGTAAGCACCTCCCGCGTTGGTGCCGACCGCCACAGTAAAATATATCGCAATCAGCAACCAGACTCGCGGCTGAAGCATGGCTTGCCAACGAGCAGGTCCATGCTTCTCACGCCGAACCCGATCTTCCTCGGCAAGCTGATCCATTAACCAGCGACGTTGATCGTCGCGAAGCCATCGAGCGTCATGCGGAGAGTCCTGTAAATAAAACAAGACCGCGACACCTACCAAGGAGGTTGGTAATCCCTCTAACAGAAACAGCCATTGCCAACCGTGCAAGCCGTTCATGCCGTTAAAGTGATCCATGATCCAGCCCGAAAGCGGATTGCCCAAAACATTCGATAGGCCAATCGCCAACATGAAGAAAGCCGTCATCTTGGCTCGCTGTCGATCGGGAAACCAATAAGTAAGGTAGAGAATAATCCCTGGAAAGAAGCCCGCTTCGGCAATCCCCAGCAAAATGCGTAAAGTGTAAAATGTCCAAATATCGGTGGCGAACATTGTTGCAGCCGAGATTAATCCCCAGGTGATCATGATTCTCGCGATCCATCGTCTCGCACCAAAACGCCTCATCAGCAGATTGCTCGGTACTTCGAACAGGAGGTATCCAAGATAGAACATCCCATAGCCGAGATCGAACGCGGCTTTGCTTAGCCCCAAATCATCCTGCATGGCCAAGCGCGCGAAGCCAACGTTGGCGCGATCGAGAATGTTTAACACATAGAGTAAGCAGACGAACGGAATGATCCGCCATGCTACAACACGAAGAGTTGATGAAGCTAATACGGAATCGGCAGTTGGCAATAGAGAATGTTCTTTTTCTTCACTCATCATTTATTCCCTAACACCTAACACCTAATAAAGCACAATCGCGCGTCCGGGGCCGCCATGACAATCCCTTACCTTGACAGCTGCAAACATGAAATACGCTTGCTTCGCAGGGATCTTGTCGACGTTCACTAAGAACTCGACGCCGACCATTTGGCGACTGCCCAGTGCCCAGTAGGTCATCAGAGCGCGTTTGGGATCTACACCACCCAAATCAGGAGCATCACTGGCGATGCAACGAACGCCCTTCTCCTTAAGGTAAACAATTAGATCGGGACCAGGTGCGGGCCAGCCTTCGGACTTGCCTCTCAAGGGATCAATCCACATCGCAGGATTATCCGCGGGCTCGCGCAAAAACTTGTCGTTGTGTCCCGTTTGAAAGATTACGACATCTCCAGCTCTCACTGATCCTGCCTTGCTCTCGTAGTCCTGAACGTGCTTGATCGTGATCTCAGGTGAACTTGGCCACTGCGTTGGATTCGTCGAACCGACCAAACTACGAACGTCAATCACTTTCGCTTCACCACAGGTCCAATCGATCGGCACTTGCTCGGCAGTCTGATTGCTTGAGCCACGTTTGCCGTACTTCTTCTCGTACTCTTCCAACCACCCGCGAACTTCTGGAGCATAAGGAATAGGCTTATCGTCAGCCGGAAGTGAAAAAGCGGGAGGAACCAGGTGCGTCCCAGCCATCGAATCCATCAAGTGACCGTGATGATGCATGTCCAAATAGTCAGAGTAGAGAAAATCGATCTTCAGATAGACTTGTCGATGATTTCCTGTACCTATGCCAGGCGAAGTCAACGGTAACTTGGGCTTCAACGTGGGCGATAGATCAACCGCACGTTTGTTACGGCAAGCTTCGATCAATCGTTTAGGCAAACTGCCACCCACAATCGAGAACGCGCGACCTTCACCGTATGGTCCGTCTGCATGCTTTGGAAAGAGCAAACAATAGAAGGCACCTGTGGCAGGTAACTCATGGAGATTGGTCGCTCCTTCAGTCCAGATCATGCCGTACTTAAGACCGGCGTAGTGAGTCGGCTCGGCTAAGTCGGGAAGTGGTCCCATGCTTGCGCTATCGGTTCCTAGAGTGAGGACGCCGCGCTTTCCGAGGAACTCCATGCATTCCGGATTAGGATCGGGATAGCCTGGAGCTTTGCGATCCAAGATGTCGGCGATGTATCTTCGACCTTCGGGAAGTGGTTGATAATACTTGTCAGAGTAGTCACTGCGAAATAGAACAACATCGCCGAATCGAACTTGCCGATGTTGTAGCTCGAAGCGCTCAACATGCTGAGGTGTTACCAGCGGACTTTCGCCCTTGGGCGCTCTATCTAACAAATCTCGCACATCGACGACGCACGCTTCCCCGCCGAACTGCCAAGGCTCGATCTTATCGGTATACGCCAGTCCCAGCGGTCCTGACTTCTCTCGCTTCAGCTCCGGTCTCGCAACGGAATGAGGCGGTACGTCGAGTTGGGTTCCCGTGTTACCATCGATCAGGAGCGTATCGACGTTATACACTGACTCAGGTCCAATCGTCCGTGAGTGGATGATCGCAAAGCGAGGGAAGGGGTGGCTGGGCCAGGTGCAAGGATACTCCGGCGCGATGAGTAGCGAGTTGTCAACGAAGCGAGGCTCATCACCGAACGCGCTGACACCAAGACTCGAAACACATGCGACTAGGGCGAGCGACAGTTGTACGACGGACATCCTTGTTCGTTGTATCTTTCGACGAACTCTGTAATAGGTCGTACGCGAGCAAGTTGAGGTCATGCCGATTCTCCTTCCGCAACTACAGGATTCGTAAGAGCACCAATGCCATCGATCTCAATTGTCACCGTGTCGCCCGGTCGTAGATAGACCGGCGGTTTGCGTGCTCCACCGACGCCATGCGGTGTGCCAGTGAGAATCACTGTTCCAGCAGCTAAGCGAGTGCTTCCACTCAAGAATTCAATCAGCGTGGGAACGTCGAAGATCATGTCATTGGTGTTCCAATCTTGCATTGTCTGGCCATTGAGTATCGTTCGAATTCCAAGTGCATTTGGATTCTCAATTTCGTCGCGAGTGACAAGACATGGACCAAGCGGACAAAATGTGGCGAACGTCTTGCCTCGGCACCATTGAGTACCACCGTACTTCATTTGCCAATCGCGAGCGCTTACGTCGTTGGCACAGGTGTACCCCAGAACATATTTCATCGCATCCGCTTTCGCGACGTTATGGCACTCTTTGCCAATGACCACAGCCAGCTCGCACTCGTAGTCGACTGCATCGCTCTTGAGTCGTTGCGGCAACACGATGGGGTCGCCAGGATTTTGTAGCGTGCCGCTATTCTTCATGAACACGACAGGCCACTCGGGAATCGGCTGGTTCCCTTCGGCGGCGTGCTTCCGATAGTTGAGCCCGATGCAAATGATGTCGCGCGGTTCGATCGGTGCGAGCAACTTCGCTACGTCAGCCGGTTCACTCGTGTCCGTCAGTTCGCAGAAAATGTCTCCGGCAAGTCGAGTCGTGTGACCGTCAGAATGTTGCTGCCCGTATGCGAATTGGCCATTGGTTGTTTGATATCGAACAATTTTCACGATTTTGCTCTCAGCGTTTGATGTTGGATGATATTGCCTATTGCAGCCGGCACACTCGGTACGCCGATTGCTAAAGCTAAATGAATCAAGATTCTAATGTGGTTGAAGTTACGGCACCTGGAGTTTACTTACTACTCTTGAGTTGTAATTTTTCAGCGGCCTCGCGGGTTTCTTTCTCGAACAACGAGGCGTTGCTGGATTGCTTGAGATCGATGTCGAAGGTCGGGATCAAATGCCTCATGCGTTCTCGTCCTTCGGTGCTGGCGAGCAGATGCGGCAGGCAGGTTTTAATGACTTCGAGCGCGATGTTTGCCGAAACCGATGCGCCTGGCGAAGCACCAAGCAGCGCCGTGAGGGACCGGTCGGTCGATGAGAACACTTCGGTGCCGAAATAGACTGCGCCGCGATCCGGCTTTTTGATGGTCTGCACGCGGATACCCGCCTGCAATAGCCGCCAGTCCTCCGTGCGCGCATTCGGGTAGTAGTGACGCACGGCTTGCATACGGTTCTCCAGGCTCTGCATCCCTTGCGTCACCAGGTAACGCACGAGTGATCGGTTGTAGACACCGGCGCGCAGCAGCGTGGTGAGATTGTTCGCGCGAAGGGAAAGCGGCAGATCGGTCCAGCTTCCGGTGTTCTTGAGGAAACGCGTGGTCCACGAAGCAAAGGGTCCGAAGAGCAGCTGGTGCCGCCCATTGAGCCGCCGTTGATCGAGATGCGGTGTGCCAACGTGCGTGGCCGCTGGATCTGCAACACCATAGACTTTCGCGCTGTGTCGTGCGCAGACGGAAGGTTCATCGCAAACCAGCCACTGACCTCCGACGGGAAACGCGCCAAGCCCCGCGACCTCGGGGAGACCCGTCGATTGCAATAAAGGCAAGCTACCGCCGCCGGCACCGACGAAGACGAACTTGGCACGCTGCTCGCGCTCTTCACCAGAAGCCATGCAGCGCATAGTAACATGCCATTCGCCGGTGCCGCGTTGAAGTCTTGTCACCTTCCATCCGGCGGCCACACCGCAGTGCTCTTGCTGCGCCAGCCAGCCGCACATCCGGCGGGCCAGCAGGCCGAAGTTCACCTCAGTGCCATCGCCTGTTGTGGCTGCGACCGAACATGCATCGCGCCCTTCCATTACCAGCGGAACCCATTGGCAAATGACAGAGGGATTTGTGGTGAGCGTTATGCCACGGAAGAAATGATGCTCCATCATCGCCGTGTGACGAGCATGAAGGAAGTCTACATCCTCCGAGCCCTTCACAAAGCAGATGTGCGGCAGCGCATGAATGAAGTCGGCAGGCTCTCCTATCATCCCATCGGCGGTCATGGAACCCCAGAACTGCTTCGAGTGCTCGAACTGCTCGAAGATGTGCAATGCCCGGTCAATGGGTACTTTACCGCTCGGATCGCGTGTCGGTGTGTAGCTCAGTTCGCAAATACCGGCGTGGCCCGTGCCCGCGTTGTTCCATCCGTTCGAGGCTTCCTGCGCGAGCTCATTGGTAATCTCAAGCATCTGGATGCGCAATCGCGGATCGAGTCGCTTGAGCATTACAGCCAACGTTGCAGACATGATCCCGCTTCCGACAAGCACGATGTCGGGATCGTCAATAATACGAGCCACGACACTGGACTCGGCAACTGCCAATTGGACGTTGCTCGTGGTCCGAGCGTTCGCGTTCGCATCCGTCGCGTCTCTGAACGTGGCATCAGGCAGGTCGGAGATTTTGGGATTCATCCCATTCCCTCCGAGTGAACTTCATAGCCCAAATTGACCAGCATGTTGGCCAAGGTGTTGCGGTGCGATTCCGGCAGCGGCTGAATGGGTGGCTGCGGATCGCCGACCGGCGGACCGATCATGTTGAGCGCAGCCTTCATCGTGCTAAACCAATGCGCTCCTTCACCCTTGGAGTGGTAGGCCTGAAACTGAAGTCGCATCAGCGGCGCGAGTTTCTGCCACAACGCTCGAGCTTCAGGTAGATTTCCTTCAACCGCAATCAGTTCGTAAAGCCGCCGGGCCGCTCCTGGAACCGTGCTGGGAATTCCCGAGATCCAGCCGTGAGAGCCATGACACAAACCTTCAAACGCAGCCGTATCGATCCCTGCGTAGACCGAGAATGCTCCATGTGTGGCTTGAAGTAACTGGCACTGGCGATCCGGCTCGGGATGAGACATCTTGACTCCAGCAATCGCACGCTCCTCGAACAACTTCAACAGATGCTCAGTTGTTAGATCGACCGACGTCAGCGGGATGTTGTGGTAGACGATGATGGGGATCGAAACTGCCTCGGCAACTCGGCGATAGTGGTCCATTACCTGAGTTGGAGTCGGCGCCATGTAGTAGGGTGGAACAATCAGCAGCGCATCTGCCCCTGCGGATTCGGCGAACTTCGACAACTGGACCGTGCGAGCGGTGGAATAGTCATGAGTCCCAGCTACGACTGGCACTCGCCCAGCAATTGCATCAAGCGCAGCGGCCAGCATCCGCTCGCGGTCCGCACACTCCAGCGCCGGAAACTCACCAGAACTCCCAAGTGGTGAAATGGCATCAACACGCTCAGCAATCAGCCAGTCGATGTGCGGCTTCAAACGTTCAATCCATAAACTTCCATCGGAATGAAAGGGCGTAATCGACGAAGCGCAGACTCCGCGAAATAAGGGCTTGGGCACTGGTAGTTCTCCTCAAAGAAAACAGCTGTGTTCCGGCCATTGGCCTCGTGGTTACTCGTGAACGGCTTACAAATCAGCGTTGTATTTGGCGAATACGGTTCTGTGGTATCTACATCTGTGCCTCGGCTTTGCCATCTGTGCTATTCACATCCCTCACGGAATTAGTGCAAGGCGGGAGCACAGAGATTTCAGTTCACAATATTTGGCAACGGTTCTCCGCGCAAGGCCATGATTGCGATCTTTGCAGCGGTCTCGCGAAGCGTTCTAACGGACTTGGGGCTTGCCGAAGCGATGTGCGAAGCTGTAATAACATTCGGCATTAATCGCAGTGGGTTTTCCGGCGGCAGCGGCTCTTGCTCAAAGACATCGAGCGCGGCGGCTGCGATCTTTCCCGATTGTAACGCAGCGATGAGTGATCCCGAGTCGATTAGATCGCCACGCCCCAAGTTCACTACGACCGAGCCTTGCTTCATCCGACCGAGCGAATCTTCATTAAGCAACTTCTTCGTCTGGGGCGTTGAAGGACAATGTAGAGTCACAATGTCGGATTGAGCCAGCAGTTCATCGAGCGAGACTGGTTCGCAACCAGCTGCTCGCACAGTGTCAGCCGGAACGAAGGCGTCATGCACGAGCCGCCGACACTTGAAGGGAGCCAGTCTCGCGGCCACTTCACGACCAATGCGTCCGAAGCCGACGAGACCGACGGTTTGATCTCGCAGTGTGCGCAACTGGTCGAGCGGTGTTGCCAATCCCCATTTGCCATCTCGCACATACAGCGTGTTCGGGACGACCTGCCGCGTGACGCCAAGAATGAACGCCAACGTGTGATCAGCTACTTCATCGATGCAATAATCGGGAATGTTACAAACCGGAATACCCCGTGCACGCGCCGCAACCAAATCGACGTTATCGAATCCGATGCCATATCGGACTATCACACGAGCTTGCTGCATGGCCGCAATCACTTCGGCGTTGATCGGCGCGAATTGTGTGATTACAGCATCCGCATCGGCGACGAGTCGCTTTAAAGCATCAACTTGCTTTTCATTGCCGCTCCGTAACTCGCCTCCTGCAGCGAGAATGAGCGATTCTTCGATATCGAGGCAGGAGAATGTATAGTCGGTAATTGAGACGATTGGCATGGAAAGTTCCCTACGACCAATAAAGCGTCGCTGTTGACGTCAATCTGATTGTCAGATAATCTATTCATTTGTGGTTTTCCCTGCAATCCCCCGTGAGAACTTCGAGATGCAGACTCTTCGCCGTCCCAAAGTGCGAGATCAGGTAGCCCGCCAAATCCAACAGTTCATCGTCACGCAGAAACTTGCTCCGGGCGACAAGCTCCCGACAGAATCCAAGCTTGCCGAGACCTTTGGCATTAGTCGACTGAGTCTTCGCGAAGCCACGAAAGCACTAGAATTTCTAGGGATCGTTGAGTCCAAGACTGGCGTCGGGCTCACCGTCGGGCGCATCGATATCGGACGAGTGACCGAGCATTTGAGTTTTCATTCCGACCTACTCGATGCTGATCCACAGCAACTGATCGACAGCCGCGTAATCCTCGAAACGGGCGTCTTGCCACACGTAATTCGGCAGATGAAGGCCGACAGTTCGATCGAACCGCAACTGCGAGTGCTGGTCGACCGCTTTCGCTTGGCCCGCGACTTGAAGACATGGATTTCGCTCGACATCGAATTCCATCGGACATTGCTTGAAGCCAGCGGTTTAAAACCGCTTGTTGCATTCGGCGACCTACTGCATGTTTTCTTTCAACGCTTTCGCGAGAGCGTTAAGAAGGCCGAGTGGAAGACTGGGGTCGAAAGCCACCAGCTCATTGTGGATGAGCTGGCGAAGGGCCACGTCGAAGCAGCAACCACTGAACTCCGCAAGCACATCGAGAGCCACAAAGAACGAATCTGATGCGATGCCTCATATTTGGCAATGTCGTGAAAGAAGTTATATCGTGATCAATCGAAACACTCAACACTCTAAAGAATGAACCGAGTGATGCTAAAATCACGGCCAGTATTCAGAGAACGTTTGACCCGATGTGCATTGCCTCCATTGAGATTAGCACCGATGGCAAGACGACAGTAACACCGGGCACGTGAGCGCGTGTGATACTCGACTTCTGCAATTCAGAATCACCTACTTTTCTTCCAGCAGTTTTGAGGTTGCCAACTTTAGCGTCTCAAGACCGTGTGATGACAAACGACCATACGCCGTCGTGCCCGCATCCTCTTCATCGGTTTTGTCGACCTGAGCCTTCAAATCCACGTATTGATTAACGAAACGCCGCATCTGATCCTGTGACCAACTTCGACGTTGTTGCAGCAGATTGAGGTACTCGATTAACTGCTGAGCATCACGATAAGCTTTGAGCCTCATCGAATGCCGAATAACCGTCTCGCCAGCTGCGTCTTTATCGAAGATGAATAGGCCGAGTTGATCGGCTTCTTTTAATGCACTCCCCGATTTGTCGATTGTCTGCCAGGGAACAATGCCGGTCGCTCCGTCTTGCCATGCGTCCAGCGCCCACGCCTGGATATTGCGATTTGTCTCATGGACGTGATTTGATGTCCCGTAAACCCACGCCTTCAGTCGGTCACTCTGCATGCGGTCGGTTACTAGACGACGATAACTCTGGAACGCGGATGACGACACAATCCACAGGTCACCACGTCGATCCAATTGGCCTCGGCAGTATTCAGGGCGTGAAATGTCGATGCGGTAATTGATCTGAACGTCCGGCGCTACTTCACGACCGCGATCAGTAAGTTCTCCATAAAATTGCAATGCTCGGTAGTCCCAGAAGCCCGATGGTTCATCCAGTATCCAGGGCGCTTTGGTCTTTTCGGCGAGAGAGCCCTTGTTATTGAAATACACCTGAAAGCCGGTTTGCTTCCATCCCCGGGATTCGGCAAGTCGAGCGAAATCCTGAAGGATGTTGACATAAGTTGCAGCATACTCAGGCCGATTGGCGAACGATTGATACGCGTCTGGATTGCCGTTGAAGTACTGTCGACAGCTCAACGGCCAGCTTTCATGAAAGGTCAGGTAGAAACCCGGTGCCGCGATCGGTCCGCGATGTCCATCTTTGAAAAGTGAGCCATCAATGTACGGTCCAAAGGCTTCGACAAAATCATCCCAATATCCAGCCTTGGCACCCGGTTCAAAGCTGTCGTACTTCTTATTATCCATCCGCCGTCCTGAACGAAGACGCATATCGAGATTACTTTTCCTTGATCCTGGGGCTGCCGTATTGTGCGAGTAATGCAGGATGTTGGCGTGAACGCGATGGTCGTACGCGACTTGCTGTAGCGCATAGTATTCGTTCACGTGGTCCGGCAAACCGTAGCCATTCATCTCGCAGAAGAAAGTCGCTTGACGAGGCAACGCAAAAGGAAGAACTTTCACTTCCAACGGCACTACGCGACTATCGGAGATCGTAATCTTACCTTTGCGCAAGCCTGGAGTTGCGTCAAAAGGAATATAGACATCGGCAACTACTGAGCGATCCACATCAGGCTCAAGCAAGATGGAATCTGGCATCGGAAGCAGCGGATCTGGTATCAAACGTCCGCCACCGCCACCTCCTGCTTTTGCAGGAACATACACGGCTTGATGTAAATCAATTCGAGGCTTCATATCGTCGAGCTGTACTTTGATGGAAACGTTTTCATCGCGTTTGCCCCGGTGACTTCGCAGCAGCAGTTGAAATCCGACAACTTCACCCGCAGCAGCCGTGAGGCGCACAGTGTGACCATCGAAGATCGAATTTTGATTCCGGTAATTGGGCGGAAGGTCACCGACCGCATTTCCCGATGTGTCATACTTATCCGTGATCGGAATCACACTTAGGTCGGCGACCGTTGACGAGTGCGGCGGAGCAAAAGACACTTCTGGTCTTTCGATCAAACCTGCTTTCAGAATCGTGCTGCGGAGCACTGCAGGCTGCGACCGACGGCCAATTCGATCCAAAGTGACGACCTGAATTTCATACGGTCGATCCGCGTTAATCAACGACGAAAAGTCTCGCAGCGGAAGGGCTTGCTTGTGACCGTTGCTAACAAGCGGAATGTTATGCCGACCCAGCAACTTGCCATCAATGCTGACTTCGTAGGCAAAGCCGTGCACTGGCGACTTCAGCGTAAGTCTTGCTGAACGGCTGTCTGCCGAGTCCAGTCGAAGATCAGTCGCTGCTTCCGGTTTGGCTTCAACCTGATCATCAAGCTCAACGACTAGATACGGCATCTTGCCAGACTGCTCACGCGAAAAGATCGTAGGGTTGCGACTTGTGTCTGAGTCATGTTCGTGGATGGCCAGCCCATGTTCGACACCAATCGCCATCGCATGAATCATGTCGGGCGGCACGTCCCAGTGATACTTACCATCGCGAATCACTGAATTAGTTTGGTGAACCATGGTAAATCCGTTGCCACCGCAGACGGCCGGAAACCTTGCTCCCCGGTAGCCCCAGTCTTCAACACCATCTATTCCTGCCGTCAGACCATTGGATCGATGCTCATCCCATGGAGTGGCGATAGTGGAAATGCTGACACCAGAAATCTCTTGTTCGCCTTTCACACAAACCAGCGTTGCCTTCCTCACTCGTTTCCCAGAGATGGCAGTCGTATCGAACGCCATGACAACCACATGCTGGTTACCTTTGACACGAATGCGCCCTTGCTGTCCGGCTTTCAATTCCCATTCACCGTCAACCATGACGATCGAGTTGTCTTTGGTCACTGGAAGTTGGATCGCCTCTTCCGCCACCAGAGCTGTCGCAAAAAGCGATGAGATCGAAAGGAAAGCGAGTAAAGTCCGCATAGTGGATTCCGAGGCTGAAATGTCTGAGCGGGTGTTCGCGTCAGGAAAGTAAAACAGAGGGGACTACAAAAGGTTCTTAACCCCAGAATATCTGGCGATCGCGTCTGGATCCAACTCCAAGCCAAGTCCTGGTTGTGTAGGAATGCATAGCATGCCGTCAGCATCCAATTGCCACCCGCCGATCGTGATGTCGTCGATGAACGGTGAGCCGGTTAAGTACTCCACCAAATCCGTTCCCGGAAACGCAGAGGCAAGTTGCAAGTCGGCGGCTAACCCAACGGCGGTGTTCCAACCATGGGGAATGAAACGAACGCCATGGTCCTGAGCCATCCAGGCGATTCGCCGCTCCTCGCTAATGCCGCCGACCTTGGTAACATCGGGTTGAACGATATCGAAGGCGCGGGCCTGTAGCCATGGTTGAAACGATTGCCTTCGTGTGAGTACTTCTCCACCTGCAATCGCAATCGGTGAATGCTCTCGCAACAGCGTAAAGTCCTCGAGTGCATCCGGTTGTAAGGGTTCCTCGAACCAGTACACGTCATAGCTTGCTAACATCCGAGCAGCGTTGAGCGCCCATTTGTAGCCGTTGGTCCAATAGGCGTCGCTGCCACCAGCATCCACCATCAATCGGCAATCGGGGCCGATGGCTTCGCGGGCTGCTTTTACGATCGCTTCGTCCATGGCGGCACTGACGCGCCCAAACGGTCCCCAGCCAATTTTGAACGCGCGAAAGCCTTGGGCCTTTACTGCCAACAAACTATCTCGCATCTTCGCCGGTTCCTGCATGAGCAATGAAGCATAGGGCTGAACTCGTTCGCGATAACGGCCACCCAACAACCTACCAACCGATTGGCCTGTCGCTTTTCCAAGCAGATCCCACAAGGCGATATCGATTCCGCTGATGGTATGCGTGATCGATCCACCTCGACCCAGCCAGAACATGTGCTGATGCAGCTTTTCGCTGACTCTCTCGGGCTCCAACGCACTCTCGCCAACATAGAGCGGCTCAAGCAACGCCAGCGACGCTCGCACTAAATCGTCGTTGGTGAAAACGCTTCCCAATCCAACAAGTCCCGTATCGGTATGCACGGCAATCAACGTATGGACGCAATCTTCTGGACGAAGTTCGTTACTCCAGCCACCCTCAGGTGTCGCACCTCGTAAACCGGCGCAGCTTATGTCTGTGATCTTCATCAGCGATTAGCCTCGACGAAAAGTTTTAGTGATTGGGTGAAATTCTACTGCGTGATCGAGTGGAAAAATTGGACGAGGGCAACGCGTGTGTCCCAAATAAACAAGGTTTGCGCTTGAGGAGCCTGGAGCGTCGACATGAATCATTGCTTCACACCATTCGGCGAACATATGGTGCTGGCAATGAGGCGACTTCACAACGACCGCATCGAAGCTGCGAGGATTTTGACCGAGTGAATAGAAAAACGATCGATCGTACAAACTCACCGCCCGACTGCTAATCGCCAACGTGAAGTTTTCGAAGTCGACGACCGCTGAAGGACCCGAATCCCAGACTTCACCAAACGATTCGCTGCGAAACAAGCCGTCAGCCAAGTGACGGACTTTGCCTTCGATCGCAAGCGGTTGAAAGCGACCTGCATCCAGTGTTCCCCCTACCCACATAGAAATTGTTGCACCAACACCAGCCGCAAAGGCCTTCTGCACAGCCGGTGCATCGACCATGGGTAGTAGCGTTCTTCCTTGGTACCCACACTCGATGAGTTTTTTCAAGATGGCATTGCTGTCCCCGGAAGCTCCCGAACTCGTTGCGTCGGCAGCATCCACCAGTGCGACTGTTCCTCCAATAGGCTGCAGCATCCGAGCGGCCATTTCGTCCAAGCTTACGAGCGGCACTTTCATGCGGTGACGGTTAGGCCAAAAGCTCTCCGCAATGCGGACCGCTTCACGCTCCGCCAGTTCGATGTCGCTATCGGTTACCACAAAACTGTAGGTCTGCAACGCCGGAACATCTGTAAACGGGTTGCCGATAAACATCCCTGCGGAAAGCCCCATGGGACCTGCTTCCAATTGCTGTGCAATGCGTATGCTGTTACCGAAAAGTCCCGTCGCGGTAATCAACTCATCGCCGCGTACCAACGCCGGTATCGCCACTTTCGCCGTGACCGGCCGAGCACCATCAAGAATCTTTAACAGCAAGCGAGAAGCACGCTGGCCCGTTTCAAAAAAATCGACATGCGGATAAGTATGGTAGGCAACGATTGCATCTGAGTGTTCAATCATTCGATCTGTGAGTATGCCGTGCAGATCCAAAGAGACGACGATTGGCACATCTTCACCGAGCACTCGGCGCGTTTCAGCAATCAGATATCCTTCCGGGTCCAATTCCTCCTGGCTCGCCATTGCACCATGCATACAAAGATATACGCCATCGACCGGAGGAGCCGACTGAATACTCTCGATGAATTCTCGAGCAATTCTCTGCCAAGCGTCAGAGGCCAGGGTTCCACCAGAAGTGATGAAACAGGCGCTGTATGCCGGAACAATTTCAACGTTCGTCAGCTCATCGAAAACGCTTAAAGCTCCACCAATTTCATTGCGAACCGAGCGGTGGTAGTTCAATAGATCTTGGCCATAGCGGACTCGAAAGTCAGCATATTGGCTCAAATGCGGATTGAAAGTGGAGACTTCTTGTTTGCACTCAGCGATCAAAATTCGACGCATGGGGAGTAACTCGCTTCGTTATTGATTCTATCGTAGCGGAGGTGTGGTGTAGATCCGTTCGCCTCGAACCTGGATCTCGACGTCGACCAAATAGGGTGCAATACCATTTAGGTCCGGTTCGATGCCAAGGCCAGGAGCATCGGGAACATTCAGCAACCCATTTTGATCGGGAACGATGTGATTCTTGGTCATTGCTCGGGCCAGTGATTTGAGTTCTGTTGGGAATTCGCAAATCGTATGAGACTCAAGACCCGCAAACGGTTGCAACGAAGCGGATAACGCGAGATTGGAGGTGAACGTGTGATTGACGTAGGTCACACCTTTAGCCGCAGCATAGTCGGCGACGTCTTTGGCAATCGTGATGCCACCGATGCGCCCAGCATCGATTTGGACATACTTCAGTCCAGCATAGTCGACCATGTGTTTGGCCATATGGAAGTTGTGGCATCCCTCTCCGCCGGCCATTCCAACCAAACCACTTTCCAGCGACAACGCGTGATACTCAGACAGGGCTCCCGAAACGAATGGTTCTTCAAGCCACGTGGCGCGGACTTCCTTGAGCATGCTGAGCCGAGCGCGCGCGGCGGCTAAATCTGCATTCCAAACAGTTCCCGCATCGACCAACAGAATTCCATCTTCGCCGAGCCCCTCTCTGGCTGCTACGAGCTGAGCATAATCGTCCTCAACGCTCGACAGCCCGAATGGTCCCCAGCCAAACTTGGCCGCGCGAAACCCCTGTGCTGCAATCGTTTTGGCTTTGCTCAACGTCTCATCGGCCGTATTGCCAAACAGGACCGATGCGTAGGGCGTTTTGGCAAAGCAGGATTTATAGCCTAGCAGCTTCCAAACGGGCTCATTCAATCGACGCCCCAATAAATCCCACAAGGCGATGTCGATTCCCGAAAGCGTATGATCGGCTTGCAACAAATCCAGGCTATTGGCGCGAACCAAATCTCCGATGCGGCGAATGTCACTCACGTCGTCGATGCGTTGGCCCAGAACAGAAGCGATAACCGGCTTGCATGCGCTGTGTGACATAGGGCAAACCAAGCTGGCAATCGAGACCAAGGGAGCCGCCTCGCACTCACCCCATCCAACATACTCACCTGCCGCAATGCGCACCAGCAATGCATCCTGGCTTCCATCTCCAATGTCCAGGACTTGAGGCATCGACAAAT
>CAUJKA010000068.1 GCA_963204965.1 Planctomycetota bacterium | reverse complement strand
GAATCCCCCAACATGTATCCGTCAAACTTTCTGCCATTTTTAGTGATCGAACCGGCGACAAGCTTTAGCCGCTTGTCGGTCAAGACGATCCCTAGTACTCGCTTGATCTCTGTTCCTGAAACACTTAGTCGTCCTTCGATGTCGCTTTGCGTCAGCGCCATTGTGTAGTCCTGGGCGTAGACATTCTTGATTAGCTCATCCGCTTTCCGCTGCATTCGCTGTTCGAGAGCTTCGGCTTTCTTGGCTGACTTGTCTTGTTGGTCGTTATCACGCTGGTTTCGCTGCTGCTCAATCACTTCGGAGAATGATTCCAGTTTCAAGCTGTACTGCCGCTCGGTGATCGATGTGTTAGTTTCTTCAATGTCTAGAGCCCACTGTCCAGCATGCCCGGCAGAGCCGCCCACGGTTAGCCAAAGTCGATGATTCTGAACACCGTCAACCGCTGGCTCGAATCGTTCCCGTCTGCCAAGTAGCAACCATTGGCGGAAGAAATTTGACTTGCCCGCGCCCGATAGGTCGGATAGCTGTAGTGGTTGAAACTGCTTGACGTTCTCGCTACTGAGCTTTGTGTGGTCGACAATGATCGGCAGACAATGCGCTTCCATGATCGTTTTGACCAACTGATTCAACTGCTGTCCGTTCTCTTCCTGGCTTGATTGTTTGTTCTCAATCGAAAGATAGAGCGGATCAAATACGGCAACCTCGGCGCCCGAGTCCTTTAGGCATTTCTGATAGTACGCCATGAACTCAGCATCACTCGCCCTTGGAACAAACCAGTCAAACGAAAGCCAATTGCCGTCCGCCAGCTCTTGAAGGTCGATTCCCATTGCTTCGGCAAGTGCTATAACGGTCTTCTTGATTGTTGCCTTGCCAGATTCGGCGCTAGCGATATGAACGCGTTTTCGTTCTCTTGTATTGAAGTGGAATAGAGCGCGACCACTAGCCATGCAAAGAGCCAAAAGAATTGCTATTGTTGTCTTCATGCCCTTACTAGCCCCGGCAATTAGACAAGGCTGATCCATTACGAGCATGTTTTCGATTAGCCAAGTTTCTTGGACGTCCGATGTTAGCAATTGCGAGAGGCTCCAGGTCGGTTCAATGCGGTAGAACTTCTGAACCGATTGCGCCGTTTCGTCGGCAAACTCGGCTTGCGCAATGTCCATTGCTTCACTTTCTGAATAGTCGCTGTGATCGACTTCTCTACAACCAGCTCGCTCGATAACGTCTCTCTGTGCAATACTCATCGCATCAACCCCCTGACGAATCGAGTCGCTTCCTTGTTGTCGCCACTGAACTTGAGGCGAGTAAGTAGATTGAACCGTCCATAGCTCGCATGCGATGAACCGTGACTTGGAGCTAGTTCGCCTGCGCTTGTCGAGTAGACGGTTAGAACCTCTTCCCCGGCTTCATTGGTCGATAGCTTGGCACTGGTCCCAACTTGCTTTCCTGGCCGCGTCCAGTGAACACCGTCGACTGACGTCCAAGACGAATCGGTAAGCAGATCGGCAATCGGTGTCCCATGTCGATCAAACCATACCCATGGCTCGGTACCATCGCTCTTGATGTCGCCGCGGATCTCTCGTTTGACCTGGCGCCGCGCTCTTTCCAGTGCTGCCGACCGCTTGTCGATTGAACAATCAAACTGCATCGCCGCTTGCCATAGCTGCTTGCGTTCATCGGGTTCAATAGTCTGGATGTCGGTCATATGCCAACCGAACGCATGGACGTAAGGCAGGCCGCTTGGATGGACGCTACAAGGCGAACCCTCTCCAACGATGTAGCCACCTTGGCCACGCGTCTCGATCCTGACGCCCTTACCGATTGGATTGAACGCTGTCCCCTGGCGATGTGTTCCAAGCTTCTCAGATACCGATTGCGGATCTTCCCACATGGCTAACTTTCGATTGCCGCAGATCTCACGGCAACGATAGATAACGTGCCAACCGCCGGGCGTCTCGACAATGGTTAGTTTCGCTCTGATCGAATCGTCAACTAGTGACAGCATCGCGAGAAATGGGTGATCGTCGCAGTCTATAACCTCAATCCCGCCGCTCGGCACCCCGCAGACAATGCCGATTCCAACGTCCTTACGGGAACCATCGGGGAAAAGAAACATTGTGTCCAGCTCATCGAGTGTCGGCCGACGAAGTTGAAATTCAGACCAACGTTCAATCGCAGGTGCTTTTGATCCATCCAACCTTAGCGGGATAACAGATAACCCCGCCTCAAGATATTTCTTGGCAATATCGAAGGCCATGCTACAATTCTTCTGGTGAGTGATTTTCGCGTCGCTGCGATTCAAATTTGGGGCCGGTCGATCCCACTCGACTTGAGCCCCGCTTTTTATTGAATTCCGCCCTAATTTCCTGCTCTTCCCCGCTCCTACAATTCTCGATCAACTCCCGTAAAATCTGCCGTCGACGTATCCGCAACTCGTACGGCGACATCCTCCGAATCATCGTTGAGACTCCTGACTGCGTACCGCGTTCAGAACGGCTTCGCGACTGTAGCGCCGGCATCTGCCAATTAGGTATGATGGGATTTCTTGTCTATTCACCAACCTTTCGACGGTCGGGATGCTTACGCGGAGAAGCTCGGCCACTTCCGCAGTGGTCAGCTCTGATTGTTCCTGGACGCTTAAAACTGGCCTGAGCTGTTCGACTACTTCCGCTGCGATCGCTTGAATTTCGGTAGGTGTGAGGCTCATTTGGCAATCGCCTCTTGGTTCTTTTCCTGCGAAGCAACCGTAGTAACCTCTCCTAGCCACCTACGAACATCCGCAATACTCAGCATTGCAGTGCCGCCAACTTGGGTGAATGGCAATTTAACACCCCTGCAGCCAACGGTTTTCCATCGCCAAACAGTTGGGGAGCTAGGCCGATTTCCTGTTACTAGCTCAAACGCTGTAGCGATCGGATGCAGCTTCAATTCAGGATCGATAGACATCGATAAAACCTTTCGGAGACTCTGATAGAAATCTGAGGGAACGAAAGGTTTTTAGACCGCAAATCGATACAGATCAACGATTCCAGGGAACTTTGGTTTCCATAGTTTCCAAAGTTTCCATAGTTTCCAAAATATTTCAGAGATATCTTGAACTAGCGTCGATGCAATTGCGTGTAGTTCTCAAATTACTCAAGGCCACGCAAGAGCTTGGGAATGAACAAACGTAGCGAAAGAGCGAATAGCGAGACTCCTCCAACTGCACACAACCACCAAAGGACAAACCGCGATAATGTCGCAACTTCTGCAAATTGTGCGGTGGTTTCTGGGCCAAACGACTCGGTGAATGTGTCTGCGATCCAGTAGAGTCCAATCAATACGGGCTCAACGCACAGCAGCGCCGCGAATACTTGGACTGTGAACTTCCGCGGTTCAATACGCTTGAACTTATTCGCCGTCTTTTGGATCAATTCCCAGCTCCCGTTCAAGAAACTCCCGCGTCTGTTTACTCAGCTTGCGAACGCGAGGCTTGCGTAACTGCGGCTCGTTTGTCGGATTGGTACGTTGCTCGATGAACGTTCGCACCGCTTCAACAGTCGTCAGCCTTGATCCGCCCACCAACCACGTTTGCAACTTCACTCCACCAATCCCTAGCGTGTACCAGCGCCAGCACTTGCGGACGCATGGACGTGTCCCTGTCACAATCTCGACTGCCAAAGGCACTCGAATCATTTTCTGGTCAGGGTTCAGCATTGATAGCCTCAAAGTAAACTTGCATTGTTGTGAGAATCCTTGCTCCGTCAAACAAAATCCTAGAGATGACAACTAACGGAATAGCGTGAGAATGAACACTCGTTCACTAGCTGAAAACCGAGAACCGACCAAGCGTTAGCGTGTAGGCTCTCTGGTCGCTTCCTAGGTGCTCTCAGTCGGCTCGGATGCTTCGGACGCGAATAGAGGCACCCCAAGAGCTTGGCGAGCCATTGAGAAGCAAAGCGCCTTCTCGGCATCGGTCATCAACTCCCAAGCATCAACAACGGCTTGGAGCATCGAATCGGCAGCTAAAGGGAGGACGGATGGGAGGACCGAATCGTCACTGATCGATTTCCCCTGCGTTTTAACTTGGTTATTCGAATCAAGTTGGGTGTACTGCACTTAAGTGCCTGAATAGAAACAACTTACGGCGATTTGGAGCTCTGTCCAAATCGCCGTTTTTCATTGGTTGACCGGTTTTCGCAACTTGTGGGAGTTCCAGGCCACTCCTGCGGATTCCGCCGACTGTGGCTGGCTCATTCGACAAACTAGAATGGTCTGCTTCCCATTTGAACCACGAAGAGGTTGTTTTGGACTCTCCTTCTTGGAATCGACCATGAGATCGCAAACATGATCGTTCGTTTTTTACGCCGGCTACTACTTCGCATCGGCCATAGCTTGCCCCGCAAACTGCAGAAGCCGTTCTACAGACGGCTCTACGATGGTGAGCCGCCGCGGGATTCTGGTCAGATCAAGTTATCAAACAGCAACGAACCAGAATCCTGGGTACGTTTTGAATTTGTTGGCGGTAGTCATGACGGCAAGGTCTATGAAGGTCCTTTGGCCAACATCTTTTATTGGGGGAGTGAACATGGTAAGGTTGGCCACCAATTCAAAGTCGCTTCTGATGCCGATGTAGACGCGATGATGGCTGGTGAGCCTTCTGGTCCAATCCTTAAACACGCGTATGAGATCGTCGAAAACAGAGTCGAAGACGGGGTTCGGTACGTTCAAGCCCGCGCAATCTAGCGTTTGAGTAAGGGAATTGGGTGTCCTCGGCATTCAGTTACAGCCTAGGCGTTAAGCACGAATTCTTGCGCGATTGAAGACAATAAATTGAACACGGGAATATCGCGAGAGTCTGGGCAAGCTCTATCCGAAGGTCGACGTGATCTTCCGTATGGTAGATGGCAAGCAGCACAAGCGAAGATGGCTCTGAAGACAAACTCATTACTCTTGCTTACGCACGATAATCGGTCCGCTAAAAAAGGGGCTTGACGGAAATCATCGGACTGCGAAAACAAGATTCTCAGCGTTTTGGATCAACCATGGACGCTAATGGTCAAAACAGAACGAAATCGCAGACGCACTTTGGTGGCTGTAAGTGCCCGCAATCTTTGACTTGGTTCTCTAATGCCGCGTCATGGTTTCCCACTTGTCAAAGTAGTGAAACTTCCCTCTAATCTTCCTCACCCAAGGGTACTTATGAAGCAGGAACAATGGGCAGTTTTTCGTAAGGCAACTTGGGAATTTTGCGACCCCTCCGACACCAGCTTTAGAGCAACGGACTAAGTGACTGGTGTCGCAACGGGCGTCGGCAAGAAAGGCAAGGCAAAACCAAAATGCCAAGCACCTCGAAAAATCAACAAAAACAAGGTTAAAGCCTTGTGGGCCGGTAGCTCAGTCGGTTAGAGCAGGGGACTCATAATCCCTTGGTCGCGGGTTCAAGTCCTGCCCGGCCTACTCGAACCCACGTTTTTGCAATGAAAACGTGGGTTTTTGATTTTGGCGGGGACAAAATTGGGGACAAGTTCAAACAGCTTTTTCTTGGAGTTGTTTCCAATAGGTTTGGTCAGAGCCACAGCGACTCC
>CAUJKA010000067.1 GCA_963204965.1 Planctomycetota bacterium | reverse complement strand
CCGGCGCCATGCCTAGAAAATCCCGGGGTTTGGGGCTGGCCCCAAGTCGGCTGCTAAGTGAGTCTCGCTTTGCATCAGAATTGTTTTCCAAATTTTGGAAACTGGCTATTGCCTTTTTTTAACACGGTCGCTCCCGCGAATGAGATCGTTCTCTAAACGGTAGAGTACAGCGCGGGGGAGTTCATATTCGTATCGTCCCAGGCCAACGCAGGGCCGATTGCACCGACGCATTGGCTAGTCCACGCTGGTTCTTTCCGGCAGATAAGAACCTACTTTAAACAGCGGATGATTCGCTCTCGGAGTGGTGCTTCATCTCGATGACTCGCATCTTCTTCCACTTTCCGCTGAGGAAACGAAGGAAGTAGACAATGCCTAAGATCCACACCCAACCGACGACTAGAATCCAGCATCCGTACAAACCGGCATGAATGACTTCAACGGCAAGCCAGCTTAACAGCGCAAGCACTGCGGCCATGATCAGGCTTACCCACAAGACGAAGCGAGTGTCTCCAGCTCCCTTGATCGCGTTGACTAGTATCGTTAACGACGCATCAAACAGGTTGTAAGCTGCAACAAACAGGAGAAGTGTAGTAGCTAACTTCGCGATCTGTTCGCTGTCTGCGATCAATTCGGGATCTTTATTGGCAAAGGCTGTTAGGAACAGGTCGGGAACAATGATGTACAGTAGTGAGATCACGGCCATGTAAGCCATGCCGATGCCCAGCGAATTCCAGGACGCTCGTTCGGCCAGCTTGGGATTATCTTCGCCCAAGTGTTGTCCAACTAAAATTCCTGCGGCCATGCCAAAGCCCCAAATTGGCATAAAGGCAAGCGTCGAAACGCTGAAAGCCATCGTCGTCGCCGCTGCTTCGATCTTCCCTAAGCGACTGACCAACACTACGAAGCTGGTGAAGCCGATCACGTCCAAAACCATTTGCAATCCACTGGGACCGCCGTAGTACCAGAGCTTCCACCAACGAGCCATGTTCAATTGCCATTGGCCCGTTCCGAATTCACCGCGATGTGCTCGCTGAACCAAAAGCAAAACGTATACAAGGGCTTTCAACCACATTGCCACGGCTGTCGCATATCCTGCGCCAGCAGAACCCGCTTCAGGAAACCCAAAATATCCAAAGATCCAGACGTAGTCCAAGACGACGTTCAGGCCTGCAAAAAACGAATCAACTAACATCACCACGCCGGTCTTGCCTCGACCGCTATAGAAAGTAGCCGCTGCCTGAGCGACCAACATGCCACCAGCGCCCCAGTTGAGTGCTTGGAAGTACCGAACTTCTTCAAGCTGAATAGCTGGATCGTGACCAGCTATGGCAAAGAACGAGGGAGCCAGAGGGTTCGCCAACAGAAGAAACGGAGTGAGAATCAAAGCTACCCAAATAGCTTGCCAGACCGATGGACCAATCTGATCAAACTGCTTGTCGCCGTTGTACTGCGAAACAAACGAATTGGCGTAAGCGCAAACTCCTAGAGGCAAACATGTAAGCGAGAACCAGATGGTCGAGGCCGAAAAAGATGCGGCCATCGCCGTTGGTGAAAGCATGTTCAAGAAGATTCGGTCGACAAAGGTCATCACCGTCCAAGACAGGCACGAGATAACCATCGGAAGCGCCACGATCAAGACCTCGCGACCGCCAGCCGGTTGTTGCCACCACTGTACTACTTTGCCTTGCATCAACGCTTTTCTAAACAAGAGTGGCTTACGGATCTTTCAGCCGAAATGATCGCAAGAAGAACTTGCGTTACTTCAGAGGTCTGGGATAGGACAATCTAACTGCCATTCAGGTTCAGTCTAATAGCATCTTCACTCTATTTGAAGAATTCGTCGGAAATGCAGAGGTCTAGATTAAGGCCTCCGAATTTCGTCAGCGATGGCAAAGGCGATTTCAAGCGATTGTTCGTAGTTCAGGCGTGGATCGCAAGTAGTGTTGTAAGCTGTATGAAGATCCGACTCGCTCAACCCCGACGCACCACCAACACATTCCGTAACATTTTCGCCGGTAAGCTCTAAATGGACGCCGCCCAGCCGCGAGCCTACGCTGCGGTGCACTGCGAACGCACTTCGAAGTTCGGCTAAAACATCGTCGAAGCGTCGCGTCTTGTGTCCGGTTTGCGCCGAAACAGTGTTGCCGTGCATTGGGTCGCAAATCCAGAGAACATTGAGCCTGCTCTTGAGAACACCTTCGACCAAGCTCGGCAAAAGCTGGTCAACTTTAGCGCTGCCGATACGGTGAATCAGCGTAATTCGTCCGGGTTGATTCTCTGGGTTGAGTATTCGAACTAGTTCGATCACTTGTTCCGGTGTCGCTGTTGGACCAACTTTAACGCCGATCGGATTTTCGATCCCGCGTAAGAGTTCGATATGAGCTTGATCTAGTGACCGAGTTCTTTCCCCGATCCAGGGCAAGTGCGTCCCCATGTTGTACCACAATCCATCGCGAACGCTCTTTCGAGTGAGCGCGTGTTCGTAGTTCAAGTGCAGCGCTTCGTGCGACGTGTAGAAGTCCACTCGCTGAAGGTCGGGGACTGGTTGTGAAAGAATTGCGTCGAAGAACTCTAAGGCGTGACCGATCGAACTGCAAAGATCGCGGTATCGCTGATGCTCCGTTCGTTGCGATACAAAAGTCAACTTCCAATTCTCTGGGTGATGTAGATCAGCAAAACCGCCTTCGCTGAGTGCCCGGATAAAGTTGAGCGTCAAAGCCGCGCGTTCATATCCGCGCAGCAACTGTTGCGGATCGTTCCGCCGAGCCTCCGGCGTGAACTCGGAATGATTGATCAGATCGCCTCGATACGAGGGCAGCGTCAAATTATTCTTAGTCTCGGTGTCGCTGCTTCGCGGTTTAGCGTATTGTCCGGCGATGCGGCCGATACGAATTACCGGTTGTCGTGAACCAAAGATCAGAACTAGACTCATTTGCAGCAGCAACTTTAGCTTGCTGGCAATCGCTTCAGCCTCGCAGTCCGAGAAGGACTCGGCGCAGTCACCGCCTTGAAGCACCCAAGCTTGTCCGGCCTGAGCAGTTGCCAATCGCTCTCGCAGTTTCACGACCTCCCAACTGGTTACCAGTGGAGGCAATCGTGATAGATGTGCGAGAACGTGGTCGAGCTCAGCAGGATCTTCGTACTTAGGTTGCTGACTGGCGGGCTTTGATCTCCACGAATCTGGAGTCCAATTTGCTGGAGGCATGAACAAAATTTCTAAGCGTGAGTGTTAGTTCTTGGGGAACAGCTTGTCTTTAAGGAAGCTGTAGGCCAGCGCAGTCATGTAGGCTCGCTGCTTGTTGTTGGCCGCGCCGCCGTGACCACCTTCGATGTTCTCGTAGTAGTCCACCTTGTGGCCTTGAGCCTCCATCAGCGCCATCATCTTGCGAGCGTGTCCAGGGTGGACGCGATCATCGCGAGTCGATGTAGTGAACAGTACCGATGGGTACTTCTGTTCTTGCTTGATGTTCTGATAGGGCGAGTAGGTCTTAATAAAGTTCCATTCTCCCTCCGAGTCTGGATTGCCATACTCGGCCATCCAACTCGCACCCGCTAACAGCAAGTGGAAGCGTCGCATATCCAAAAGCGGAACTTGGCAAACCGCTGCCGAGAACAGTTCGGGATACAACGCGACCATATTACCGACCAACAAACCACCGTTCGAACCACCTTGGATTCCCAATCGCTCGACCGATGTGACTCCGCGAGAAACCAGATCCTTGCCAACTGCAGCGAAGTCTTCGTAGGCTCGCAAGCGATTCTGCTTCAAAGCAGCTTGGTGCCAACGCGGACCGTATTCACCACCGCCACGGATGTTGGCAACAACATAAACGCCACCTTGCTCACACCAAGCTCGTCCCACTGTTGGCGAGTAGTTCGGGAGCAATGATATCTCGAATCCGCCGTAGCCATACAACAAGGTCGGGTTCGATCCATCCAGCTTCACGTCCTTCTTCGCTACCATAAAGTACGGAACTCGCGTGCCGTCTTTGCTGGTCGCGAAGTGCTGTGAAACTTGCAAGCCCTTGGCGTCGAACTGAGCCTTCAACTGCTTGAGCTTTTCTGGCTTCTGTCCAATTTCACCGTAAAACAAAGTGTTCGGAGTCAGAAAATCGCTACTGCTGAGCCAATAAGCGTTCGACTCGTCAGGATCAACAGCGCCTACGGAGACTGTTCCAATTTCAGGAGCTCCGATTAGCGGAGTCGAAGTCCACTTGCCGCCTTCTGGCTTAAGTACCGAGATACGATTCTTTACGTCCTCAAGAACGTTCAACAAGATGTAGTCTTTTGTTGGCGAGAAGCTATCCAGCGAACTTCGATCGGTGGGTTCGAATAGAACCGAGAACTCTCGCTTGCCGCTCATAAACTCTTTGAAGTTGGTAACGATCAGCGAGCCAGCAATGAACTTCTTGCCGCCGACTTCCCATGGTTCGCGTAGTTCCAACAACAGATAGTCACGGAAGACGGACTTATTCGCCGAGTTCGGAGCGTCGATCTTAGTGAGTTTGTTATCGTCGCTTCGCAGGTAAAGCTCGTCGTTGTAAAACGCGATGGTGCGTCGAACGTAATTACGTTCAAAGCCAGGCGTGTCGTCGTGCTGCCCTGAGATATACATATCTTCTGGAACGCCTTCGTAGACCAACTGAGCCTTCTCCATCGGCTCGCCGCGACGCCACAGTTTGACTTGTCGTGGATAACCGGATGTCGTCATCGAACCAGGACCGAAGTCGGTGAATACAAAGACAGAATCTTTATCGATCCATATCAAACCACCTTTGGCTTCGGCTCGGGTAAATCCGCCTTCGACAAACTTCTTGGTCTTCATGTCGAACTCGCGAGTCACCGTCGCATCGGCTCCGCCTCGTGACAAGCTGATCAAGGCTCGTTCGTAACCAGGCTTGAGAATGCTGACCGCTCCCCAAACCCAGTTTTCGTTTTCTTCCTTAGCGAGTTGATCGAGATCTAGGACTAATTCCCAGTTGGGCTCAGCCTTGCGATACTCTTCCAAAGTTGTGCGACGCCAAATACCACGCTCGTGCTGCTTGTCGCGCCAGAAGTTGTAGTAGAAGGGGCCGTCTTTTGCGACCGCTGGAATGCGTTCGTCGGAGTCAAGAATCTTGAGCAGATCATCCTTGAGCGTGTTGAACTCGGGAGTTTCGTATTTCTTCTGAGTTAGCTCGTTGCGCTGGCGAACCCAGGCTAGCGACTTCTCTCCAGTAACGTCCTCCAACCAAACATAGGGGTCTTCCTGAGGTGTGACGTCGGAGACCTTCCGCGGCTGCTTTGAGCCTTTGTCTTGCGAGCCTTGATCTTGTCCGTGAATTGGCATAGTCATCGCCAAGCTGCAAAGGCAGCAAAGTGTGAAGGAAACGGGTCGTAATGATCTCAACATAATCGAATGCAAACCCTCGTGAGAAAGTGGTTCTACCCAAGGAGCAAAGACGTGAGCCTGTACGGCAGCTTTTGGGAGATAATATGATAGCCGCGGAGCGGCAAACTGGGCAGCGGTGCCCGGAGGTACATGGGCGACCCGCCCAAAACCCAGTTTCCGGGCGTATCCGCGGTCCGGCGCTGTGAAATGCGGGCGGGACGCCCGCGCACCCGGGCGCGGGCGTACCGCCCCCGCATAAAAAAGTTCGCCCTACAAGTGCACAAGCACCCAAAATTCGAAAAAAGCTCAAAAAAAG
>CAUJKA010000066.1 GCA_963204965.1 Planctomycetota bacterium | reverse complement strand
GCCGGTGGAACCAACATGTATCCCGCGATGGAACAGACGTTCGAGATTCTTCAAGCGACACAAGCAAAACTAAAGCATGCTATCTTCTTGACCGATGGAATTTCGACCCCAGGCGACTTTGAAGGTATCGCTCAGCAGATGGCGTCGGCTCGGATGACCGTGTCGACTGTTGCTGTTGGAGATGGTTCAGATACGCAAATACTTGAACAGATCGCTCGAGTCGGAAAAGGTCGTTATTACTTTACCAGCGACCCGGCTCAAGTCCCGCAGATCTTTGCTAAAGAAACAGTCACCGCCAGTAAGTCAGCTATCGACGAACAGCCGTTTGTGCCCCAGGTGATTCGTGCAACGCATGCGTTGGCTGATATCGACTTGCAATCAGCACCGTTCCTTTTGGGCTATGTCATGACACGCCCCAAGCCGACTAGCGAGATCATTCTAGCGACAGAGAAGGGCGATCCGCTGTTGTCATGGTGGCGTTATGGGTTGGGTATGTCGGCTGCGTTCACTTCCGATGCCAAGTCTCGTTGGGCGGCTGAATGGATGACTTGGCCAGGTTATGGCAAATTCTGGACTCAAGTCGTTCGGCAGGTCATGCGCAAGAGCGACGCTCGCGGCATCTCTGTGGAATCGCAGCGCAGTGGAGAACTGGCGACATGGGCGATCGATGCGGCTGATCCGTTGGGGCAATTCCTCAATCAAGCCGAGGTCGAGCTGACAGTGATCGATCCACAGATGCGTCGAAAGACCAAGTTGATCAGTCAGTCGGCTCCTGGTCGCTACGTCGGAGACATCCCCTTAGCCGACGCGGGTTCGTATCACATCGACATTGCCGTCAAGCAAAATGGGCAAGTCGCTTACCGTCAATCGCGAGGCTTGATTAGAGGCTACAGCGACGAGCTTCGCATTCGACCAACCAACGAGCAGTCAATGCAAGAGATCGCCAAGCTGTCCGGAGGTAAATACAATCCCAGCATTAACGAGATCTTCGAGAACTCAGATCGCAAAGCCCATCGGCCACTTCCACTCTGGCCATGGTTACTAGGCATCGCAGCCAGCCTGATGATCGTCGACGTCGCTCTTCGACGACTGGACTTGAGCTTGTTGCGGACGTGAGAGTCGAGCTCTGTCTTGGTAGGTCAAACTCCTGCCGGGTTTGACCATGTTGGACTATGCTTATGTTGATGGCTTTCACGACCTTCAACGTTTGCTTCGGCATGCTTATTCGTGAGGGTTACTCTGTTGTCTTGGCTTGTCCACACCGGTTCTTTCCGGCAGATAAGAACCTACCCAGCTTCGGTCCGCCCATTATCGCCCTCACCGCTTATGGCTCTGGAACAGGCTTGAGGTGTGAGACTTGAGGCTTGAGAAAGAACGCTAGGACTGGCGTGGCACACTGGGGAATACGTAGGGTGCGGTTGAGGAACGAAACCCACCATCTATCTGTTTGCAACGTTGAGCGGCAGAGCATGAGTGATGCGCTTCGGTTGGCTGCGTTCGCCCTCACCGCTTAGGCTCGCACCACTCGCCACGCGACTCTCCCGCGAAAGAAGTTAAATCTCTAAACGGTCAGGTACAGCGCGCGGGAGAGTTCGACCTACGTACCTTCCCACGTGAACGAGCTTCTAAAGTCGTTTGACAGGTGCGCTAGCGTCCCGCCCGTTTTTGCTAAAGCTATTTGACGGCTTCTTCGAACGACAATTGATTCACTTGACGCGGTTGTCGATGCGATAGAACGAGTACATATTCTGCGCCGAAGAGTAGAAGTGAAACTGCCCAGTAGAACCAGAGCAAGAGACCGATAAACGATCCGATGGCTCCATAAGCGGTTGTGTACTTCATTCCAATCAAGAAAGATCCCAAAATTTGGCGGCCAATTTCCCAGAGGATCGACGTCAATAGTCCGCCTCGTATGGCCACGCGCCAAGTAACAGGACGCTTGGGTAGAAAACGGAAGACTACCCCGAAAGCCAATGCATTGAGGAAAACTGTCAGGACCGTATGCGAAGTTGTCAGCATAACAAGCCCATCGAGATAGGTCCCGCTGAACCAACGCGTTACGATGCCGACTGCCATATTGATCAGTAGCACCGCAAAGATCCCTGCTCCAACACTGGCTAGTAGAGCAAACGCGGTCAGTCGTTCCTTGGCGATCCTCACCACCGTACCGAAAAGAGTCTTTGAGCTTGGGGGAGGGATGCGCCAAATTTTGTCGAAGGCTCGTTCGAACTGATAGAACACTCCAATCGCCGCTAGCAGGGTTGTAAGAAAGCCGACAGGCCCGCTAGTGAGAGACTGTTGTTGAAACTGGTCCAACACATCATTGATCTTCTCCTCTAGCGAGGGCGAGCAATGTTCGGCGGCGATCGATAAGATCTGCTTGTGAGCGTCGCTGCCGAGTTGAGAGTACTTCATCACCAAACCTAATCCACCCGTGAGCAGCAACAGCATCGGGAAGATTGAAAGCGATAGATAAAACGAAACAGCAGCCGCCAAAGACATCGCGTCGTCGCGTTGCCACCGTCGATACGCAATCAGTAAGTTACTGCCGACGTCGACAAGAAACTTCTTGCTTCTTCGAGCTATACCAACGATCGAAAGTGGATGAACTTGAGTCGACATTGTAGTGGGCACATCATGTGCCGTGGAGATTCCTTGGACGCAGGTGGTGGTAGCGGACGAGGTAACGAGTCCTGTCACACGGTGATTTGCGGGGACTAGTCACCTCGTCCACTACCGGCAGCCCTAATTCTCAATTGAAACAAAGCACTATTTATTCGCTTGCGAAACCCTCTCTACTACTGAATTTGCCGCAGTAGGTCAAGGAACGTCGAAAACTACGATTGCTAGCAACTGAAGTTACCGCCGCTTAGGCTTTACCAAAACAAGCGCCTCACGCGAAGGCGCGAAGCCCGCAAAGGAATACGGAAGTTCAAAAACGAGGTTTTCTTACATTTGCGTTATTCTTCGGTGGGTGGCGTCTACCGAGCAGTTTTAACAATTGCTTGAAATCCAACTCAAAGCTCGCTGGATCTGGTGGAACACATTGACCTGCCAAGTTAAAAACGCAACGTCCAAAATTGACTTCGAAACACTTAGGGAACTTATCGTGAGACTCATCCGCAATCGCGTTTGGGCTTTGGTCAGCAGTGTCTTCATCCAAAGCAGCGGCGCTCAGGGGCCGCAGAATCAGCCGCCAGCCTTTGATTCGGTTAGTGTTGCCGAGTCGGGAGAAATCACCTTTCGCGTCTTTGCTCCTAAGGCTAACAGCATCAAGCTTTCCAGCAGTGATATTCCTAACTTGATGCAAGGCTTGGAGCTCAAGAAGTCAGAGCAAGGAGTGTGGGAAGGGACGTCCGCCAAGGTTCCGCCCGGCGCGTACCGCTACAACTTTAATGTCGACGGTCTGTCGGTAATTGATCCTCGCAATTCAAAGACGAGCGAGTCGAACATGAACACGTGGAGCCTAGCCGTAGTGCCCGGTTCGGCAGATTTTGATTTGAAGGATGTGCCACATGGAGCAGTCGCAGTCGTTCCGTACTATTCCAAGTCGCTGAAGAAGTTTCGTCGCATGCATGTCTACACGCCACCTGGATACGAGCGTTCGAGTGAAGAGTTTCCCGTCCTGTATTTGCTGCATGGAGCCTTCGATTGCGATAACTCGTGGAGCACAGTCGGCATGGCGGGATCGATTCTGGACAATTTGATTGCCTCAGGCAAAGCCAAGCCGATGATCGTTGTGATGCCGATGGGACATACCGGATCATTTGCTTTTGGTCCAGGAAACAGTTTTGAAAAACAGATGGAAGAGTTTGTGACCGACTTCCAGCAAGATATCAAGCCGCTAGTCGAAGATCGTTATCGGATCAAGAAAGGCCGACAGCATACCGCCATCGCCGGTCTTTCCATGGGTGGTGCTCACACGCTGCAAATCGCCTTGGATAACTTGGATCACTATGCCTACATTGGCGTCTTTAGTTCGGGCGTTTTCGGAATCGATCGTGGTACTGGTCCAGATAGTCCGCGAGCCAAGTGGGAAGCTCGTTACAGCAAAGGTTTGAAAGACGCTGAGCTAAAGAAGGGACTGAACCTCGTTTGGTTTGGAACCGGCAAAGAGGATTTTCTGCTAGGCACCTCGCGCGAGACAGTTGCCGCGCTCAAGTCGTACGAATTTGACGTGCAGTTTGATGAGACCGAAGGCGGTCATACCTGGCTGGTCTGGCGAGACTACCTATGCGATTTTGCACAGCGGATCTTTACAAAGTAGCTGGCAGGAACAGGCTTGAGGTGGTAGGAACAGGCTTGAGGAGTGAGACTTGAGGCTTGAGAAAGAACGCCAAGGACTGGCGCGGCACTCTGGGGAATACGTAGGGTGCGGTTGAGGAACGAAACCCACCATCTATCTGTTTGCAACGTTGAGCGGCAGAGCATGAGTGATTCGCTTCGGTCGGCTACGTTCGCCCTCTGGAACAGGCTTGAGGTGTGAGACTTGAGGCTTGAGTTGCGAACTGCAAAGACAACGATTTGGTTAAAATGTCTAGCGGCAGAGCATGGCTAAGAACTTACACCTCACCCCTCACCCCTCAAGCCTAACTCATGACTCGCTACGTTTCATTTCTTCGAGCAATCAATGTTGGCAATCGCCGCGTCACGATGAGTCGGTTGCGTGAGATTTACGAACAGCTTGAGCTGGAGAACGTAGCCACTTTCATTGCCAGTGGGAATGTTCTGTTCGATAGTCCAAAGAAGGCTGCCGAGCTTGAGTCGATGATCGAAAAAGAACTGGAAAGCGAACTTGGATATTCGGTGGACACTTTTGTTCGCAAGTTCAAGGACATTCAATCCATCGCAACAGAGAAGATGTTTGAACAGGATGGCTTACCAGGCTATGTGATTCACGTTGCATTCCTTCGCAAGAAGATTTCGCCTGCGATCCAAAAGCGATGGGAAGGTATGCAGTCAGAGCTCGATGAATTTCGTTTTGACGGTACTGAGCTCTACTGGCTTTATCAGGGTCGCGTTTCGGATTCGAAATTCTGGAGCTCAAAGGAGTTTAAATCGCTTGAAGTTCCACCAATGACGATGCGGAACATAACCAGCATCCGTAAGTTGGTTGCTCAGTTCGAATAGTCCAGCTAACAGTACGTCGTTTAACCGTAGTGGATTCGCCAGAATTCGCCGACCTAGTATTCTCCGACTATTCCTCGGCAGGAATTCTGGCGAATCCCACTACGAAAACAAAAAACCGCGTCGACACTTGCCGACGCGGTTCAGAGTTTTTGAGTCTAACCAGACAAGTGTTACTTGAATGGATCGTCCCCGGCAGGTTCGGTTGCCGGAGCGGCTGGAGCACCAAATGGATCCGTTGCGTCGTCCTTAGGAGCGTCCGTCTTGGGTTCATCGCCAAACGGATTGGTTGTCGCGTCGTTGGCAGGTGCCGTTGGGGTCGTCGTCTCTGGCATAGTTTGAACTTCACCCGACCGAACGCCTTCGCCCTTGAATGGGTCGGTAGCGCCTGGGTTTGCAACCGGAGGCAATGTTGCTGGAGGTGCAGCTTGTTGATTGAGGGCTTGTTGCTGAGCCGCGAGAACACGGGCTGTTCGGCGAGCCTTTTCAAGCTTGACGCGAACATGGCCCTGCACTCGAACTAGCGAATAGCCAACTATTGGACCAGAGCGTCCTGAAGCTTCGAGTCGTGCGCCTTCTTCGAAGTCAACTTCACCGCCTCCGCCAATCATCTCACGCGATAGGCCTCGGAAATAATATGCGCGAGGATCTTTGGATCCACTATCGATGGCTTCAGTCAGCAACTGATCTGCGCCTTGATAATCGCGAGCAAAAAACTTATGAACGCCTTCGCCATACAGTTCGCTCGACGCAACCAATTGAGCCCACGCAGACGAACTAACGGTCACCAGCAGGGCAAATGCCAAGAACAAGTTGCGGGTCATTCCCCGGTCTCCTCTCAAGTCTAAAAATTTCCGATGGATACAAGTTCGGTCACAAAAGATCGCTTGGTTCAACTCACGATTATCGAGTTGCCGAAACCAGTTTGTCTCTGCGACCCTGAATTTCCTGATACATCCTGCTAAGTTCTTTCCTGAGCGTCTCAAGATCGTTCGTGGCTTCTGCGACAGCCGCATTCAACACGTCGATCTCTTTCTTGTAGTTGCTCAGATCTGCCTCAAGCAGTTGTTTCTCTTTTTGTCGTGCGGCCAGCATAGTCTGACCGTCCTGATTTGCAGTATTAATCAAGGACGATTGATGCTGATAGTACCGAATTTTTTCGGCGATTTCAAATCCGCGACCAGAGAGGATGTTGAACAACTCTTCATAGTCGTTTAATGGCCGAACGTAGACATTTTGCACTAGTTGCGCCACGCCTTCGCCAATCATCTTCTTGGCTTCGGATTCGATAACGACGATGCGATTGTCTTTCATATTGGATGGATCCAAAGAAACGACTTCACCTCGCTTCAAACGGATATCGATCGCTCGACCGCTTTGGTCGAAATAGCCGCTCAACGTTGCGTCGGCATTTTGATCGCTATCGACATCGCGTTTCAGGTCCTTGGTCAAGTTGATTAGGGACCAGATCGTCTCCGGAGCGTCTTGATCCTTGGCTCGCTTGCCATCGTTCAAGTAGCTTTCAATGACCTCTGGTGGAGTTCCAGCAAGTAGTTCCTTGAGCTTTTCTTCGTCGGCACGACCAAACACTTCATC
>CAUJKA010000065.1 GCA_963204965.1 Planctomycetota bacterium | reverse complement strand
GTGTGTCTCGCCAAATTGCGATTGTCCTTATCGCCCAACAAGCTGTTGTTAAAGAACGGTGGATTGCAGATGACCAAATCGTACTGATTGCTGTAAAGATACTGAGTCGCATCGCCGTTAATCACGTGGACTCTATTACGCCACGGCGAAAATGCTGCATTCTCCTGAGCTTGTCGTGAGGCATCGCTGTCAATCTCGATCGCATCAACGTGAATACAATCGTTTCTTTGCGCCAGCATGAGCGACAGTAACCCCGTACCTGCACCAATGTCTAAAACACTCGTTACGTTTTCAGCTATCGGAGTCCAAGCTCCGTGTAAGCACGCATCGGTAGATACCTTCATGGCACACCGATCCTGCTGAATCGTGAATTGCTTGAAGCGGAAAAATGGATTGGGCATTGCCATGCTGTTCTAGCGTTTGAAGACATTATGAGCGACCCATCAGTGGTAGCGAACCTGCTAGGATACTCAAACGCAATAATTGAGATTAAAGTTTCCGGGAATCTATCTCGACGTCAACGCACACGTTCATCGAAAGCAACCACAATGCGTTCTGAATTGAAGCTGATTTTTCTGAGTATTTCAGTTCTTTTCATGATGGCTTTATCGCCCACACAACTTGCGGCTCAGGATCTCTCCGCAGTGACGATTGAGGTTGAAGCATCAAAATCGCTGGGAAAGCTGCGACCGATTTGGCGATACTTTGGAGCTGACGAGCCCAACTATTCGTACATGAAAGACGGCAAGAAACTGTTATCGCAGATTGGTGAGCTGAGCCCTAAGCAAGTTTACTTTCGAACACACAACCTGTTGACGACAGGCCCAGGTGCACCGGCGCTCAAATGGGGTAGCACCAACGCGTACACCGAGGATGCCGATGGCAATCCGATCTATGATTGGAAATTGCTTGACTTGATCTTCGATACCTACTTAGAAAATGGAGTTCGCCCCTACGTCCAGATTGGCTTTATGCCCAAGGCGTTATCAACCAAGCCGGACCCCTACGAGCCCAACTGGCGGCCTGGACTTCCCTACGAGCGGATCTACACAGGATGGACCTATCCACCCAAGGATTACGACAAGTGGATGGAGTTGGTTTACCAATGGACGAAGCACTGCCTTGATCGATACGGCGCTAAGGAACTAGAGAGTTGGTATTGGGAGACTTGGAACGAACCGAACATCGGTTACTGGAAGGGGACGCGAGAAGAGTTCTTCAAGACACATGACTACGCGATTGCGGGAGTCCTCAAAGCGTTTCCGACGGCGCGAGTTGGCGGGCCAGACACAGCTGGTGATGGAGGCAACTTTGCACGCGAGTTCTACCGACATTGTTTGGAAGGCAAGAACTTCGCGACTGGCGAGACCGGTACCAAGATCGACTTTGTCTCGTTCCACGCCAAGGGCGCGCCGAATTGGGTCGACGATCACATTCAAATGGGAATTGCCGCACAACTCAAAACGATTGAAACAGGTTTTAAGTTGATCGCAGAGTTTCCTGAACTCAAGACCAAGCCGATTATCATTGGCGAGTCCGATCCGGAAGGGTGCGCGGCGTGTCAAGGCAATCGCTTCACGTATCGCAACGGCACGATGTACTCAAGCTACACAGCAGCCAGTTTTGCTCGTAAGCATGACTTAGCTGATCGACATCAGGTCAACTTTGAAGGCGCATTAACGTGGGCCTTTACCTTTGAGGACCAGCCCTACTTCGCAGGTTTTAGACAGCTTGCATCCAACGGAATTCCCATGCCGGTCTTCAATGTCTTTCGCATGTTTAGCAAGATGAATGGCGATCGCATCGCAGCTACCAGCAGTCACCAAGTTCCCTTGGACGACATAGTCAAGAATGGAGTACGAAAGTCCGCAGATGTTGGCGTGCTGGCCAGCAGAGGCGAGCGGCAAGTCGCGATTCTAGTTTGGCACTATCACGACGATGATCTCAAAGGCCCCGATGCCAAAGTGAAACTTGGAGTATCGTCGTTGCCAGACAATGTCAAAACTTACACAGTCGATCGCTACGTCGTCGATCAAGACAATAGCAACTCTTTCGCAGCTTGGCAAAAAATGGGCTCACCCATTGCCCCAGATCAAAAGCAATACGATCAGTTACAGCGTGCGTCTGAGTTAAAGCTAGTTGAGCAACTCGAGCTAACTCGAACAGACAATATATTCACGGGACTTGAAACCAAATTCTCGCTTCAACGACAGGGAGTTGCTTTGGTAGTGATTAGCTGGTAGTTAACTTCAACTAAGTTGACGGGGATCCTGCATCATTCCGTAGGAACAATTTCGTGGCCTGAGCGTGAGGAGAGGGCTTCTAACATTGTAGTGTTGCCGACGATTTGATTGCCGCCTTCGTAGCTGATCTTGCGAGTGCTTCCATCGCCAAAACCAAAATTGCCGCCACCAGGATGGCACGAGAATAGCGAGTTGAACTCGCAACGATCATCGATCTGTCCCTTGTGATAGACCGCAGGATTTGGACAGTGCCCATTCTTTCCACTGCTGTAGATCTTATCGTTACCACGCGCAGGAGAGATGACATCCTCGATGCAACATCGCGAATCCCACCACCCCTTCTTGCCATCGGACGATGGCGGTCGTTCACCAATGATGATCGTGTTGCTTAGTCCGTCTGTTACGCTTGCAACTCGAACAAGCATCTTCGACTTAAGATCTGAATCGTCAACAATAATTCCGTCATTGACGTGAGTTGGATTGGAGTAGACTCCGACGTACCAGGTGAAGCCATAACCAGGGACCACGTAATCGGTGCCACGAGGATCAAAAGGACAGCCCAGAATAAACACAGCGTCTTGAACCTTGACGTTATGCTGTTCAAGGAACGGCATGATTTGACGAAGCCAGGATTCATAAGAACCATTGCCCCAATGCCATTCGTTGCCTTCCGGTTCGGCATCAACGGCGGTTGTCCCGCGTGGTCGAACTGTACTCCTTGGAAAGTACTTGTAGGTGTCATGAAAGTTGATCGATGCCAAGCTGATATTGCGCATCTTATTGCTGCATTCAACATCTCGAGCTGCCATCCGAGCCGCTTGAACGGCAGGCAGGAGCAGTCCGATCAGAATGCCGATGCAGGCGATCACCACGAGCAGCTCCACCAAGGTGAAACCTCGCCGAGTTTGTGCCCGCGTTGGCGTTAAGGATAGTGCCGTTTGTTTAGTTTGATTTTTGCGAGAGGTTGCCATGGGAGGGCTCGTATTGGTCGATTAGGAGAAGAAGAGTAGGTGAGGATTTCAATTGCGTGACGCGTTGGAGATCTGAATTCGCTGCGTCGGTGTCGCTCAAGCCGCGATACGCCATTGCTCGCCAGTAGTAGCTCCACGCCGATAGTGGTCGCTGGCCCACACAGGCTGTGAGAGCAATCTGGGCTTCCGCATAGCGACCTAGTTTGACTAAGCAGATTCCCTGCAAGAGCCTGGCTGCAAAGTGAGTGGGCTGAAGGTCGAGAACGTGTTGAAGTTCGTCTAAGCTCGCCGCGTAATGCTGTTGTCTGAGCAGATTGATTCCGGCGAGCCAGGCCGTGTTTAGCGGGTCTTGGGGAAACTGCTTGGCGTTGAGCTTGGCTTTCTCGAGTGTCTTAATGTCCTCGGTCGAGCACAGTTCGCTCAATCGTTGCCAATAAAGTCTCGACGAGTACTTGCCAGCTGCGGTAAGGAACTCCCTCGCTCGAACCGAATCCGCTGTGAAGGCTATCAAGTCGGTTTCGATTAAGACTAAAAGCTCTCGCTCCGGGCGCCATGCAAGGCTGTCGATCGTTTGATCGCCTTCGGTCAGTTGTCGAGCTCGATCAATCGCTTCACAGGCTTGGGTGACGGCTTCCGTTGATCGTGATCCAATGAGCAAGCTGTCGACAACTGCATCATCGCGAAGCTGATCGAAATCTCGCGGTGGCACACGGCCTTGCCAAAGCTGAACACTGGCCGCTCGCTGGCAATGATCTAACCAGCCTTCAACACCCAAAGAAAGGTCGCTGAGTGCTGGCTCGCCTTGCAAGAGCTTCCAAGCTTGCGACAAATGCTCTTGAGCTTGCTGGTAGTTGCTCTCTTCAGCTTGGTCACGACCTGCATTGGTTAGTTCGATAACTTGAGCACGCAAATCTTTGATTCGCCGCCGCTCATTGGCCGAACTGTAACTGAACCAACCCAATCCACCAAGAATGGCAATGGTTGCAATCGCAATAAGAACTGCTTCGGCGGGACGGCGTCGACAAGCCTTCCAGAGTTGCTCCCAAGGCGGAGTTGGCTTGGTGTGAATGGCTTTACCTTCCTGAAACCTAAGTAGATCGTCAGCCAGTTCTTCTGCGGACAGATAACGTCGAAGTGGATTCTTCTGCAAGCAATGGAGGCAGATCGTTGCTAGGTCGCGCGGGATCGAAGGTTGCAGGCGACGAGGCGATTGAGGTTCATCGCTGCCGATCTTCTTGAGCGTTTCGATCACGCTGGATGCCACAAAGGGAGCTTGTCCTGTTAGGCATTCGTAAAGTAGTACACCTAACGAGTAGATGTCAGAACTTTTGTCGATCTTGGCAGTCTGCCCCGTGGCTTGTTCTGGGGACATATAGCGAGGCGTACCGATCGGTTCACCTGTTCGCGTTGCTTCCCAAGATCGCTCGTCAGATTCGAGAAGCTTTGCGAGTCCAAAGTCCGCCACTTTCGGCTCGTCGCCACCACCGAAAAGAACGTTCGCCGGTTTCAAGTCGCGATGAATTACGCCTCGATCATGAGCGTGCTGGATGGCGCGAGCAAGTTTCTCGATGAGTTCAGCCGCGGACTTTGGTGACAGTAACGCTCGTTCGAGCTGGCGAGCTAGCGTGCCGCCTTCGATTAGCTCAAGCGCCAAGTACGGTACTCCAGCCCACTCGCCAATCTCAAAGATCTGAACGATGTTCGGATGGTTGAGCCGAGCAACAGCAGTAGCTTCACTGCGA
>CAUJKA010000064.1 GCA_963204965.1 Planctomycetota bacterium | reverse complement strand
ATGTGCGTTCGAGTAATTTATCTATCTACATTTTTAAGGTTGCAACATTGAGAAAACAAACAAACCAAACGGATCCAAAGTTCCCAAGTCAAGCAGTAAAATTGATGTGCCAACTCTTGTACCGATTGCCGAAACAGAGGTCTCTACACCAGCACAATTACTCACCACACCCGCGGAGTACGTAACCGGCCTTATCATGTACGCAAACTCGCATTACTACTATTCGCTAGATTGCTGTGTGACCGCCGATCCACATACTGCGGTCTATGTGACTACAGTCGCTCAGGTTATTTACAGTTGCCAAGATCCTAACAGGCAGAAAATTACTATTTCAGGATCGATCGGAGAGAACGCCATTGACGGAAATTACGAATTCGCTGAAAAGTACGCAAGCACCTCTAGTCGCGTTTCACCAGTCGCCGCAGCTCCGCTTGTGTCTGTTGAACGATTGGCAACATTTTCGATTGCAGCCAAGACTGCCAACAATCTTGAAGCACCGCCACAATTATTGCGTAAGGCATACGGCCTTTTCGAAGTCAAGTATGGGGAACAATCCTACATGTTTCTGGTCTATGAGCGACCTGCGGCTAGGTACGAAATGGAAGTCGCTTTGGACGACGAGCCTCGGATGGATGGCCCAATCTTTATAGGTCGGCTTTCGATTGGCAGAGATCGCTACAAAGTACTCGGCGTCGTACACGACTGACTTCGAAACTTGCGAAACAAACGGACTTTGCGGAATCGTTATCGCCTGATTGGGGGGGGTGTGCCTAAGCGTCGCGTTTTGTCCAATGAACTGCAACAAAATACGTAAACTGTCGGAAAAGGCGACGATTGGTCGTTCGACTCTGCGCCTTACTTTGCGGAATATGTGGGCATCCATTGTGTCGATGCCACCTATCTCGGCAATTCTTGCACTAGCCAAGATGGGCATCCAGGGTCAGAATAGCGGCCTTACTTTATTTTGACCTGACGGCCGGCTCCGACAAGTTGGCTGGTCAGCCCAACTTGGGTGGCAAGCGTACCCCTAGCAGATTGCGAATTTTCAGTGGATCGACGTTTTCTTCTTTGGCTGATGCTCACGACGAGCCTGTTCTTTATCTACATGAGCTTCAAGCAGCCAGTTCCTCAGGAGTTGCCAAAGGCTCCAGCAGAAGCGAATGCCAATGACAATCCGCTCCTAAACGCGCAAACTCCTGCTGAAGAGAAGAAGGAAGAGATCGGTCCAGTTGTTCCTCTTGCCGACATACCGGATTCGGTGGTCACGCTTGGATCGATGGATCCCGAAAAGAAATTCAACTTGATGGTGACCATCAACAGCCACGGCGCGAGCGTCGAGCGAGTTGAGTTGGTCGGCCAGAGCTCCCCAGGCAAGTTCAACTTCATGGCGCTTGAGCACGAGGGCGGATACTTGGGCTACATGAGCCTAGTGGAAACCGTCGGTGGCTTGCGAGTCCGTGTGGTTCCCGATGGATCGCCGGCTGCAATGGCCAAGAGCAACTCCAGTGAAAGCGGCGTCGGAATCCAAATCGGCGACTTGATCACGCAAGTGGCTGAGTCGGCTGTGACAACGCCGGAAGACATCGCTGTAGCCTTGAAAAAATCGAAGCCCGGTCAGACGGTTCCTGTTCAAGTCGAACGAGGTGGACAGAAGCTTGTTTTTGACGTCGTGCTTTCTCAAGCTCCATTGGATCTTTTGCGTTCCAGTCCTCGCGATACCGAGCGTATTGTTGGCAACGACGAAATCAATAGTTTGCGAACGACGATTGCCTCGTTGAACTCAACCAAGATTCCTGTCGGCAAATTTGCGCTTCCTGCACTGGCTCCGACTCTGGAGCGATCGTGGGTCGTCAAGCCAATGGATGTCGAAGGCGGTCAAGGCGTTGAGTTTCGTTTGCCCTTGGATTCGATGCTCGAGAAGACCGACGCTCCCAAACTAGAATTGGTCAAGCGATATCGACTTTATCCCGTCACCGAATCGAACGACGGATACCTATTAGATCTGGAAGTCGCCGTAGTCAACAACAATGACAAACCAGTGAAGGTTGCTGTGCGGCAAGAAGGTCCCACCGGAATGACGCTCGAAGGCTGGTGGTACTCGGTCAAGATCAGTCAAGCTTGGTTCAGTGCCGCAGGCCATCGCGATATCGCTTTCGCGGACGCCAAGGGAACTCACTTCCTTCGTTCAACGAGAGATATCTTTAGCTTCTCGAAGAAGAACGCGGCTCAACCCACGACGGTATTGCTCTCCGAGGGCGAGCCGATGGATACTCGAACACTCAAGTACATCGGAGTTGATTCCCAGTACTTCAACGCATCGATGATGCCTCACCCAAGCTCGCCTCAATCGCTTGGCAACCTCTCCTTTGCTGGTGCAAGGTTTTTGGGTGATACCGATAAGATCAATCGCGATCAGATTCAAGCAGCGAACATTGGTTTCTGGATCGATACAACTGAAGTCAACGTCGAGCCAGGACAAAGTTCAGCCGAACGTTACTCGATTTTCCTTGGTCCCAAAGATTCGAACGTTTTGGCTACCCACGGACTCGATCGGACGATTGAATACGGTTGGTTCCCCTGGGTCGCCAAGCCGTTGGGTTGGATCCTTCACTTCTTCCATGCGATTGTCGGTAACTATGGACTGGCAATTATCCTGCTTACTGTATGCGTGCGACTTTCGCTGTTCCCGTTGGGGCGACGAGCGGCCATTACTGGTCAGCGAATGCAAGAGTTGCAGCCTGAGATCAAGAAGATCAACGAGAAGTATCAGGACATGGAGAAGCGAGCGCGAGCCATGCAAGAGCTGT
>CAUJKA010000063.1 GCA_963204965.1 Planctomycetota bacterium | reverse complement strand
CAACGGCCGGGCGGTTTGAATTCAAACCGCCCGGCCGTTGGCCCTTAACCTACACAAGCATCACAACCCAGCCCCATGGGCTGGGCTATGTAAATCGCTGGGCCTTCGGCCCGAAATCCCAGAACACTGCAACATCAAAACTTGCGCCGATACCGCAATTAAGCAACCTCAAGCTGAGCGTCATCAGGCTTGAGCCCAAGAACGTCGACATCGCTGTTTTTGCCTTATTGCTTGCTTCCATCGAGCGTGAATCTCAATCCTTAGGAGGACTAATGCTGACCAGTCCTATATCGATGTATTGACCACCCGAGGTTTGGTGGCAATGAACCGAGATCCTGTTCTTGCCGGGCTTGAGTGCAGCCAATGCTTGTGCATTCAGCTTTCGATTCTCGTAGCGAACCGTGTAGCCTCTAAACCTTGCGACTTGGACTCCATTGATGAAGACCTCGGTGTCCTCGTCGTGGTGAATCTGCCAATGCAGTTTATCGGAACTCACATCATTGAATTCAAAGTCTCGCACCATCCAGATATCCTGGCTGGTCCAATTGGTACGCACTTTTGTACCTGGCGTGTTGTCTGAACCAAACCCGGCTTCACCCGATTTCCATTTCGAAGTATCAAATGTCTTACTGGACCAAGTTTGATCTGGCGTTTCGATCGTATAAGACCATTTAACAGACTCTTGAACGGCGGTGGGGACAATCGTTGTAACAACCGGTGGCGCTGGTAGCTTCGCCCAATTCGCGGCGCGTGTTTGATCTCGCTTGGCCCACTTTTGCCAGACATCTTTGTTGTAGAGCATCTGCACAAAGACACCGCCAACTACGGGACGAGCCGTAAAGCCAACTTTCCTTGAGTCAGTCGCTCGATACCAATCGGTTAATGGAGAACGATCGGGCGTCTCGTTGATGAAACGCATCACGCCGCTAAGCAACGCATCAAAATCAGCGCGATCTTGAGTCAACGTTGCGGACCACAGAATCCAATCCAGTTTGGTGTAGCCTTCGCGGTTATCGAGAGGCAATCCGTACTTGTCCAGCTTGCTGCGGTAGAAAGCCATTTCGGTCTTCGCGACCTCTGCTGGAAACAGGTCAAGCTTTAAAATTCGATCCCAAATCAAGTTGTACTTCTGGCTCCATGTACCTGGCTTATCGAAAGCCAGTCGGTAGTGATCTCCATCCTTGGCTTCTTTCATCCAACGCTCGGCGAATTGCTTCGCTTGTGCGTGAATCGTTTTGGCTTTTTCGGTTTCGCCTCGCATTTCGCAAAGTTTGGCAAAGGCACCCAATGCACAGATCGCTTTTACGCTTAAGTTGACGTTGTGAGCAAGGTGACCAGCAAAGTCGTCGGTGCAGAGTTGATTCTCAGGATCGAATCCCTTCTCAAGCAAGTAGCTCGCCCACTGGTCTAGCTTTCGCCAGTAGATTCCAGCAAAATCAGCGTTGCCCTCCATCTCTGCGATTGCACCAAAGAGAATTAGCAGATTGCCACATTCCTCAACTGGCATTTGATTCTCGATTGACGTCTCACCACCACCGTAAACTTGCCCATTCGCTAAAGGATACTGCCCAAGATCGTGTGGCGCGAATGGGAACTTCCAACGTTCGCTATCGGCGTAGTTCATGAAAGGCACAATGAAAGACTTCGCCAGCGAAGGCCCGAAGAGCAAAAACTGAGGTGCCATAGGATAGAAAACATCCGATGTGGCAACGCATCCGTTAGAGTGATTTTCCTTCGAGAATTGTAACGGCTGGCCGTTTCGGTCGGCACAGAACTTACCGGCTGCAAAACACTGTCGATAAGACAGCGCGCCTAGGTTGGCATATTGAATGCCTCCAGCTTGTTCCAAGTCCTTCATCAGTTCATCATCGAACTCTTTGCATTTCTTAGTAAGCTCTGCGTATCGATCCTTGGCTGCCGTAAGCAACTTGGCAGCATCCCATCCGTTCCGTCGCCAGAAAGGTCGGAGGTTGGACTGCATGTACTGGATCGAGAATTCGTCGTCGTAGGCTACCATTAACCAATTCGAAACCGCCTCTGCACCGACCTTTCCAAAGTCGATCCTCAAACGATTTTCGATCCAACTATTCTTGGGACTTTCGGAAGCTGCGATGTAAAGATGCCCCCAATCAATGCGCTGGTCGTCGCCAGACTTGGTCAACATGGGTTGTTCGACGGAGCCAACACTGCGTACTGTTAGACCACTGATCGTTGGCTTACCCCACGCAGTTTCTTGTTGAGGTCGGTCAACTGTGATTTCTGCATTGGCTTCAAAATCTACTGAAACGGAATGCTGTTTGCCATCGATGCTCCGAACTTCGTATGTTACGTAGGTAACTGGCCAAGAAAGCAGATCGATATCGTAGGGAAGGCTAGGAGTCAGGAAAGTAAGTTCGACTTTAACGCCCTCGCCCTCAAACTCATACAGCGTTCTAGTCGGCAAAACTTTGACCGAAAGCTGCTTCAACGCAGGGAGGGCATCTTGGCGACTCTCTTTAGCTCGTCCGTCACCCGATGCATTTCCCATCAGCCGAAATGACTTGCCATCGATCCGAATCGAGCTGTGGAGGCGATGTGAGCGTCCTGTCCAATGCGTCGTGTCAACGTCGGTTAGCTTGTCGGCCTGCGACCAAATACTGAAGAAGGGATCACAAGCGACCAATGGAACTGCTGGTGGACGAACATCCTGTTGCGCAAGACTGAAGCGAGCCACGAGCAAGCTGAGAACGATAGCCAAGTATTTTGTTCGAATCATCGGAGGGTCAGGCAGGAGAGTGGTGGGGATGGTTTTGGCATGCACGAAGTAGAGTTGTCGAGCCAAAAAAAACGCTTCTAAGCAGCGAAGGTCTCGATTCACTCTCTCAAGTCTATCGACATTGCAATTTGGGGCTATTACAATCGTTGATAAAACCACTACGAAGTTTTGTCAGGCCCGAAATGAAGCGTCATCGAGTAGCACTACTGATCGAAACTTCGCAGATCTATGGGCGTGAGCTCTACGAGGGTATTGCTGACTACTTCGAGGGCGGTGTGAAATGGTCAACATTTCTAGATCAACGCCAGCTCTCTTCGACCATCCCACGGTGGTTTACAAGTCAGAAATGGGATGGAGTGATCTCACGCGTGACAACACCTGCGTTGGCACGCGTGATCAAGCGCATGGCAATACCCGCGGTCGATCTGACCGATAGGATTGCTCCACTGGGCATTCCAAGAATTGCCTCCGATCAAGAGGCGATTGGCGAGTTGGTTGCCGAGCATTTCTTGTCGCGACAATTCAGGAACTTCGCCTTTTGCGGATTTAGAGGCGAGTACTGGTCTGAGGGGCGGCTGAATGGGTTCCGTCAAAGAATTCAGCACGAGCAATACACGTTGGATGTGTACAACTCGCACTGGCACGAGCCCGATGCAATGCCGTGGAACTTGGAGCAACGAGAATTGAGTCGATGGATACAGAAGTTGCCTAAGCCGATTGGCATCATGGCGTGCAACGATCAACGCGGCCATCAAGTACTCGAAGCCTGTCGATTGCTTGAGACGGCTGTTCCCAAGGAAGTCAGCGTCATCGGCGTGGACGACGATCGCGTCCTCTGTAGACTTTCCGATCCGCCATTGTCGTCTGTTGTTCCTAATGCGAGAAAGATCGGATTCCAAGCGGCTAAGCTGCTTTCACAATTAATGAATCGAAAAGGGCAAGATCAAAAGGAGATCTTGATTCCACCGATTCGCATTTCAAGTCGTCGATCGAGCGACGCGTTTGCTATTGAGGAGCCGACCTTAGCGGCAGTCATGGAGCTCATTCAACAACAATCCTGCGAAGGGCTGGGTGTGAGCGATATCCTAAAGCAGTTCCCTGTCTCAAGATCTTGGTTGGAGAGGCAGTTTCGTGAGACCGTAGGGGCGACTCCCCACTCGCTGATCCGCCGAACGCAATTGAATCGAGCCATGCAACTGCTTTCTGATTCAACGCTTTCTCTGAAAGAAGTCTCCAAAGAGTGCGGATTCACCAATATCGAGTACTTCTATTATCTCTTTCGCAAAGTAACCGGTGAAACTCCTGGTCAGTATCGTGAACGCAATTCATCGCTGTCTTAGAGTCTAAGTGAGCCTCTTTGATTACAGAACGTTAAACAACTTTCGTGAATGAAAAAGCGTTGGAAACAGGGTAGGCGATCTGTTACATTTGCGAGTCCAATTCATTAAGCCCGCCTCCATTCGATCAACGGGAAAGTCATCAGTGAGCCCAAATCAAATACAAAAGCAAATCGTCCTCAGTGCACCTCGTGACTAGTTTGGCAAGCAATTGGCGACTCGACCAATTTCGGTGCTTGGTTTGGTGTTCATTTTGAAGGACCATTTACTGCTGGTGTTCAGATGATTGGTCGGATCGTACCAACGCAGGTCGACCCTGAGGTTGCTAAGCTTCAAGAGCCACATACAGGCATGAAGTTCCAGATCGACATCGAGGAAATCGATCCACCCCATCTACTTGCTTTCCGTTGGCATCCGTTTGCGATCGATTCAAACCGCGATTACTCGAAGGAACCCACGACCCTCGTCACCTTCAAGCTGACCGAGTCTGGTGGACAAACATTGCTTACGATCACCGAGTCTGGCTTTGAGTTCCTCCCGACCGATCGGCGCGAACAAGCCTTCCAAGCGAACGATGGGGGCTGGGAGCATCAGACGAGACTTGTCGAGAAATTCATAGCGATGCGAGCGTAATCGGTGATCGTCCGACGAGTTGTTCAAACTAAAAAGCTCTGCAGTCGATCCTCTCCCGGGTTCATGCCACTCAATCTCCTATGGCTACTGAAAATCGGCGAAGATGCGCCAATTTTGGCGAAACAATCAGACTCCTGTTGTGCAAGGACCGCAAAAAGTACAAACTGGAATCCCGTGACCTTTGGGGTTACCCGTCGACGCCATCGTAGGTGGTTTTAAGGGATTGTCGAATGAGAATCTTTGCTGTTCGTAGACAAAGAATCAGGATCGTTCCGTTGGTCCTCACGCTATTTTGCTTGCTTTTGAGATTTGCAAATGCTCAGGATCAGCAGCAAATAGAGTACAAGCACATCTCGGCCTGGGACGCTAAATTCATGTCTAATGCCGAGGCGAGTCTTAGGCAGCCGATAGCATTATCTGGAGTAGTAACCTGTGTTCCCGAAGGTTGGAAGGGATTTTTTCTGGAAGATGCTTCTGGAGGGATCTATTGTGAGCCGGAAAACGCCGAGGCTGAAGGATCGTTTTGGCCCGTCAGAGTAGGTGAAGATATTGAGCTAAAGGGAGTCACTGCACCGGGTCACCGAAATTCATTTGTTGCAGTGACCCGAATTACTTCTAGGAAGCCAGGAACGCTTCCCAGTCCAACAATTCGTACCATTCGTAACACAATCGAAGATCGAATTGACGCAGATTTCGTTCGTTTGCGCGGACATATCGTTGGTTTAGTGAACATCGCCGGCCAGATGGAGTACGGTCTATTAGCCGAAGGTGTTGAAGCGGATGTTGTTCATGCGGGATTTCGCGTCGATCCAAAGGTCTATGATCATTCTGAAGTCGAGATCTGTGGCATAGTGATTCCGCAGGAAACTAACCCTCGTCGAATCAAAATAGTTGTACCGGAACTCTCCTGCTTCAAAATGATTGCAACGCATCTTGAGGTTTTGGAATCAACTAAAGTGAGCACTATTCAAGAGTTGCTGCAACGTGACGCCGACAGCAATCCGGTAGTTAGGCTAACTGGTAACATCTTTGGTCAAAGCAAAGATGAGACATGGCTAGATGGAAGCGGATATGGCATCGCATGGATGCCCAAAGGCAACTTGCTTCCCGAAGGGACACGCAACGTAGAGCTGATCGGCATTCTCAAGCAAGCCGGATCGCGTAGATGGATAACGTATGGAACTACACTCGCAACCAAAAACGAGCAGAATGGAAGTAAGGTTGCGCACGATGTTTTACCGACAGAGGTCATTCAGCATACCAACCAAATCGTCGCAGTGAACGCGACATTTTGGGACTCTAACGCATTCGATTCGGATATCGTGCTCTCCTTCAACTTAGGCAATTCTAAGTTGACAGGTCGACTACTTGATACGACTGATGTTCTTAAGTTGACTAATCTTCAACGAGGTGCGGAGTATCAAGTCACAGGTCTACTTACATCTGCATCTATTGACGGTGTCGAAGCGCCTTTCCTTTTGATTCGTTCACTATCGGATGTCGTTCAAGTCTCCGGTCCTCCATGGCCCGTTAGGTTCACATTGTACATTGTGTCATTGTTGACGGCCGGATTAGCGATTGGGTTAGCGACATCTGTTTACTGTTGGAAGCAAGCGTCAACCGCCAAGAAGCGATTGGAAATAGCTCGAAATGAACTTCGGCTTGCAAATGAAAATCTCGAAAAGAGAGTCTCCGACCGCACCTTGCAACTGGATACGATAAATCGAAAGCTAGCTGATGAGGCCACTGCAAGGCTTTTAGTCGAGTGTGAGCAAAAGGAGACGCTGGCAAGCTTGGAGGACGCGCAATCAGTCGCTCAAATTGGTTCGTTCATGTGGCATGCAACTAATAATTCTTCCATATGGTCGCGGCAGTGCTTCTTAATTCATGGGCTAGATCCACAAAGTTGTGCGCCGAATCTAGAAGAGTACTGCAATCGCGTATCCGAAGAAGATCGGGCAGCGTTCAAACTCTACTTGCAGCGGGCGGCAACTTCGTCTGAACGTGAGGAGTTACGTTACCGTATCAAACTACCCCATGGTGAAATAGGTTGGGTTCGATCACTAGTCAAGTCAATTCACTCCCGAGATAAATCGCAGCTGTCGTTCGAGGGAATTATTCAAAATGTGACGGATCAGGTTCAGGCGGAAGAGCAATTGCGACAATCGGTCAAGATGGACGTTGCTGGCCATTTAGCGGGTGGCATAGCTCACGATCTGAACAACACCCTAACGATTGTAAAGATGAATTGCTATCTGATACAGGCTGAACTAGATGGGAAGGCATTTGGGCAAAGCATATGTGAACACATTTCGGCAATAGAAACGGCTTCTGACAAATCGGCTCTACTGACTCGCCAACTACTTACATTTAGTCGAAGGCAAATCATTCGCCCCGTCGTGCTCAATGTCAACACTACGATTCAGGGCTTCCGTCCGTTGCTTTGCCAGCTCTTGGATAGTCGTGTCAGTCTTGAGTTTCATCTGTCCGATGAAATCGCCAATGTTCGATTAGACCAAGGTCAGTTAGAGCAAGTGCTCATGAACTTAGTTCTCAACGCGCATGATGCAATTTCCAGCACCGGAAAGATTCAAGTTCGCACTGGCAATGTTTACGTCAATGGCGATAACGATTGCACCAACTGGATTCTCCAACCGAAAGCTGGTGACTATGTGTCGATTAGCGTAACAGACAATGGGACTGGGATAGATTCGGACAGTCTTAACAAGGTCTTTGAGCCGTTTTTCTCAACCAAGGGACCAGAGAAGGGTACAGGGCTTGGTCTGGCAGTTGTCCACGGTATCGTTCGCCAAAACAATGGTGGACTTCGCGTTGAAACTCAGTTGAGTCACTTTACGACTTTCGAGATTCTCATTCCTGTTGCGCCTGAAGTGGTTCCAGACCAGAGCAGCGACTTTCAACAGTTCGAAGCCGTGCCATTGATCGAAACAGTCAAGGCTAGATCTGCACGTAACGAGACGATTCTCCTAGTGGACGATGATTCTGCTGTGGGAGCGCATATGGAGCACGTCTTGAAACATCTTGGATATTCAGTGAAATCAATAGCTACTGCTCAGGAAGCCCTGCATCTAATACGAGAAGGAGCGAAAGACTTTCAATTGTTGATTACGGACTATTCAATGCCGCAATTGTCGGGCATCGAACTCGCTAAACAAATCCACGAACATCTTCCGT
>CAUJKA010000062.1 GCA_963204965.1 Planctomycetota bacterium | reverse complement strand
GATAAAGATCAGAAGCTATCCACCGTCTGGCGTCGTAATCGAAGTATTCTTACGACAGCGGCCCGTCCCGATTCGGAAGCGATGTTGGGAGTTGGTGACCAGCCCTGGGTTGCGAACAGCGATGACGGATTTTTCTTCGTTTGGACAACTAAGCGAGATGGCGATCTCCTGCTGGTGAAACCTGGTAGTGCAGATAGCGATCGCATCGCTGGCAGCGCTAGCTTTCCGATAGTTGTCTCGGCATCGCAGGGAGCCCCATCGGCTTACGTGTTTTGGGAAAGTCGATCCGACAAGTCCATTTCAATCACCGGCCAGAAAATTAAGTAGTTGCGTTTTATCATTTTCTCCCTGGAAAATATCGTTCGAGGATGAGAAATCTGTCCGTAGGTAATGGGACGCGCGTCAGCTGTTTTGCATAGATAGATCAGGGAGGGATACCGCTTTGGTTCCCTCAATGGTCTCGCTATGGAGATAGTAACATCGACGCTTTCTTTCTCAATTCCCTTCCAACGGACGACGAGTCGCCACGCGATCCGGCGTCGGTTCGATTTCGATCGATCGCTGAAATCTTGCTGCGCGGCATCCGACAATGTGTGTCCGCTGACCGCGAATCGGATCACGAATCGAGCGAGATCTCGGCGCAGGACAAACCTGTTTTGGGAAATCTCGGAGACTCTTTACCCGAGCCGCTTGCTTTCGTTTCCGACAAACCCCTCTCTGTGTCCGACGTCTCCAAAACACCGGGTTTTGGAGACGCCCAAGACATTCAGAACGGAGGTAATTCGTGAGCAACGAAGCAAGACACAGAGACATCGCAGCGCTGTTAGCCAGAGGTGTGATTCGGGTCAAAAGGAGCTCGTTTGCAGCCAAGGTGATTGAATCCCACATGCCCGACAGCAAGGCGTGTTCCGCTGAGCAGCCCTCTCAGGGCGAGAGCATGCAAGCGAACGACGAAATCCAGAGCCAAGTGGATTCAGTTGCACCAATTCAGCAAGGAGGTGATCAATGAGCCCCAACGTATTACTCGAGATCGCCGAGTTGCAGGACAAAACGGTCAGCCAATTGGTCCGGGGCTATGAGCAGGTCTTCGAAGAAGAATGTCGCAGCCGCAACAAGCAGTACTTGATCCGTCGCATCGCTTGGCGGCTTCAAGCCAACGAAGAAGGTGGGCTGTCCAGAGCCGCGTTGAAGAAGGCCGAGGAGTTGGCAATAGGCGCTGAGACGCGTGTGACAGCCCCAAGGAAGAACAGCACCGAGGGCGTCAAGTTGGTTCTTCCTGCGCCCGATTCGTTTGTGGATTGGGACCCGCGACTGCCGCCGCCAGGCAACATCGTCGAGCGGCAATACAAGGGCAAGATGATCCGCGTGATCGTCTTGCAAGAAGGCTTTGAGTACGAGGGCCGGCGCTACAAATCTCTGACGGCGATCGCCAAAGAAGTTAGCGGCTCGCACTGCAATGGATTTCTATTCTTTCGACTTGGGAGACGAGCATGAGCAACAAAACCCCACCGCGCCCGAAAACCATTCGTTGCGCGATCTACACTCGCAAGTCCACGGAAGAAGGACTCGATCAACAGTTCAACTCGCTTGACGCCCAGCGCGAAGCAGCCGAAGCGTACATTCGCAGCCAGAAGTGTGAAGGCTGGGAGATCGTTTACGACCGTTACGACGATGGAGGCTTCTCAGGTGGAAATATCGAACGGCCAGCGCTCAAGCGGCTGATGGAAGACATCCAGGCTGGCAAGATCGACTGTGTTGTAGTCTACAAGGTCGATCGGCTCAGCCGATCGCTGCTCGACTTTGCCCAAGTGATGGGAACGTTCGATAAGTTCAACGTATCGTTTGTTTCGGTGACGCAGCATTTCAACACGACACATTCGATGGGAAGGCTGACGCTGAACATCCTGCTTTCGTTTGCCCAATTTGAACGCGAGATCATCGGCGAACGAATCCGAGACAAGCTGGCCGCCCAATGTCGGCGCGGCCAATGGACCGGTGGCTACCCAGTGCTTGGTTACGACGTCGATCGTAGCGAACGAACGCCCAAACTTGTAATCAACTCTGAAGAGGCCATCCAAGTCCGTCGGATCTTCACGCTCTACCTAGAACTCAAGAACTTGATGCCAGTCGTCGAAGAACTCGACAGGCGTGGCTGGAAAAATAAGCTCTGGCATTCGAAGAAGGGCCTTCCGAAAGGCGGTCGCCAATTTGACAAATGCAGCGTCCATGCTTTGCTGACTAATCCGATCTACTGCGGAAAGATAAAACACAAGACGGATCTCTATCCCGGCCAGCACCAAGCAATCATCGACGACGAAACGTTCCAGCGCGTGCAGGCGCAGCTACGCGACAACAGCTTTAACCGTGGGAATCGCTTACCAAGTAAACACGGTGGCCTACTGAAAGGATTGATTCGTTGCCCCGACTGTAACGTTGCGATGGTCCACAACATGACGAAACGCAACTCGGTCGTCTATCGCTATTACACCTGCGTCCGTGCGATAAAGCGCGGTCGGCAATCCTGCAAACATCCGTCTCTTCCTGCTGGCGAGATCGAAGCGGCAGTGGTTGACCAGGTACGAGCGGTCTCGCGAGACACGCGGCTTCGTGACGAGATCATTCGCCAAGCGATGGAAGGCATTCAACAAGGCAGGAAGGAGCTAGAGTCGCAGCAAATTCAGCTAACACGTCAACTCACTCGTGATCACGGTGAGGTTCAGCAATTAGCCCTTGAACAGCGTCCCAACAATTCGGTCGTCTATCGAATTGCCGACGTTCAAGAACGGATCGAGGAAGCAGAACACCAGCTCGCCAAAGTGAATCGACAACTGCTGGATCTTGAGAAGCAAGAGTTAACCACGCAAGAGATCGAAGAGGCCTTCATCGATTTTGATCGTATCTGGGACGCGCTGACTACTCGCGAGAAATCACAACTGCTGGCCTTGTTGGTCTCGAAGGTCGAATTCGATCAGAGCGACTACACAATTGCAATTTCATTCCACGCAAGCGGCATCGAGTCGCTAGAACAACAAGCCGAGGAGGTTTAATGGTTACCATCAAACGCAAACTGAACGTCAGCGTCGCCTCGCGAGGTCGCATTGCGATTCGTCCTCACGATCCCGACGCGGAACCGCCGCGACCAAGGCCATCGAGCAAGTTACCTCGTATCTCCAGGCTCATGGCCCTTGCGATTCGCTTCAACGAGATGATTCGAACCGGTGAGGCATCAGACATGATCGAGCTAGCTAGGCTTGGACACGTTACACAGCCACGGATGAGCCAGATCATGGCCCTCAACCAGCTTGCACCCGACATCCAGGAAGCCCTGCTCAATCTACCGGCCACGAAGGGAAAGCCTGACATCCATGAGAAGCGGCTCCGCCCAATCGCAGCCATGCTCACATGGAAAGAGCAGAGAGCTGCGTGGAAGCAAATCTGCGACGAGGTTGGGTTCCAAAACGCCGTTGTGGAAGAGTCTGTCGATCAAGTCTGAGAAAATATTTCTGCCGGTTTTTCCTGCTGAATCTGAACAATTCAGCAAATTTCCATTTTCGCATGACCAGAGGTGTCAAAGAGGTAGCGTTCAATACTCCCACTACATTACCTAAAGCTAGCAATTTGGAGACGCTGGTCTTTAACGAGTCCCATGGATGCGTTTCAACATGAGTGGAAGTTTTATCGCCTATGCCTACTTACAACCCAAAACAACTCGGTGAGCCAGAGGTCATCCGAGAAATCAATCCGACAGTTCTCTTTGCATTCTTGCAGCCATTCGAAGGCTATCTTCGATCGCGTGGACTTGTGATGAAAAAGGAATGTCGAATCGACAACACTGCCATCGAGAAGTTGGTAGATATTTTGACCAACCCTACGATGAAAACACCACAAGCACTGCTGAATGCAGTTTTCTATGTGGAAGAGATGGCGACGCCTTCGGCCGCAGACTTGCTGTTGAACGCGGCACAGCAAGCCGGAATGCCCTTTGACGAAGAGGGTAAGCATTCGTTGGCTGACATCGTGATGCAGGTGTGGTTGTTTGATTCGAAGATGGTCGAAGCCCAGCATGCTTGGCATACGTGGAAAACGCCCAGGCGAATGGAATGTTTCCAACCCGCAAATCTGACTGGTATCGCACCAATCACCATCACGAAAGAGCGATTGGCCCAAGCGATCAAGGATGCCGGCGATTGGTTTGCCAAGCACAATCGTGGACGCAAACTGTTCATGACTCCTCGCTTCGTGGACAACGAAATTCAAATCAGTATTCGGCGCGGCGATCCGTTCAGTCGCAAATCGACGATCGATGACGATGGCATCGACACGATCACATTTCGCGAGGCTCGCAAGGACTCGATGGTCTACTGCCTGAACGACGAAGTATTGATGCTCAACTCAAGCCTCAAGAGCGCCTATCCAATCTACTGTCGGATCTTCAGTAAGCTGCTCTATGACGATCCAAATCATTTTGGCCTCGTCACACGTTACACATTGGCACCGCTGTCGGAGCTCGGCGAGGATGCTTTGTCTCCAGGTGAGATTGATGCAATCGAAGAGATCGTTCTGCTGAATTATCGAGTCCGCCTGGGAGGTCCGTTCAATAGTTACATCATCCATGGAGCGGATGATTACTTTGCAGACCTCAAGTGGCGTGGCGGGTCATTTCAGACAGAAGGCTCACTGGATCGTGCGACCTTTCGAATCAAATACCGTCACGTGAAAGCACCTCGGACGCTGACACTGTATGCAGGCAGTTCATCGTCTTACACACGCGATGAGAATGCTCATTACGTAGAGCAATGGATGGTTCTGCGTGATTTCGTCATGAAGACTGGTGCAAGAGCGGCAAAAGGAGTGAACAAGGATGACCAAGCTGTGGCGAGCTATTGAGGAATCGCCATTGCTCATGGATGTCAAGGATGTTTGGCGTGAGCGGCTTGGGAAGGATTTCGAGCCGCTAAGCCGCTTTCTCGAGGCGACCAATGTTGTCGCGTCGAGATTGCCAGGTCGCACTCCCTGGTCGTCGTTCAAGGTCGTTGTGAACGACGACAGCTTCGTGGCATTCTGTGAAAGTACTTGTGAATCGAAAGAGGTTCTCCGCGCCGATGTGATTTGCCATCAGCTCAACAGCAGGCAACTCGCAGCGGAGTTGAACGCTGCGCTCAGCCTTTGGCGCAAGCCGGAATGGCTCGACAAAAGTCGTCGAGTATGGTTCCTCGGCAACTTATCGCTGGAGCTTCAGTCGAGGCCAGTCTACATGTCGCTGCACATTGCGAGCGACTTGATCACCGAAGCACTACACGCCGCAGCTGCCCACGCGAGATCCACGTTTCTATTGTTGGATCTCAACAGCAAACGGCGTGACCAGAAGTTTGACGCGAGTGCCAAGATCGTCGATTGCAAGCCAGTCGAGCTCGAGCAACTCTTCAACGTTACCTCAGACGGTTGCTTGCTGGCCAAGTCGAAGTCGCGAGAGCTTATCGCGTCGATACTTGGCGTGACGCTCGAAAGCCGGCTGTCGGGTTACGTCTTCCAACGCAAAGGCAAACATCGCATGCTTGCGTTCAACAGCGAGATTGAAATCACATCGGAAACGAATGGCAACTGGTACATCGAGCAACTGCTCGCCAAGCCCAACGTAGCGTTCCGCTGTACTCACCTTGAATCGTTGCTGGCCGGTTTTGCTGAGGAGACGTCCACCGGGTCCATCGGCGAATTGGTCGACATGGAGACTCTCAAATGCTACCGCGATCGCCTGCAAGAGATCGACGAGGAGTTTGAGGAAGCGACCAGCTTCAACGATCCAACGCGTCAGGAAAGGCTCGGCGACGAACGCCAGGCCATTCTGGATCAAATCAGATCTGCCCAAGGCCTCGGTGGACGCGTTCGGCAAAAGTTCGATGCCGAGCGTTCGCGGAAGACGGTTTGTAAAGCGATCTCGCGAGCCATCGAAGCGATTGAGAAGGTGCATCCGGAAATGGGACTACATCTGCAAAAGTCCATCAATCTCGGGCTCGAGGTCAGCTACAGCCCTGACGTCGTCATCGACTGGTTGTTCTGAGAGATCCTTCCATCCGCGAGTTCGGCCGGAGTATTTTTTGCTGTGTTTTCGAGATTAACCGTCAAAAACGGCTAAACTACCCGCCTCAATCCACTTTTTTCTCAATTGACCATATACCGTATCCGATATACACTTAGGGAGGTGGTTATGCCACGGAAAACTAAGACGGAGCCTCAGGAGCCTAGCAAACCAGAGCGAAAACCGCTGGTTTGGCTGAGCGGTGAAGTAAAGACACCACCCTTCACGGCTGAAGGTCGAATGGAGGCGGGTGAGTTGTTGCGATCGTTACAAGAAGGGCAAGTCCTGAGCATGCCTCATGCGGAGCCGCTTCCAACGGTCGGTCCGAGATGCGGTGCATTGCGAGTTCGTGATGCTGGTCAAAACTGGCGAATCATGTATCGGATCGACAAAGATGCTGTCGTGATTTTGGAGGTCTACGGTAAGAAGACTCAAAAGATCCCTGACGAAGTGATTGATCGGTGTAAAGACCGTCTAAAGAAGTACGATGCGATTTTAAAGTCAACAAAAGCCAAGTAAGGTATTGTGATGGAAACTAACAAACGAAAAGCACTAGTCGCTGCAGGTTGGGCTGTTGGAGATGCTGCTGACTTCTTGGAGATGAGTGAAGCAGAGCGACAGCTTCTTGATGCTCGTGCTCAAATGGCTGCTGCAGTTCGTGAAGCTCGTACAATTTCGAATCTTTCGCAAAAGGAGCTCGGGAAACGGCTCAACACTAGCCAGCCAAGAATTGCCAAGATTGAACGTGCCGCGCCTGATGTATCGTTGGATCAACTCATCCGTGCCTTGGTTGCAGCTGGCGGACGATTGGACGTTCAATCAAGTTCAGATAATCCGAAAGCTGCGAAGAGAAAGTCGAAGACTGCTGCGGGTAAGGTTGCAAAGCGATTCATTTTGGAATCCTCTGCTTCCAAGTGAAAACAATGTTCAAGGCTTTATGCTGGGCTGCAAACCAAGTCCGGTTAATATCCCATGTCTAGTTCCTGCGCAACATCAGCGAGTTCCTGAAGCGCATCTTTGCTGCGACGCTCTTGTTGCTTCTTGTACGCCAACACATCGCTGAATTTGACGCGTCGATTTCAGCCGACTTTGCGGTGTCTGATTCGTTCGAATTCAGGGGCGGATTTCCAGGCAAAACCAGCATTTTTCGTGAAAACCCCGGTTTTCCCAAGTGGAAAAACTGCATTTAGAACGAAAACTGGCCAAGTCCGCAACGGGCTCCCTTAAGGCGGTATCGAGCTGCCACGTGCGCAGAAGTAGCCGAAACACTTGGTTTTCCTAACTTTCCAAGTTGCGACACGTTCTGTCGCGATGCGTCACGACTTGTCGCGGCTCGTCCTCGGTTGAGAGGACGTGAATCGCCCGACTGACCGTTACCTGCGTTTTCCGCGAGTCAGTCTCCGGCGCATTTCTGGTAACGGTCTGAGCGGCTGTGGTCATGCCATTCCTCCAACCGGAGGAAGAAAATTGACTGCGTCTGAATACCAAAGCCAGATGGTCCCCTTCGCGATGGAACTGGCAAATCGCATCTCGCTGCGTCTCGAACATCACAACTCGCTGACCTCATTCGAGATCGAGGACATCGAACAAGAGCTCCTCACCTACGTTCTTGAACGAGCCTCGCAATTTGATCCGACCAAAGGAACCGTCGAAGCGTTTGTGACGCGAATCATGCGGTCGGCCGCCGCAGGTCTCATCCGTGGATCGAATCGGCAACGCAGCAATCCACCATCTGGTTATGTGGTCGACTCGCTCTCGAAGATGGTCGAAGGGCCCGATCGCAAGTCCGAGGAACTCAACCGGGGACTCACTTCTTCTGATGGCACTCGTCGCCGCCAGACGGAACCTCGCGACCCATTTCGTGACGTCGAATTGGCGGATGCCGTTGGACATCAGATCAACACTCTGCCCCGCCGCTACCGTCGCATTGCGAGGCTTCTACGAACGCACAACCAAAACGAGATCGCAAACAAACTCGGTTTATCGAAACGAAAAGTTTCGCAGGTTTTAGCAGGGATTCGTGAGCATTTTGCGAGTGTCGACTGGAGTGAATCCGGATTTTCTTGGGACGTCGTTTCTCCAAATTGCATAGCTAGTTCTGGAGAGGACAACGATTTTCAAA
>CAUJKA010000061.1 GCA_963204965.1 Planctomycetota bacterium | reverse complement strand
TCGAAGCTGAACGATATCAAAGAACAACTCAACGAAAGACGCAAAGAACTCGGCAACGCTGACGCGTTGAAGAAGAACTTGCAGAACATGGAGAAGTTCGAATCCGGCCCGGCTGAAGAACTTGCCGAAGCACTCAAGAAGGCTGACTTTGACAAGGCCGAGGAAGCTTTGGAAAAGCTGATGAGCGACATCAAGGCTGGCAAGCTGGACAAGTCGGAGATGGAGCAATTGAGCAAGCAGCTCGAACAACTGCAAAAGTCGCTCCAGCAAGCTTCGCAATCGCACGAACAGTCAAAGCAGAATTTGCAAGAACAGATCAAACAAGCGCAGAAATCTGGCGATTCGCAAAAGGCTGGCGAGCTTCAGCGAAAACTGGAACAAATGCAATCCATGGATAGCAGTATGGCTCAAATGCAACAAATGGCCGACATGCTTTCAAAGTGCGAGAATTGCATGAAAAGCGGCGACCAAGAGGGCCTTCAAGAGGCGATGAGCGAGATGGCCTCGCAGTTGAGCGAAATGAATGCCAGCGATAGTGAATTGCAAGATCTGGATCAGTTAATGAGTGAGCTTTCTGAAAGCAAGAATAGTCTTGCAGAAGGCATGGGAAAAATGCGATCGGAGAATCCAGGCCAAGGCATGGGTGAAGGTCAAGGCGAGGGAGAACGCCCTGAAGAGGAAAATGAAGTCGACTTCTTCGACTCGCAAGTTCGCGACAAGATGAAAAAGGGTCAAACCTATATGGGTGGCAAAGTTGGCGGCGAAAACCGCAAGGGTGTTTCGCGAGTTCAAGTGCAAGAAGAGATCGCCAAAGAACTAGCGGCAGACCCTGAAGCTCTAGACGACACACCGCTGCCGAAGACTCAGCGCGAACACACCCGCGACTACTTCAATACTCTTCGTGATGGCAAGAAGTAGTTGTCCGAAAATAATCTTCCCAAGCTAGCACCGCGCTCGTCCGATAGTCACAAAGGTGACTTCGGTCGAGCACTCTTGATCGGTGGTTCGCGGGGAATGGCCGGTGCAATTGCCATGGCGGGTATGGCCGCTGTGCGAACCGGTGCGGGGCTTGTCAGAGTCGCTGTGCCGGACTGTTGCGTAGAGACAGTTGCCAGTTACAGCCCTTGCTTCATGATCTCGCCGGTGACTCGACAGGATGCGTCGGGTCGCATCTGCGGACTAACCGAATCGTTGCTAGACTGGGTTAGCAAGAGCGACTGTGTTGCGATTGGCCCTGGGCTTGGTCGTAGCAAGCTGTTGGATCAAATGGTTGTGGACTTGCTGGATTGGATCGCCATCGAAGCTCCACAAACATCGATAGTCATCGACGCTGACGCTCTGAATTCCTTGGCAACGCACTTCGATTGGCATCAACATCTAAAAGCTCCAACTGTGTTGACGCCGCATCCTGGTGAATGGTCCAGACTGAGCGGCGTAGCGGCGAGCGATCCTGTGCGACAAGGCGAGTCGGCAATTCAATTCGCTGGTAAGTCAGGCTGCACGATTCTGCTGAAAGGCAATCAATCGCTAATCACCGACGGAAAGCGTTCTATTCGCAATCAGACTGGAACACCGGCGATGGCAACCGGCGGTAGTGGTGATGTGTTGACTGGCATTATTACGGGTTTGATTTGCCAAGGCCTCAGCCCTTTCGACGCTGCACTGCTTGGTGCGCATGTGCATGGTCTAGCCGGTCAATTAGCGGAAAAGTCACTAGGCTCGCACGTTGTGTTGCCGACTGAATTGATTCAGTTCCTGCCGCAAGCTTTTCAATCGCTTCGTACAGGAAATTTGGCGAAGCCAAGTTAGAGAACTCCCGCTTAGGAATACTAGCCGCCAGCGTTAGGCTCCGGTTCCTTTGGATTTGAAGACAGTCGTTAACTAAACAAGATTTAGCCTGATCAAAAACTATGCGGTAACGGTATTCAAATACTGTCAAAACCGAACGATAACTCGTTGCGGCTAATTCAGAGCGGCCACCGGGCCGCCTAAGCGGGACGCTCTTGAACATTGCGGCTAGTTTTCTACGCTACTATGCCGCGCGCTAGTTATCCTCGTCGCCGTCACCGCCATTTCCGGATGGCAGTTTGAACGATGGACCAATGAGCATCGCGTTGACGAGGAACTTTTCAGCGCCTCGCACATAGCCTCGAAACACGGGATTGTCGGCGATCATGATGTACCGACCACTACCAGCAGGTTGAACCCAGGCCGCAGCCGATCCAACCAATTGTTGACGGTTTCGCTTGCTAACATAGCCCGCGATCACTTCTTCATACTTCGCGATCAGTTGGTAACTGTTCGAAGGAGTCTGATAACGTTTCGATGAAGTGCGGAACACGGGGATCTTGTTGTCGGGAAATCCGAATGCCAGAGGATGCGTTGTATCGACCGACACTTCGAAGAACGCTCCGGCCACCAATTCCAACGCGGCTTCGTCATCTGCATCCGCAAATCGACGAGCCTGGGTCGACGCGTCTTTCGTTGCTTCGGAAGAATCCGAGCTTGCGTCGCTGCCCTTGATCAGCTTCTTCTTTTGCAACGATCCAATTGCCGATCCAATGGCAATAACGGTTCCACCATCTTTGACATAGCGATCCAGTGATTCTATCGCCGTGTCGCTCAACGTGGAATAAGCTCCCTCGGGAAGTAACACGCAAGTGTAGTCTTTCAAGTCGACGGAACTCAGCCTATCGACATCCACTTTGTCCACAGGGTATCGCAAACGATAGTCAATGAAGTACCACAGTGAACCGGCTGAATAAGAGGACGTTCCAGATCCCATCACCAAAAGCGGTTTGCAAATTGGAATGTCGATTAGTGTGTCGCTTCCCAGGTCTGGGCCTACAACCGTGGACCCCGAGTAGATTGGCAGAGCTTGAATCGACTCGCGTTTGCTCAACTCTGCGATCGACTCCGACAGCTTGCTCCACAGCCTGCGATTGGCTTGCTTGAGTACAACATAAGTACCTTCGGGCAACTCGGTATTGCCGACTTTGCAAGGTAACGTCGTAACGCGAAGTTGGGCTCCAAGTTGTTGTAACGCAAGAATCACTCGCGGGACTTGCAATTCAACGGGCGGGATTGCCCAGGCCACAGCGGTAGCGGCGTCTTCAGCGTTCACTTCGAAGGGGGCCATTTCAAGATTCTTAGGATCATAATTGCCCAGCTTCCAATCGCCGGGAATCGCCTGCTTCAGCTCAACCATTTGCAGATCAAACGCACTGGGAAAATGCCAACTGGAGACGTCGTAAAACACGTTTCGCTCGAAGTTTTGCGGCGTTTCCATGACCGATCGAATGAGGAAATGCTGAGGCTGCGACAATGAGATGAGGACAGTGTCATTAGGCGAGTACTTCTTGCCTGCATGTTCGAACTCAGCTTTAGGACTTTGTACCTGGACCGTGTGTGCCCTGAGGGTTTTGACCGCAGCAGATAGGCGACTGGGCGAGCCCTGCAAGAGATAAGCCTTAATCTCATGCTTTTCAGCGGTTTGCAAAGCGTTGTTGAAAAAGTCGACCTGCAACTTCAATATCGACTCGCGCTGTTGGCTTGCAGCGCGAATGCTGGAGAGGCTTAGGCGTAGCTGATTGGCAATTGTATCGCGGAAGTGTCGCGAGACGCGGTCGTTCGCGTAACGCAGTCCGCGACTGCTAGCTTGCTCGAACAAGATACCGATGGAACCTTGGATGTCCGGATAGGTGCTGCCCTTGCCGATGTAAAAGTCGTCGAAGTTCTCCTCCGAGTAAAACAACTCACCCGCCTTGTCCATCGCTGCGATATGTTCAGCGGCAAACTTGCGAGTCAGCCGCAAATTTTCCTTAGGACTAAACGGATTGATGCTCTTCAATTCGCCAGGTTGAAAGAAGAAACTGGAGTTGCCGCCCATTTCGTGAAAGTCCAACACTACGTTAGGCTTCCATGAATGGAATAACTTGATGCGTCCTTGGCTCTCCGGATGCACGATCGGCAGCCAGTCGCGGTTGAGATCGAAGATGTAGTAGTTTGTTCTTCCGCCGGGCCACATTTGATTGTGCTCGCGATCATTAGGTGATGGCGAAGCAATTTGGCCGCGGTTGTCATTGGCCCAGTTTGCGAATCGATCGGTCCCATCTGGATTTAAGGCTGGGTCGATCAACGCGATGCAGTGATTGAGGAAATCTAGCGTAGCGTCATCCTGAGCGGTCACCAAGTGGTACGCCAACAAAGGCACAGCGTTGATGCCACTAGCTTCATCTCCATGCACGCAGTAACCCATGGACATGACTAGCAGTTCGCGGCTTAGCTCGCCCTGATACTTGCCCGTGGTAAGTTCAGGCCGCGCCTTGCGGATCGCACCCAACTTGGCAATGTTCTCTGGTGATGTGATTGCGCAAACCAGTAGTGGACGACCTCCATGAGTCTTCCCATAGGGCTCGATGGCGACACGATCCGAGTTGTCCGCAAGGTACTGGAGATAGTCAACGACTTGGTCATGACGCAGATGGCGACTACCAATCGCAAAACCGTAGAACTCATGCGGCTTCTGAATCTTCTCGATTCGTTGAACTTTCGGCAGAACGCTCAGCGGGTCCTCAACGGCTCTCACTGTTTCCAATGCAGAGAAGCAGAATACGGAAAGCAGGAGCACAAAAACGGCGCGGAAGTTTAGCATTGCAGGTCGCACAGCAGGTGGGAAAAATCGCAGGTAGGCCGCAGGAAAGTCGAGTACTTTACGATAATCGCAATGCCGGGATAAATCCAGCAAAAGCCAGCTTTGGGTAGCGCCTTATCTGCCGGAAAGGACCAGCGTTGACTCAGCAATGAGGATTAAGTTGAACAGTTGGATTCACAATACCGAAGAATGTCAAAAAGTCGACAACCGATGAAGTACTCTAAACCTAACAATTCTGTGTAGAGAACAGATGGCGAAAGAACGAGGACAACATTCAATCTGGAACAACCAACTTCGGTGGGCCCATTGTCGCCCTCACCGCTTATGGCTCGCACTACTCGCTACGCGACCCGGCAGTTGTTTGACCTACTCATTACTTCAGGCCGAGATATTCTTCAACCTGCCCTTCGTCGAGTGTCTTACCGTAATAGATTAGCCCCTCTTCGTACAACTGCTCTCGCACTGTCAATGGCTCGGTCATCTTGGCCTGAACTGTGTTTGATTTCTTGGCGATGTCGGGATTGAGAGACGAACAGTGAATGAGCCAAAAAATAAGCGCCATTAGAGGACCGCCAAGAAGCGTTGCAAAGAACCATAGGCCGGGACTTCCCAATCCTTGGATCTTTTGACGGCGCCTCTTGTCAGCTTCGTGAAGAACTGCAAATGCGAACAGAATGTTGACTACTAATCCGATCAGTCCGAATAACATTTTGCATCACCCTTACTGTTCATTGTTGCGTTAGTTCGACTAATCGTGTTCGGCTCAAAACGGCTTGGATATTCCGCAAGCGTCTTGTACGCGAGTTAGAACATTCGTCGCTTGTAGACGCGCTCGTCGAGCACCATCGGCCAGTATATCCTTTACGGTATCTGGGCGGCTAGCAAATTCTTGGCGACGCTGACGAGCTTCCGCATAATAGTTCTCTGCGGCATCGGCCAATTGCTTCTTGATCTCGCCGTAACCAAACCCGCCTTTGCCGTAGAGTTCTGCCATGGCTGCAACTTGGTCCGGCGCGCCAAAAAGTTTAAACAACAGATAAAGATGATCCGTCTCGGGATCTTTGGCGTCTTCCATCGGACGACTATCGGTGGCTATCCGCATGATCTTTTTGCGAAGCGCCTTCGGTTCTTCGAATAGCTCGATCGTGTTGTTATAGCTTTTAGACATCTTCTCGCCGTCTGTTCCAGGCACCTTGGCAGAAGTCGACAACAGGCGAGCCTCTGGAAGCACAAATGTCTCGCCGTACTGATGGTTGAAGCTGCTTGCCAAGTCGCGACAAACTTCGATATGCTGAACTTGATCTTGGCCAACGGGTACTAGGTTTGAATCATAAGCCAAAATATCAGCGGCCATCAGCACGGGATAGGTGAACAGCCCCGCGTCGGCATTCAAGCCTCGTGAGACCTTATCTTTGTAAGCATGACAACGCTCCAACAATCCCATTGGCGTGCACGTCATCAAAATCCACGTAAGCTGCGAGACTTCGGGGACGTCGGATTGATTGAACAGTACAGCTTTGGCAGGATCGAGCCCCAGAGCCAATAGGTCCAACGCCGCGTCGCGCTTGTATTGCCTGAGCAGTTCTGCATCGCGCACCGTGGTTAAGGCGTGCAAGTCAGCGATGAAATAGTAGCCATCATGTTGCTGCTGCAATTCAATGTACTGTTGGATCGCGCCAAAGTAATTACCCCAGTGGAAGCGACCCGTGGGTTGAATGCCTGAAAGGACACGCATGATTCAAACTGTTCTCAAGGAGTTGTTGCTCGGGTTGAAGATGCTCTGTTCAACCGATCAATGGTTCAACCGATACCGATTCAATCTCTAAAAAGTCTTAACGGCCTGAGCCGCACTGGTTGCTCCGATTTCGTGGAGCGATTCTGGCAATTGCTCGACCAAACGCTGACTGACTTGCGGATCATAGTAGTTCGCTGTGCCGACTTGTATCGCACTTGCTCCTGCTGCCATAAATTCCATCACATCATCGATCGTGGCGATACCACCAATACCGACAACTGGGATTTGTACAGCGCGAGCGACCTGATAGACGCAACGCAGTGCAACGGGCTTGATAGCCGGACCGCTCAGCCCGCCCATGATGTTTCCGAGAATAGGCCTTTTCTTGCGCCAATCGATGGCCATGCCGAGCAATGTGTTGATGCAACTGATCGCATCCGCTCCACCAGCTTCGGCCGCCTTGGCAATGTCAGCGATCCTAGAAACGTTGGGCGTAAGCTTCGCAAGAATTGGCAATCCACAAGCTTCGCGAACACCGCGGATCACCTGTTCGCACATGGCCGGATCCGTACCAAAATCCACACCGCCACTAACGTTCGGGCACGACACATTTAGCTCAAGAGCGGACGCTCCACCGGCAGCCTCAATCCGCTTTGCAAGCTCGATGAACTCATCGCGGCTTTTGCCTGCGACGCTGACGATGATCGCTGTGTCGATTGTTCGAAGATACTGAAGGTGATTCTCGACGAAATAGTCCACACCATCGTTATCAAGGCCGATCGAGTTCAACAGTCCTGAAGATGTCTCCACCGTCCTCCATGGCGCATTGCCAGGACGCGGATTGAGCGTGATAGTCTTGGGCAAAATTCCGCCAAGCGAGTCAAGCTTGACAAGCTTCTCCATCTCTCGAGCATAGCCGAAAGTCCCCGAGGCAACCAAAATCGGATTGCGCAGGGCTAGCCTTCCCAGTTGGACTCGTAGATCTACGGAAGGCGTTGAACTCAATTGACTGACTCCGAACTTCGAGACTGAATCAAGGCGTGGACAGCTTGCAGGATTGAATCTGCAACTTGTTGCTTCGTTCCAGCAACTTTAGCAACAGTCGATCCATTGGCTGCGATAATTTCAACATCGTTCAGCTCAGAGTCAATCGCTGTTGGACCATTACTGACCATCAAGTCGCAGCATTTCTTCTGCATCTTCACGATAGCGCGAAAGCGTTGGTCTTCCGTTTCCAATGCGAAGCCAACGACCCATTGATTCGAGCGCTTTGAATTGGCAACTGTTGCAACGATATCGGGAGTTTCCACCAATTCGAGCTGTAGAGGCTTTCCGTCTTTAGCGATCTTTTCGGTGGCGATTCTCTTGGGCATGTAATCGCAAGGAGCGGCCGCACCAATCAGTCCATCGTGAGATGGAAAAAGCTGTTGAACTGTTTCCAACATCTCTTTTGTAGAAACAACTTGAACAACGTTGGCGGCGGACGGATAAGCCACGTTGACAGGTCCCGAGACAACGGTCACTTCATGGCCTGCCGCCAAAGCGCTGGCTGCCAGACATGAACCCATGCGACCGCTGCTCGCATTGGTCAAATAGCGAACAGGATCAAGGTATTGCCGCGTGGGACCGGATGTGATCAGAATGCGAGCCATGTAGAATCAGTTCAACAACTGTGAGACGGCCGTTAGGATCTGCTCAGGTTCGGACATGCGACCCCACCCTTGCTTTCGACAACTCAGCCAACCTTGCTCTGGTCCAACGAACTTCACACCATCTTGTTGAAGCTGTGCGAGATTGCGTTGAACAGCGGGCTTGTCCCACATCGGGCTGCTCATCGCCGGAGCCATCAATACATGGCCTTCGCAAGCTAAGTAAAGCGTTGAAATCAGATCGTCGGCTAGACCATGTGCACAACTCGCCAGGAGCCGAGCCGTAGCAGGGGCGACCAGAAGCAAGTCGGTGCCTTCAGCTAATTCAATGTGCGGCCCCAACGGAAAGCGTTGGTCGTAAGCGTCCGTTACAGCGGGGCGACCACAAAGGGCTGTGAATGTGGCCGCTCCGATGAACTGTGTGGCTCCATGAGTCAAAACAGTGCTCACCGAATGGCCCTCTTGAACCAAACGGCTGACCACTGTTGCAACCTTATAAGCGGCGATACCGCCGCCGATACCAACGACGATTCGAGCCATGCTTTAGAGCTCGAGGCTGTCCATGTCCAGCAAATCGCCGCCATCGTTTTCACCGATGATGGCCATTTCGCCAGCCGCCGTCAGGAAGATCTTGTCCTGAACGATCTCTTGCAGGACGATCTCCATCTTGTTGGTTGCGATGGTATCCACCAATGGTCGCGAACCACGGTTAAGCTGAACCAATCGCTTTTGAATCAGGGTAGAAAGCTTAAAACGGCCTCCAACCTTGTTCACAATCTCTTCTTCTTTAAGTGCTTCGAGCATTTAAGCCCTCCTCGTTTTGACTCTGCTGTAGTAGTCGACAAATTTCTTGGACCGATTGTTCGACATCTCGGTTGATAATTTCGTATCTGTAGCGTGACATTGCTTGTATCTCGTCAGCCGCTACTTGCAAGCGCCGCAAAATAGCCTCTTCCGAATCGGTGGCTCGCCGTCGGAGTCTCAATTCTAGTTCATCAAGCGATCCTGGATGGACAAAAAAGCTGATTGCACCTGGACATTGGTCCATAACGCAAATCGCTCCCTGCACATCTATCTCCAGCAGCACCCAACGCCCTTGATTTAGGCCCGACTCGACATTCTCTCTCAAAGTCCCGTACCAGTCGCCACGTCCAAAGACCTCTTTGCATTCCAAAAATGCATCCGCAGCTCGCAACTGCTGAAAACGCTCTTTGGAAACAAAATGGTAATCCCTACCGTCAACCTCGCCGGGCCGCGCCGCACGAGTCGTGACCGATACGCTCAAGTCAATCGGCAAAGGACAATCCTTTAGCAACCTGCGCAGAACTGTGCTTTTGCCTGCACCCGAGGGACCTGAAACGATAATCAATTGGCCAGCGCGGGTCACGGTTACTCCACGTTCTGAATCAATTCACGTATCTGTTCCAAGGTCGACTTCAGATCGACGACACGTTGAGCGATGAAAGCATCGCTGGCTTTGGAACCAATCGTATTTGACTCGCGAAACATCTCTTGAACCAGGAAATCTAGCTTGCGTCCTTGACCTTCGCTGGAGTCAAGCAACTGCTCGAACTGACCAAAGTGACTGCGCAATCGAACGATCTCTTCGCGGATATCCGTCTTGTCGCTCATCAAGGCAACTTCGCGAATCAAATCCGGTTCGTTCAGTGGTGCCACATCGCCAGCGCTGATCGCTTCAGCCACGGCAGTTGCAACGCGTGTCCGCAGTCGCTCGCGATACTCGGCTAGCACCGCTGGAGCTCGTTGTTCGATGGCTTCAGACAAGGTCGCCATTTGCTTGAGCTGTGATCGGATTTCCGTAGCCATCGAAGCACCCTCTTGGGCTCGCATTCGATTCATGGCTGTCAGCGCCGACTGCACCGCTGAAGTCAAAGCCTCGAGCAATTCAGGTGACTCTTCGCGCTGCGGAATTGATTCGACTACCGCCCCCGGCAAGGCCAATAGATCGCTGAGCGTCACGCTGGAGGGCAAACCGATCTTTTCAGCAACCTCTTTGCACTGTTGATAGTAGCTCTCGATCACTGGCCCCTGAATCTGATAAAGATCCAGCGATGGTCGGCCGCTCCAAACCACATTCAGTTGAATCGTGCCGCGACGAACCTGAGCCCGAACGATCGTTTCAATCTCCGATTCAAACCCGCTTAAGCCTTCGCTGGTCCGCAAGTTGATCTTGAGATGCCGATTGTTAACGGCGCGAGCTTCGACGACCATCGTGCCACCAAGTGGCACGTTGCAGCGGCCCTCACCCTGTCCGGTCATGCTAAGCAATCGAGTTCACCTACAGTTGTTCAAGCTATTGGTAGTACAGGCTTTGGATAATTCAAAGCCGATGAGTGAGCGACTCAGGCGGTGAACTTAGTTGTTCGGTGTCGAAGGCTGAGTAGGAGCAGTTCCATCTCCAGCCGGTGTTGTTGGTGTAGTTGGAGCTGGCTCAGTAGGTTGAGTCGGCGCGGGTGCAGCAGGCTCGGTCGAAGTCGGCGTTGTTGGCGCGGGCTCGGTTGGAGCGGGTGCTGTTGGCGCTGGCTCGGTTGGCTTCGGAGCAGTGTCACCAGCAGGAGTTGTAGCCGCTGGAGGTGTTACGCTTGGTGCTGTTGCTGGATCAATTGCAGGAGTCGTTGTGGTCGCTGCTGGAGCAGTAGCTCCATCTACAGCTGGGACGGTGATCCCGCCAGTTGGACTTGAGCTTGTCTCTGTTCCAATAGCACCTGAACCCGCTCCGCCGCTTCCAGTACCACTGGTCGTCTTGTCTTCACTTTCCATCTTCGAACCATCACCGGAAAAACCCGTCGAGAAGGTTGGAGTCTTGAGGAAGGAGATTGCCAAACAGCACATCAGAATCCAGAAGGCGGCCACGCCAACGGTAATTCGAGTGAACAAGTCACCGGCTTTGGTTCCAAACGCACTTTGTCCGCCTGCACCACCCAGCGCTCCTGCGATTCCGCCACCGCGGCCACGTTGTACAAGTACCAGCAGCACTAGGAACAACGAAGTCAAGAAAATGGTGATACCGAAGAAATAGTGCGACAGTTGTCCAATCAACATAATTGTTCCTAACGTGTGTTGAGCATTGCAAATGTATTTTTGTGATTACTTGGCAGCAGCCAATCCACAGCTTGCCAAAACGATAGCCGCAAATGAATCGGCCTTGAGTGAAGCTCCACCCACGAGAGCGCCATCAATGTTCGGTTGACTCATCAATTCACCCGCGTTATCCGGCTTAACGCTTCCACCGTATTGAATGCGAATGACGTCCGAGACCGACTTACCAAATAGTTCGGTGAGTAACCCACGGATTTGTGCGTGAACCTCTTCGGCTTGTGCCGGAGTGGCAGTCTTGCCGGTGCCGATGGCCCAGACTGGTTCGTAGGCAATGACGATCTTCGAAGCTTGTTCTGGTGTAAGACCAGCCAATGATCCGCGAACTTGCGTGTCGATGACTTGAGCCGTTGCACCCGATTCACGCTCGCTGAGCATTTCGCCAACGCAAACGATCGGTGTTAGTCCGAACTTAAGTGCCGCATGTGTTTTTTTGTTGACCGACGAATCTGTTTCGCCGAAGAATTGGCGTCGCTCGCTGTGACCCAGAATTACGTACTGGCAATGAAGGTCACAAAGCATTGGTCCGCTGACTTCGCCTGTGAACGCGCCATCAGCTTCGTGGTACATGTTTTGACCACCCACGCCGATCGCCGAGCCCTTGAGTGCCGAGGAGATCTCTTGCAAGTAAACGCTTGGCGGACAAACAGCGACATCGATTTGCGATGAAGTGCCTTGCAATTTTTCCATCAATCCACGAACCAGCGCGAGACCACTCTCTCGCGTCATATTCATCTTCCAATTGCCAGCGATAAACGGCTTTCTCAACGAACTTACTCCCAAGGATTACCAAGTGCGGGGAAGCCACCTACAGGAGGTGCCAACCAGACTGCTTCAACCAGCGATGTTAAAACCCGGTAATTTAGCCGCTTTCCAGGTTTTCGTCGAGGTCCAAATTGCTGCCTTAATCGTCTGGATTAACCAGTTTTCCACAAGTAGGGGGGCAACGGACAGATTTGATCACTTGGAGAATTTTGAATGAATGCGATTGAGCCACGCTTAAGTGGTTTCTCGAAGCCAGATAGCTCCCGCCCAAACTCCTCTCCCCGAAGTGGGGCAAGAGGAGTAGAACCACACACAGTTTGCCTTGAGACGCAGTTGCGACTCAAGCGAAAACAGCTTCAGTAGCGACTAGGGATTGTTGCTGATGTCGCCCCACTCCCGAGTGCAAAGGGCGATCAAGGCCTTCACGTCGATGTTCGCAGAGACGAACTGAACGGATCCATCTCCGTAAAGCATGTTCGTTCCACCAGTGTGGAACGAATATAGCTCGCTGTCATTGATGCAATTGATCATGCAAGTGCCTTGGTTGCTGGCGACTGTACCGTTGTTGTTCGTATCGTTGGCAAGCCCAGTGGCACCAGTACCATCGATCGAAAATCCAGCGTTGATATCAGCCCAGCTCCAACCGTCACCAACATATTGCTTGCCTGCAAGCAAAGCTGAAGTCTTTGGATTAAGGCCTCGCTTGCCCTTGATATAGATTGCTGGCCGACCAGCATCTTCACCAATGATCGCGGTGTTGGAAAGTCCATCAGTGAATTGCGCGAGCTTCACTCCGTTAGGACCACGGCCAAGACCGCCGAGCGTTTCCCGAGAACCAATGGAAGGCAGACCAGCAAGTACGAAGATCGCTCCACGAACGGCGTTGATCGAACCATAGTCAGCGTAGCCCCAGACAGGCTGATCGGATCGCAGATTGTTCGTTACGCTGGCATACATGGCTGAATCGGGAGTTCCGCGAGCATCCGGAGCCGAGGGACAGAGCATGAACGGCAGCTGGATCTTGGTGAACGGATCGTTGACCGGATCATACCAGTTCGTTCCGTGTGTATATCCGTTGTGAATATTGTTTTGTTCAACGTAGGGAAGAATCATCGACACCCAAGATTGTTGGAATCTAGGCGAAGAGATATTGATCCGGCTCGGCGGAAAGACTCGCAGCGCACTTTCATAATTGAACAGAGCCAGCCCCAACTGACGCATGTTGTTCGTGCATGACATTCGACGAGCAGCCTCGCGAGCAGCTTGTACGGCTGGCAGCAACAAGCCTACAAGGATGCCGATAATTGCAATGACCACCAACAACTCAACCAGCGTAAAACCCAATCGACGCGTGTTTTCCGTTCGCATCTTTATACCCCTTTGAAATCAAACTCCACACTGTTAATCGTCATCGAAGCCACCAGCTTCGAACCAACAGTTTTGATGGGCGATAATGTAAAGAGGCTCTGTTAAGAACTCGTTAAGGTTGTGTTAAGCAAGCAATAAGTTTACAACTACCCAGTCCTCCTATTCTGCCTACTCATGAAGGTTATTGTGGCCGAAGTGCGAAGCTAACAAGTTTCACCATTCCCCAGAAGAAACTGCTCCTTGATAGCTCGAAACGTCACGATCTTTGAACCGGAAACGCACGGGTGCCACCTGAATGATCAACTGAAGAGGCCATCTTTGCCACCAAGTGAGAGAACCTTTAGCAAGTCTCAACACCCGCAGATTCCTTTCCACTATTGATGGCCTACAATCCAACTCTCATCCCCAGGTATTTCGACCTCTCCATCAAACGATCACGCCACAAACGGCTCAAGAGAAACAATCGTGTCCAGCTTCACAACTATTCTTTGCTACGCCATCGATTCTCATCGACTCACTCAACTTTTAAACCAATCCGACTCGACATCGCTGGTCGAGGCCCTACGAGCCGCTGGCAAACAGACTACTGGAGCCAAGAAGAAGTTTGAAAACGAACTGTCTCAACACCTGCCGTTCCTCGAGAAGATTATGTCCCGCACTCCCGCTCAGGATTATGATCCGTTTGGAGAAGAAGAAGACGAAGAAGAAGACGATGATGATGATATTTCCGATGAAGATATATCAGATGAGAACAATGTCTCAGAAGACAGCGATGACGGCGACATTGACGAGGATGAAAGCGATGATTGGGAAGATGACTGGGAAGATGATGAGCCATTTGAATCGGAACAATATGCGGATGCCTTTGAATGGTTGTGCGAACGATTAGGAAAGCCCATACCAATTCCCGATTCGCTACTGGCCAATAGCATCGTTGGCTACGACTACTATGGCTTTACAGAAGCCTTGAAGCGCTTCGAACCACCATTCCCTTTGCCAATGCTCGACGATGCTGGCATGCTAGTGGGGTTCATTCCTAAAGAGCAGTTGTGCAATTTTCAATTCAAGCCGATCGATCCCAAACGGGCTGCGGAGATTCGCGATGCTCTCGGTGAACTACAGTCGATTGCAGACGAACAAAGAGACTTAGCTAACGATCAAGTGGACGATCTTGGAGCCGAGGACCTTGATGTCACTTCGTTTATGGTTGAACGCGCAGCTCGCGACTTTGCAGAACCGGATACTGCTGAAATCGAGCTCGCGCATGATGAATTAGGAGCAATCTTCGCTGATGTTCACACGCTCGACAAAGACTTCATTGGCATCATCCGCAGCGTGAATTAGGGAGCTAGCCAAACAGTCTAGCGAGAAAAAAACGGATCTAACGTCATTTTCTTCGGCAACGTCCTAAATGTGCGTCTTCGGGCCGTTTTGTTGCACAAAATTGAGGCAGGTTCACGATAAAAACTCAAAAAAACCAGAAAATTCACGAGTTTTTCATCGGATTGAAACTTGCCGAAAATTGGCTTGAGAGGAGCTTGGAACGCCATTGAACCCGTCTGCAACGCCGGTGACGGGGGAAAGTTTCGCTCTAATCGAAAAAAAAATTTGACAAACGGGTCGAAAATTGTCATGTTACGTCTTCTTCACGAACTGGTGTGGTAGCGGGTTCGATTGAGTGCATCTCAAGGCGTTTCTGCGCCCACAGTAGAAGTGAACGTTTACGTTTCTTAGTTTCTGTAGTTTCCTTTCTACTTTTTCGAAGGAGGCAGCCCATGCTGCACATTTCTCGTTCCCGTCTGCGTGGAGGCAGACATGGTTTCACACTTGTGGAACTTCTCGTGGTAATTGCCATCATTGGTATTTTGGTTGGCCTACTGTTGCCAGCCGTACAAGCTGCTCGTGAAGCCGCTCGACGAACTCAGTGCGTTAACAACCTGAAGCAAATGGGCTTGTCAATGCACAACCATCACGACACCTTCAAGCGATTTCCAGCAGCTCACTGCCTGGGCTCGACGTAGTATTCGAGCTACCAAAGAAATCCGCCGCCAGGTGGATTAAACTCCGTTGGCTATCCAGTTGACGGCCCATTCTTTAGTTGGATGTTGAAGATCTCCCCATTCATCGAGCTAAACAGCTTCTATGACCAATGGAACCCCAAGGCATGGGCTTGGTGGCAGTACCCAGCAGGCGTGACTCCTAACCCTTCGGACAACAAGAACTCTTTGAATGGAACTTTGGTTCCAGCGTTTATCTGTCCATCGGATCACCGTGGTGGACAACGCTCACCACTTCCTGATTCGGCTGCTTTGTCGAGCTATCTAGGCGTTACTGGAACCAGCCAGTTCAAAGAAGCTCCTGCTCGTGGCCAAGACGGTATCCTCTTCATTAACGGCGGCGTTAAGATGGGACACATCACCGACGGAACTAGTAACACTCTGATGATTGGCGAACGACCACCATCGGCTGACTTGTACTACGGCTGGCAATGGGCTGGCTCGGGCGACTTCCCATACTTCGGTGCATCTGACGTTGTGCTGGGTGTGAACGAACGACCATGTACTGGTGGTTCAAGCTGCTTCAATAACGCGCCAGACTTCTTCCGTCCAGGTAAGGTTAACGATCCAGGTGACTTGCATCGCTATCACTTCTGGAGTCTTCACCCAGGTGGAGCTAACTTCGCTTTGGCTGACGGTAGCGTTCGATTCTTCGCTTACCAATCCGCTGGTCCATGGGTTGACGTAGTTGCCAACCCAACAGCTCAACCAACTGTTATTCAAGCAATGGCCACACGATCAGGTGGTGAAGTATTCGGAGCCACCGAATAGTCTTTGCGACTGTTGGTAATGTCTTAAGTTCTAGAGCCAGACCGAACTTCGGTCTGGCTCATCTTATATCCTGCTCTATTTTTCGCATACTTTTGGATAAGTCTATGAAACGATTGAAAAAGCTCGCTCCTCTAGCTCTTCTTGGAATGTTGGCTCTTGCCGGCTGCAAAGGCAAGGAATACGAACCTGATCCGGCAACAATCCCGACCATTCCTCCATCGGGCAGAGGAGCCCCTGGCGGCGGAGAAGCTGGCGGTGAAGGTAAAACGAATTCACTAACGCCACCGAAGTAGCATTCGCCAATTCAATTAGCTTCCTTTTATGCCCGGCTCGACCGGGCATATTTTTTTGCCCATTGCAATTGATCTTCGTTGCGAACTTCGCGCCTTCGCATGAGCCTAGGTTTTTCTATCAACCAATCTCATCGACACTGATTTGTAGAAGCTGGCTGCGATGCGTCTCTTTGTCTTTGACGACATGCAGGTAAGTGCCGACATAAGGTTCGGTAACCCGCGCCTTCGAATCCAGCGGGGCAACGATCAGTAGCTGCAAGCCAAATCGCTCGAAAAGGTCGAGTGCATATTCAGCATGTTGATCGTCGCTACGAGAAAACATTTCGTCCACCATTACGAAATGAAATCTCTTGCTGTTGGGGTCATCGGGATCGATGTCGTACTGATAAGCGATCGCAGCGACAAGCACAAGGAACGCCAATTTTCCTTTTTCGCCACCAGATTGCCCCGTGCCTCCGTCGTAGTAACTCCGCGACTCGCCGGTCTCTTCAACGATCTCGCGAGCTGCAAAGTTGAACCAATTGCGGACATCGATGACCTTTTGACGCCATCGTTCATTCCCCTCGTCGCGAAGCTTAATCACTAAACGCTCGATCTTGATGAACGTCGCCTCATTGGCTTCGGGAGTTCCATCCAACGTACCGCTTAAGCACCCTGACAATTCACGCCGAAAGTCCTGTATCTCGCGATCGGGTGCATCGCTTGGCTCCAACTGCATGAATGTGCCCGCCTTCCATTCCAAGCGCTTAAGTGCTTCATTCAATTGGTCGATCTTCTCGCGAATCTCCTGACGATCATTCTCTAGACGAGTATGCAACAGTCCGATCTCTTGCAGTACCTTTTCGTTGAGTCGCGACTTGAAGCGCTCCTCATGTTTAGGCAAATCATCGCTGGCGATTCGCGAATAGAGTACCTCAAAGCTGGCTAGCGACTGAACATCGGCGTCCAGGTCCGCCTGCTCCTCCGGGAATTTTTTCAAGAATCGGGTCATCGCGCTCGTCAGATCACGGCTCACAGGCTGCAATCGATCCGCTCTTTTGTCGCATTGGTCACGAAACTGCTGACTCACCTGATTGGGCAGCGTTGCAAGATTGTCGATGCTCAACTTGTGCTTGATCTCCTCCTTAACCAAGTCAAACTGGCTCTCGGCCATCGACCACTGTTCGTTGGCCTGCGCCTTGGAGATCTCCGCCTTTGCGTTCTCCAAAAATCTCCGGCCATTAGTCAGCTCTCGTTGCAAGAGCGTGAGATCAGCGATGCACTTATCACGGTCCCGACTGTGACCATCGGCTTCGTAAATCAAGCTGTCGCGATGTTCTCGCAATTGCTTGACTTGATCATTGGAGTTTTCGAGTTTCTGTTTCTCAAGCTCCAGTTGGCTAGATTCGAACTCGTGGCGCTCAAAATCGATCACGTTGAAGTCTTCAATCTTGAGAGCTTGCTCCAACATCTCCAGCGACGAACTAATCTGATCGACCTTGGCGTCCAAATCTTGAGTACGAGTACGAAGTTGTAACAACGAATCCTCAAGCCGTCGAATTGTGTCGGTCAAAGCTGCTCGTTTCGCCCGATTGTCCCAGCCCAACACAAAGTGGCGTCGATCGCCAGGTTGATTGCGATCATCCTTCTCATGTTTCATTTGTCCCGACTTGAGATGGCGATTGACCGTCATCGCCGCGCCTTTAGCCTTTTGAAACGCCTCCACGGACTCGCAAGCTTCGTAGTCGAACCGCTGAATGATTTCCGCCTTAACCCAGCCTGAAAGAGCGTGACTATCACGAAACTCAAGCTTATGAACCAACGAGTGCTTCGACCGAGCTTGGAATAGACCAGAGTCTGTGTCAACCTTGCGACTCTCACGCTCGCCGATCTTCAAATAGACCAATCGCTGCCCAGCACCACGAGCGTCCGCCAATCGAGTTTGCTCGACGTAGCCGGCTACTCGCGAGTAAAGGTTGGCGGGAACCAACAGGCTCCTCGCAAATCCATATAGAACTTGCTCAATCGAGGCTTCCCATGCAAGTTCGTCTGGGTTGACTGAAATCAGCTCAGCCGCAAACGGCAGATCCGATGGTGCCAAGTTCAAATCGCGACACATACGATCTCGCATGGAGATCAACGACTCGGGCAGATTGTTCTTACGCTTGTTTAGAGCCTCAAGCTCAGCACGATCCTCACCAAGTTGACTGGAGATAGAACCTAGTTCGTATTGAATAGCCTGGGATTGGCTGCGAGTCTCGTTGCGTTGAAGCGTCAAAGCCTCGCGGCGCTTCACGATCTCGCTACGAAGCTTGGCAAACTGTTCGGGCGAAGTAATCTTGGGCTGTATGCCGGCAGCGTGAAGCTGTGACTCCAGTGCATCGCGTCGACTGCGCTTGACTTTGGCAATTTCCCGTTGCTGAGCGATCAGTTGTGGCAATTGCTTTAGCCGATCACCACCCGCGTTTTCGATATCCACTTCAAGTCGCGCGATATCTTTGCGAAGCTTCCGCTGTAGTTCTTCCAGTCTTTTGATTTCATCGTTAAGAAGCTGAACCTTTTGACTCCACTGCTCGCACATCGGGTCAAGCAACTTGACCGTTTCGCTTGCGAAGTAAAGACCCACAGCGCCCAGCAGTCGCTTGGCCTCTTCCAGCTCTTCGACCTTTTCACGGTACTTCTTGCCAGCTTCAGAGATTGGTCGTAGTAACTCGTCCTGTTGACGCACTCGCAGCAGCATTCGATGCGCTTCGCTGAGCTCGCTGAAGTGTTCAAGCAGACTGGCAACGCGCTCCTTCCATGGCTTGAGTTCAAGCATGTGCTGCTGGATAAACAGGTCTAAACGCTGAACATCCTTAACGGCCACCGTTTGATTAAAGACGCTCATCGCCTTGGTGCGAAAGCCGGTCTGACGTTGTATCCATCCAAAGTACTGACTGTAACTTGCAGTCGTCTGATAGCCTCGCTCGCGCAAGGTCTTACTGATAGCTGTCCCGGACGTAAATCCACCCAGATCAGAAGCGATGCCACCCTCACCCTCGCGAAACGCGTAGATCTTCTCTACCGAGTTATCGCTGTTCAGGTAGAGA
>CAUJKA010000060.1 GCA_963204965.1 Planctomycetota bacterium | reverse complement strand
GCTCGAACAGCTTCAATGGCCTTGCGTCGATCTTCAGGCAATTGCTTAATGTACTGAGCGACAGTTGTGGCTTTGCTTTGCATCTTGTTCGGCTCGTTGTGTTAAGGTGCGTCGTCGAAGTGGCTCGACATTCTACCAGTTCAGCGGCGAATTCCCAATCGATCGTTTTGTGTCCGCGATCGTTCGTCCAACGAACGGCTGATTGCTCTGGTGATCAAAGTGACACTGCATAGAATTGTGCGATTCCGATTCAACCCTTAAACCGCAGGCGCTAGCCGCAGTCCGCGCGTTTCTGTCTGCAGCTAGCGGCATTAGATGTTGCACTTTTTCTGGGATTTCGGGCCGAAGGTCCAGCAATTTACCTAGCCCAGCCCATCGGGCTGGGTGTGAGAGCATGAGTAGATTAAGGTCCAACGGCCCGACGGGGTGAATGCAAACCGTCGGGCCGTTGGACCTATCTTTATATCGCTAATCACGTACCCAGCCCTGCAGGCTGGGATAGGTAAACGGCCAGGGCTTCGCCCCTAAAACCCCAAAATGAAACATCAAAACTATCGCCTGCGGTTCAAAAGGAAGGCAGCTTGAGAAAGTACTTTTGCATGGCTTCCACCAACGTGATCTACTTAGACAATAGCGATCATCCACTGATGGCTCCCTACCAAGATATGCGGCATCGCAACTGGACATGGGTCAGTGGAATATTCATTGCCGAAGGGCCCTTGTTGGCGGAACGATTAATGCAAAGCTCGTTTCAGCTTCACAGCGTATTAGTCGAGCATCGTTATGCCGAGCAATACGCGCAGATGGCGCCGGCCGATGTTCCGATACTCGTCGTGCCACATGATGTTGTCGAGCAGTTGGTGGGCTTTAACTTTCATCGAGGCGTCTTGGCGTGTGGATTTCGCAAGCCAGAATTAGAGCTGACTTCAGCTTTGCAGATTGAGAGTTCCGACGAAACGTGGCTGGGACTTGTTGCCGTCAACGATCCGGAGAACTTAGGCGGCATGTTACGAACTGCAGCGGGTCTAGGCATTCGACGCATCTGGCTTGGCCCAGGCACCGGCGATCCGTTATCGCGACGCGCGTTGCGGGTCTCGATGGGCAACGCTTTGTTCTTAGAGATCTATCGAAGCGCCAGTAGCCAAGCAGCGCTGAACACGTTTAAGCAGCTTGGTGTCGAAGTGGTTGCAACAGCTCTAACTGAGAATTCGATGCCTCTCGAAAAAGCAAACCGCCATGGACCGCTGATTGTCTTGATGGGCAACGAACGGCACGGATTGCCTGACGACGTTCTAGCCGTTGCAGATCGATGTGTGCGCATCGACATGCAGCTCGGTACCGACTCGCTGAATGTGAGCGTCGCTGCGGGAATTACGCTGCATCATTTCTCCCGAATCGCGCAGTTTAACACAAAAGCCCCATCGCCTTGACCAAGGTACAGATTTAGCAGCAAGTGTTCCTTGTTGAATTGAACTAAGGTCGTATAGTTGGAGACCTCACCGGTACTTCACTTTTCAGAAAGGATCAAGCAATGGGACTAATCAAAGAGTTCAAAGAGTTCATCATCAAGGGTAACGCGATCGACCTGGCCGTAGGTATCATTTTAGGAGCGGCCTTTGGTGCGGTCGTATCGTCGCTGGTTGCCGATGTGATAATGCCTCCGATTGGAGCATTGATGGGGGGAGTTGATTTCAGTGAAAAGAAGTACGAACTACTTGCCGAAATTCCTGCCGGTTCAGTGCACCCGATTACAAAATTGACTGTTGCCAAGACGGTGCCTGCCGTAGTTGTCAGCTATGGCAAGTTCATCAACACTATGATTTCGTTGGTGATTCAAGGCTTTGCCGTCTTCATGATCGTAAAGACCATCAACAAACTCAAGAAAAAGAAGGAAGACGCGCCACCACCGCCTCCACCTGCTGATGTGCAGTTGTTGACCGAGATCCGCGATCTCTTGAAGCAGCGTTAATAGAAGCAGGCATTCTCCGAATCCCGTCCGCTGCTTTTTCGCTCCCGGCTTGGTAGGTCAAACTCCTGTCGACCAAGATTGAGGTAAGAAAATGAGGGGTAAGAAAATAAGGTCTCGCTCTGGACGCCTATATCTTCTTACCCCAATTTGCTGCACGCCATGAACTATCGGCAAAAGAATGAGGGCAGGAGAATGGAACAAGAATCTGTTCTGCCTTTGCGACTTCGCACCTTCGCGTGAGACCTGGTTTTTGACGATCTTGTTATTGCGGTCCAGTTTTCAGGCTTGCCATCAGTACCATTCTTCTGCCCTCATTCTCTTGCCTACATTTCTTTGCGCATGTCGTTTGACCGCTGTCCTGCCAACTCTGAGCTAGCTTCCAAGTTGATCTTGAGCAACTAACTTTGGTTAGCCCATTTTGGCCCTCACCGCTTATGGGTAAGAAAATACGGCCTCGCAATAAAGGAACAGCCAGGAGAATCAATCTTCTTACCCCCAATTTTCTTACCGTCAAATCAGTACGGTTGTTGAAGGCTCAAGAACCGTAGGCAAAAGTATGAGGGCACGAGAATGGAACAAGGATCTTTTCTTTCTTTGCGGCTTCGCGCCTTCGCATGAGATCTAAGTTCTGACGGCTTTTGTGGCGGCACGCTGTTCAGAATTTCCATCGGTTCTATTCTTCTGCCCTCATTCTCCTGCCTACGTTTCTTTAAGCGGCAGATTTGTTAGCGCAGGTTCTGGGCACTATTGGGACTAATCTGGTTCTTTCCGGCAGATAAGAACCTACCAGAACCGAAAACAGCGGACGGCACACGGAGCGTGCCTGCTACGAGTTAACAACCTGGGCGAGGTTCGTCTTTGCCGTAAGCTAAGTCTTCGCGACTTTCGATGGCAAGCGCTCGAGATTTGTTGCCGTTTGATTCGGCGATCGGTGGAACGTCGAGTCCACCAGCTAAGTCTTCACCGGTGACAAACGGTGGGTCATCAAAGGTCGGACTGACATCGCTGGCCAAGTCGACTACGACTTCATTCTCCCAATCCGTCCCTTGAATGTCTTCAGTCGTGGCCCATCGAGAACTCGATCCGTAAAGCGGAATGCTGGTCAGCGGACAAAGCGGATCTTCAGGATCAGGGAATTGATGCTTGGCGGATGTAGTTGGCTCCAACCATATCGCTTCGCATTCATCGCACATCGCGTACAGATGCTTTGCGCCATCTTCTGTTACGCTACAACGGACTCGGCATAGTCCATCAGTACAGACGGGGCATTCTCCGATGTGAATCCATGGCGATGTTGGTTGTTGAGACATGAGGCTCTCTCAGAGATTGCTCGAAGTGTTGAATCGCCGTCTAAAATGGAAAGGCTGTAATGACACGGTCCCCCGAAAGGATCATGCGTAGTCGCTTGGCATCAGGATTCTTTTGCCTTGCTCCATCGCGACCGCCGATGAAGCCAATCGGTTTAGGAAACGTGACTTCGTACTTCATCATACCGTCTTCATCCTCGGTCTTGCTTGTACCTTTCTCGCCCTTTTCAGCTCGAGTGAAAGCTTCGTCAAGCAAGCGCAAATATTCTGCCATGTCGCCCTCGAATACTCCATGGCGACCAGGGCGATCAGGAATGTCAGCCAAGTGTCGCTCGATGTGCTTCAAGCGATGCCCCTCTTCACTGCCACGCGTGTAACGCAGTCCTGCCGGCGAAACGTACTCTTCGCGACCGACCTCCTTCAACAAACCATAGAGCAGTTTTTCATCGCTCTTGGTGCTACTCTTTGTCGACTTGGAAGAAGTGTTCGAACTAGTCGTTTCCTGCTTCGTTGGCGTCTTGGATGGCGTCTTTGTTTCAGTCTTAGAACCTGCCTTTGTGGACGTTTTGTCGGTAGAGTTCTTTTCAACAATCTTGGGCTCACCCAACAACTGCGATTCAAGTTGCTCGGCAGACAGTGTCGTGTCCTGAGTTTCTTCGGACTTTGAATCGCTTAACTGTTTTCCGCTGGAATCGGCGGCGGCTTCAGGCTTTTGCTTGGCAGCCTTGTCTTCAAAGCCCAACACGGAAGCCAACGAGGGAAGTGTCCAACCGAACTTGCGATTAACGAATGGCTGCGTTAGGCCGTAGCCAACCAAGACAAAGACGGCAACCGCCAGCCACTTGGTTGGAATTTTAGAAGTACTTGGTAGGGGCGTGTTTTTGTTTGTCATGGATTTTTAGGTAGGTTGCAAAACGACTTTCATCGCGCCGGGCTCGCCTTCGTACAGACGTTTGAACCAAGTAGGGCCATCATCCAGTTTAGCAAGCGCCGTGATTAGCGGTTGAACTTGGATCGCCCCGCGACTGAGCAAATCGATGCATTGTGGGATTTCGCCGTTGGATGCACAGCTTCCGTAAACCGAGAGCTCGCGAGTGACCAGCTTCTGCAAAGGCATTTCAACCTTAGGCGATAGGTTTCCGACTAAGCAGATCGAACCGCCGCGACGCGTGACATCGATGGCTGTGTTGACTGTTGCTGATGCACCAACCACTTCTATTGCTGCATCCGCGCCACGTCCACCAGTCAGCTTCATGACTTCTTGAATTACGTCGCACTTCTTCGGATTCAGCCCGACGTCAGCGCCAAACTTCTTGGCCAACTCCAGCTTGCTGTCTTCCAAGTCGACAGCGATAACGCGTGAGCAACCCGACAACCGAATCGTTTGAACAACCAACAGGCCGATCATGCCACTGCCGACAACGACTGCTGTATCGCCCAGCGTAACCGGAGTGCGATTGGCTGCGTGAACTGCGATCGAAACAGCCTCGATCAGGGCCGCATGTTCAAAGGGCAGATTTTCAGGTAGCTGATAAGCGATGCGACTTGGCACGACAACGTATTCTGCAAAGGCACCGTTGCGACGGAACTCATCGCAGGAAACTCCCAACACTTGCCGATTCTCGCAAAGGTTGATCGATCCTTTGCGGCAGTAGAAGCACTCACCGCAGGAAACCGTCGAGTCGAATGTGACGCGATCGCCTTCAGCGAAACCGCGGACGTTTGCTCCAACAGCAGCGACAATACCCGCTGCTTCGTGACCCATCACCAAAGGCGGCTTACGGCGGCCTGTAGAGCCATCCCAGCCGTGGATATCGCTGCCACAAATTCCACAAGCTTTAACTTGTACGAGCAGATCGTTGGCGGAAATCTCAGGCTTGGGAAGATCGACAATCTCTAGCTTCTGATATTCGGTCAGCAACATCGCTTTCATAGTGATTCTCGATTGTGTTCGTGTTAGGGAGCTTGAGATGTGCGTTTTGAGCGGTGATTTCAGTTCAGCGTTAGGAGTGCGAGCTACTTCGCTTGGGCTTGTAGATTTCCGTTGCGGTTCCGAAGTAGACTTCACCCGCGTTCATCAGCGTTTCGCTTAGTGTTGGGTGTGGGTGAATGGTCTCAGTTAAGTCGCGAACTTCGCAGCCCATCTCCAGAGCCAAAGTTGCTTCAGCGATCAATTCACCAGCGCCGGGACCTACAATGCCACAGCCCAATACGCGATGCGTTTCAGGATCGACCAACCACTTGGTTAGACCGTCGGTGCGGCCCAATGCTTGAGCGCGACCGCTGGCTCCCCAAGGATAAACTTCTATCGAAACGTTGCGACCTGTTCGCTTGGCTTCTTCTTCAGTCAGGCCGGCCCAAGCAATCTCGGGATCAGTGAACACGACTGCAGGAATGGCCGCCTTATCAAAGACAACGTTTTCGCCGTGAAGGACTTCGATGGCGATCTTGGCTTCGTGAGATGCTTTGTGCGCGAGCATCGGTTCGCCGGCAACGTCGCCAATCGAAAAGATATGAGGATCGGCGGTTCGTTGTTGATTATCGCAAACTGCAAAGCCGCGACCGTCTAGTTGAACTTGAGTATTTTCAAGGCCGATACCGCGAGTGACTGGACGACGTCCAACGCTGACCAGAACGCGATCAAATCGCTCGTGGCCATACTTGCCGGGACCTTCGAAGGTGACTTCGACTTGATTGTCGACTTCAGCCATCGATCCGACTTTAGTCTTCAAGAAGATGCGATTTTCGAACAGCTTCTGAAGCTTCTTTTCCAAAGGCTTTACCAAGTCGCGGTCAGCGCCCATCAGCAATCCATCCAGCAGCTCAACGACGGTAACTTTCGTTCCCAGGTTGGCATACACTGTGCCCATCTCCAAGCCGATGTAACCACCACCGACCACCAGCATCGTCTTTGGAATGTCAGCCAGAGCAAGTGCACCGGTCGAGTCCATCACGCGATCGCTGCCGATGTTGAAGTTGGGAGGCATGGCTGGGACGCTACCAGTTGCCAAGACGCAATGATTGAAGGTCAATTGCTTCTCAGCTGGGATCGATTCGTGATCGCCTTCGAGCCGTAGAGTTGTGCTGTTTTCGAAAACGCCTTTGGCGCGAATGACTGTCACGTTGCGTCGCTTAGCCAATCCGGCTAGACCGCCCGAGAGCGTCTCGATGACCTTCTCTTTACGAGCCCGCAACTTATCGACGTCGATAGCTGCGCTGCTGAATTCGATACCCCAATCATGTCGCAGTTCGTCGACTTCGGAGATGACGCGAGCCACATGCAGAAGTGCTTTGGAAGGGATGCAGCCGCGAAGTAGGCACGTGCCTCCGAGTCGCTGGTCGGCTTCGACTAGCGTAACTTGCATTCCAAGATCGGCAGCCAAGAAAGCCGCCGCATAACCGCCTGGCCCGCCGCCTAGAACGACCAAATCGCTGTGCATGTGGAGAAACCTCGATGAAAGAACAGGCTAAATAAAGAAATAGGCCTACAATTCGTAGGCCTATGATTCTAGATCGACTGAGATTGAACGGACAGTCTTAACGTGCCAAGAACTCGACCACGATATTGCCGTCTACTGGCAAGCTGATATCGTTGGAGGTTGGCAAGCTGAGGACGGTAACCGTTAGATTCTCGGAATCAAACGCCAACCAATCCAGCGGCTGAGGCGGATTGTTGGCGATAACGCCGCGGTAAAGATTCTTAAGATTCTCACGACCGCGAATTTCTACCACATCGCCTGGACGTAGCAGGTAGCTTGGCTTGTCAACCTTCAGGCCATTAACCTTGAAGTGACCGTGAACGATTCCCTGACGGGCTTGAGGCCGAGTCTTAGTCAGACCAGCTCGTCGAACCACGTTGTCCAAACGACGCTCGCACATCAGCAGAAGGTCGACTGCGGTGTTACCCTTACCAGCCTGAGCCTTCGCATAGTAGCGACGCAATTGACGCTCGCCCAAACCGTAGTAGTACTTAATCTTTTGCTTTTCGGCCAACGCAGTACCGTAGTTACCGGTCTTACGTGGACGTGGGTGCATACCTGGCGGTGTATCTCGACGCTCAAATGCTCGAGTGGCTCCTGCGTTTTCGTAAAGCAGGGCGCTGAAACGACGATTGATTCGAGCCTTAGGACCTGTATAACGCGACATTCGTCTGGTTGCTCCTTAAAGCAAAAATGGTACCCATACGCCGATTTCGGCGAGCCAATCCCTGTGTGAATTTTGCTGCTCAGCCATGGTAATTAGCCACACTAGGGGCATGATCCAGGCTCAGTCGAGCACTCAACTTGGCCTCAACATGAGGCCAGTGGGTTGGCGGGAATCTCTAAAAGTGAGGCGAAAGTATCTCGAAATCGCCCCAGTTTCACAAGGCCTAAAACGCCTTTTATCGGCACTAGAAGGCCAGGTTTTGCCCACGAATTGCAGAGTTTTCCGGATTTCTTGAGAAGCCCGATGATCCTGGGGGCACCGGCGGCTAGCCACCACCAAAACGACTCTCACGCGAAGCAAGTTCAAATTGCAATCGGTTGCTTGGGTGGAAAGATCACCAAGGGGCGGTAATCCCATTGCCGCGAAGGACCCGAAGAGCACTCAGGAAAACAAAGAGCAAGTTGCTTGATGTTTGGGTCAATCTTGCGGGACTGTAAGTCATCGTGCGCAGACTGACTGCGAAAATCGAGGCAGGGATTTTCTAAACGCTACTCGCTCTAGCCTAACGATTGATACCTGGCCATTGACACTTCCGAAGCAATCCTCGCAACGAACATCGGACTCTAGTACTTCTTACGAATAGCAACGATTCATTGAGATTTAGAGAGCTTCTCAGTCGCGAATTTCTAGCAAAACTTGAACTCTTCAACGACAACCTAGATTACTTGCGCAGAAATTCTATTACAATCAAGTTTCGCGATTCGATCCGGCTTCTGCTTCTCTATGGCACCGGAAACTTGCGAACGAAGCTCGATTCTCTCTTCGCGAAGAATCGCTCATCAACGTTACTTTTCATCTCGTGGACTCGCTTGGACTTTAATTGAGGTAGCGAATGCTCTATTCCTTCATCGGACACGCGGATTATTACCTGCTAGCCTTTGCCGCCTTTTGGGGCATCTTTTGCGTGCACATGATTTGGACTCAGATCGGACGGATTCGCTACAAGACGGAGGCTCAACAAGAGGAGTTTCTGGATACGGTCGCCCGCGACATTGCTGCGGGTAACTTTGACCAGGCTGAACAGGCTTGCGAAGGTAACCCGAAAGTCCTTCCGATGCTGGTGTCGATGGCCTTGAAGAACCGGGAGTTAGAAACGCCCGCTCTGCAAGAATTGGTGCTTGATAGATTTCAATACGAAGTGCTGGCCCCAATCGAGGCCCGCGTGGGCTGGGTAACAACGATCATTAAGCTGGCTCCCATGTTGGGGCTGATCGGTACGGTGGCAGGTATGATGGGTGCGTTCAACACTCTGGAAACCGCGACCACTTCCGAGCCGACCAAGCAGTTGCTTCGCGACATTCGTATGGCTCTGGACCACACGCTGATCGGACTTTTGATCACAGTGACTCTGCTGGTCATTATGGGATCGGTCAACAATCGCATTAAGGACATGGAAGAATTGGTGGCGTTTGGCCTGAACCGATTCTTTGAAGTCTACGAGCAAGGCAAGAAGGCCACCATGTCCCGAGCTCGTCGGTAAACTCTAAGATCGTAAGATGTCGAGGAGCAAACCGCTATGAGTATGAAGCGTGAAAAAAAGGTACGCGAGTTCGACGGCGAATTCGATATTACGCCGATGATCGACGTCGTACTCTTGCTGCTGATTTTCTTCATCGTAACCGCGCGAATGGAACCCAAAATCGTATCTGAACTACCCAAGGCGAAGAACGGTGACGTTGCCGCTGGTGAAGAAGCGATTGTGCTGCACGTGAAAAAAGGCGGCGATGGAGCGATGCAAGTCTACCGAAACGATGGCAAAATGTTCAATGGTGCGTTGGAGCAGATTGAACAAGATATTGAGGACTACGTTAGGCAAGGTATTGAAACGGAAAATCGCCAATTCGTGCTCATCCGCGGCGAGCCTAGCGTGAAGACGGGCGACATGGCACGCGTACGTGTAGCTGCCTCGCGTGGTCTGAACGAAGATCAGCAGATTATGATCGCTGTTCAGCAGTAGAATGGACTATAGGACTTCCCAATCGAGATTTTCAGTTTGTATTTCCCCAGGTTGTAAGTTCCCCAGTTTTTGATTTGTGGTGCTTAAGGTTATCGACACATGTCTGTTAGAGCAAAATGCCCACACTGTGAATACACCTTTGTCCTGCACGAGCGTGCACTGGGGCGAAGTCTGGCCTGTCCCTCATGCCAGCACGAAATCAAGTTACCGTCGAAGGAAGAAGTCGAAGTCGCCAAGGCTAAAAAGGCGGCTCAGAAGCGTCAAAGTCCCGTGCTCGCTCCGAGAACTCCAACTCTCAAAGCTCGAACCGTTGGAGCTCCAGGGGGAGCACCTGTCGAAGCCGTCGCTGAACCAGCTCGTAAGCCACGCAAACGCAAGAAGAAGCACGCTGTCAACCATGAAGAGGCTTGGGACATCACGCCGATGGTTGACGTGGCATTCTTGCTGCTTATCTTTTTCATGGTGACCAACTCGTTCAGTATTCAGAAAGTCATTCGTACTGCACGCCAACTTGCAGACAAGGCTAGTACAAACGCGGTGCAGGTCGAATCGCAAGAGAAGGTCACGTTTGTCACCGTCCAAGTTGACGAACAGGACGGTTTTTCAGTTGTGCTTACCGATGGCTCGCATCAAGATGCGTTTAGTAAGCAGGACCTGATTCTAATCCTGACCGGTGCCAAGGAAGAGGGCGGTGAAGATCTTACCGACCTAACCGTCGAGGCCCACGAAGACAGTACGCATGGAGCCGTGGTAGCAGCGCTTGATGCCGGCCGCGCTGCAAATTTCTCGAAGTTCAAGACCACGGTTGTCGAAGAGTTCGAATAGCTTTTAGCGACAACATTTCAGTCGCTAACTTGCTTCCGTAGTCAATATTCCCGCAAGCTCACGCTCGATCATTTCGCGAACGATCGGCTCATCGCCGTAGAGCCTTAAGGCTACGTGCCACTTGAGTATTGACGCGTCCATGGGGCCGAGCTCGGCCACGATTTGTCTCGCCAATTGTTCACGAGTCCACTGAAACATCGCCGCAGAACGAGCGACTCGTTCTGCAGGCGTCATCGCATCGATTCGCTTTTGGTACTCGGCTTCTATATCTGAATTCACTGGCAACCTGAATTTCTTGTTCTAGGCTTTCTGAAACGCTGATACTTCAACTCGCCGCAATTGAACAATCTAACGCTAGATTTTCAATCCCGACTGGCTTGCCTGGCTGATGCGTAGGCTCCTCGCATTTTGCGGATTGTCATTTAACTCAACTGACTTAGTCGCCAACCGCAGACTCGATAGGGAAAGGCCAAGAAGAAAGGTAAGACACTCGAATAGGCGATCATGACGGTTACTGAACTGAGCAGTCGAGTTCCCGAGCAGAAGTAGCTCACGCGGTCGCCAACCACCAAGCCAGTCGCGACGAGCATCAAAGCTGCTCCACAGGCATAGAGCCACGTTCGACTCGTAAAGGCTATCGCAATTGCAACGAAGGTTGCTGCGGAGGTTAACACGCCGTTTCGCCAATGAAGCATTAAGCCTCTGGTCGGATTGATCGGAGGGAAGTAGGGTTTGAGAACCACAACCAGCACTGCACAAATCGTTACAAGGACAAACGCATCGCTCAGCTTAAACGCAGTTACCGACGAAGTGCTCACGGAAATCGTGTCGTCGTTCTTTTGCATCTTCCACCCCAGTGCCTTCATGCAATCAAGAGTTGCTGCCACCAACGAAGCTGAACTTACCGTACAACCGAGCGTGAACCAAATATCTGTAAGCGAATAGGCTCGAAACCACATTCGAAAACTCAAGGCCAAACAGCAGAACAATCCGATTGTTGGGAGACTCCTCCAGAGCCAACGCGTTCGACCGAATACAAGCCAGCAGATTCCCAGTTGGAGTGATCCTACGAGTATCCAATAGATCTCTTCGGGCCTACCGCCAACCGGAAACCAACCGGGAGAACCGTAACTCACTGCTGTACTATCATGCAGCTTGAAGATGTAGAGCGTCACGATGGGGACAACGACAATGATCACATGATTCAAACCTGCCCAGTAGCTTATCCTAGCCGTTCCGCGAATCCACAGGAAACTCCAGACAATGAAGTACAGGAATGCCGTGAGTGATAGAGGCAAAATCCACCAAAGCGGATAACGACTTCGAATCTTCTTGCCACTGGTTAGATCATATGAGTCAATCGACAGTCCAAAGCGAGAACCGAGCACCAACAACTCGTTCTCATTGGCCAACGCAACGTCATTGAATCTGCCTTTGATGTTCAGTTCACTGACAATCTTGCTTGGCTCGTTCCAGTTCCATAAAACTACAGAACCGACTGGGCGCTGTGGGTCTTTTCCCCAAGCCAAGCCTTGGGCACCGTTGACCATACCGCCGTGTGACTGAACTGCCAAGGGAGACGGTTTGAGCTTTCCAGTTCTCAAATCAAAACGAAGCAATAGAATTCTTGATACTACGTCGAGTTCTGCACCCGCAATGTACCAATCTTCATTTGCGAAATCGATTTTCTGTTCCAGTTCAACTGCCCCCAGAAAAGCTCCGTCAACGGCAGAGTGCTTTTCGATCGCGATGCCACGCTTATCAAGTGAATAGATAACATTCTCCGAAGCTCCGACGGATTGGCCGTTGGGGGCCGTACTAAACGACCAATAGCTGACCAAGGAGATAACGCCCGCACTATCAATTTTGAAGACCTCTACAACCTCATTCAATTGATTGACGCGGAAAAACGAGTTCTCGCCGGTCGGAGTCAAAGGAAATGGGCCTAGAGCATCGTCAACCTCAAAGTCGAATTTGCTGGGAAATGTCTGAAGCTGCGAGTCAGGGTCCAACAAGTCTAGGCTATAGAGGCTCGTTTCCGTTGTGCCGATGGCAAATCGATTGGAAATCTCATGTGGAACCGCAGGAAAAGCGAACTTCCGAGTTCGCGTGATCGATTTACCCTCATAGAACTGAGCTATCCAATTCTTTGGGACTATTCCAGACTGCAGTTCCTCCAGAGAATTAATGCGCAGACGAGTTTTCTGCGGCGAATCAACCTGCGATTGAAGTGACGATTGAGATTCGCCTGAGTCAATTTTCGCAGGTACTGGTTTGATTGCACCTGTTGTTAAATCAAGCGAATAGTCTCGCTTAACGAGCCGATTATAGGCGATATCAAATCGCCAGCCTTGAATAGACGGAGTCGTAGCAATTTGAAAGAGCAGGAAAGCAAGTGGTATGAACGCTAGTCCTAGCCACTTGCGACTCATTCTGTTAACTCACAGTTAATCTATTGGTTGCCAAACGTATTGCTCTCCAGCCAAACAGTTTCGGCTCGATAGACACTATACCAGGATTCAAATCCCGGCCGGCTTGCCCGGCGGATTTTTAGGCTTCTCGCTAAACGGCGACACGCTCGCCCCGTCGCGCGGGCAGCGAATAGACTTTCCAGTGAAGTGGTCGCGAGTGCCGCCGCTTAACTAGCTGAAAACGTAACGATCCGCTGGGCAAGCGAGCAGGATTCAAATGCGCGAGTTCAAAATGCACCACATAAGCAGATCTCCACCGACTGGCGACGTTGGCTACGCTGTCCACCAGCGACGTTGGCTACCTTTGTATTTCTAACATCTTTCCCGAATTTCGGACCTGGGCGTGTAATGCCTTACAATTTACTGTGTGTTCTCTTGTAGACACCTCATCGGACGGTTTCCAAACGACTACTTAGGGCGACTTCTCAGGACCAAGCAACTCGTGAATCCAGCGATCAGCGAAACTCGAAATAGCCTGCTCATGCGATTGCATGACCGGCGCGATATCGCCGCGTGGGACCAGTTCGTAACGATCTACGGACCGCTGGTTTTTCGGCTGGCCAGATCGAAAGGCTTTCAAGACAGCGACGCTCATGACATCGTCCAAGAGGTGATGATTGCCGTTTCTAAGGCGATTCATCGCTGGGAACCCGACAGAACGAAAGGCCGCTTTCGCGATTGGTTGTTTCGTATCGCACGCAACTTGATGATCAACTTCCTCACACGTCGAAAATACCAACCTCTGAGCAACGGCCAATCCTTCTCAGAGCTATTGGAGTTACATCCAGCCGCCGTAGAGCTCGACGCCGATGTGACGCGCGAGTTTGACTTAGAGTTCCGCCGCGAGTTGTTCTGGTTAGCTGCCGACACTGTACGAAGTCAAGTTCGACAAAACACTTGGGACGCCTTTCGACTAACGGCTATCGAGGAACTCTCCGTAGCGAGTGCAGCTAGGCAGCTTGGCATGAAAGATGGCGCTGTGCTGGTGGCTCGATGTCGAGTCCTCGCTCGCCTGCGCGCTGTAGTTGCTGAGCTTGAAGCGGCTGAGAATTGTGAATCTAACCAAAGCACTGCCGAGTGAATCCATGATGATCGACAACAACCACCTGAGCGATAGCCAACTGCGAGCGTTGCTCTTCGAACCGGAAGAGAGCCTGGATTCGACCGATATCTCGCTGCATATCGAAACGTGTCAATCGTGCCAAATGCGGCTGACCGAACTGGCCGATGAGACTTCGATTGAAACCGAAGCCTGCCAAATGCTCAGCGGCTACACAGAAGCTTCTCGCAATGTTGAATCGCGATCGACATCAACTGCGCATAAAGAAAACGGAACAGAATTGAGCTTTGATCGCGCAGTGCTTGAACCACCAACGCACCCCGAGATGCTCGGGCGTATCGGACGATACGAAGTCGAGCGCTGCATCGGATCAGGTGGCATGGGAGTGGTCTTCAAAGCGATTGATACCGAGCTGAATCGACCGGTCGCAGTGAAGGTACTCGCACCGCATTTGGCAAGAAACGGAGCGGCTCGTCAGAGATTTAGCCGTGAATCGCGAGCAGCGGCGGCTGTTGTTCACGAGCATGTCGTAGCGATTCACAATGTGGACTCGAGCGTCGAACATCCTTACTTGGTCATGCAATATGTGGCTGGCGAGTCGTTACAGGCTCGAGTCGATCGTGAAGGACCGCTGGGTGTCGTACAGATTTTGCGAATCGGTATTCAAGCCGCGTTAGGACTAGCCGCAGCACATCAGCAAGGCATTGTTCATCGCGATATCAAGCCTGCTAACATTCTGCTTGAAGACGGCGTCGAGCGCTTGCTGATCACCGATTTCGGTTTGGCTCGCACCGTCGACGACGCCAGCTTGACTCATACCGGAGTTGTCGCAGGCACGCCGAATTATATGTCACCCGAGCAAGCGAAAGGCGACGAAACGGATCATCGGACCGATCTGTTCAGTTTGGGTTCCGTGTTGTACTTCGTCGCAACTGGCCATCCACCTTTTCGAGCCGAACGTGCGATGGGAGTGCTGCATCGAATCTGCCACGAACGACATCGACCGGTTTGGCAAGTTAATCCTGCGGTGCTCGATGAGCTATCGATGGCCATCGATCGATTGCTCGAAAAGCGTCCCTCGCGGCGTTACGCTAATGCAACTGCCGTAGCTGAATCGCTCACACGTATTTTGCAGCAGTTACAAAGTCGCAAGCCCAGCCTATCGACTCGCCTTCGCTCCTGGGGACACCGTCATCAGCGAATCGCTACGGTTGCGGCGACACTGATGTTGGCCATGTGCGGTGGGTTAATGTGGTCCAAGTTTTCGAGCAACGGTCAGCTAGAAAAGCCGAGTTCCGGCCAAGCTACTAAATCTCCCACTAGTGCAAACGAAAAATCACCGAACGCGACATCGGGTAGCAGTTTCGATCATCAGGCAAACAACTCGACAGCAGCCCCGTCACGCAATGGCACTACTTCGAATGCTCCGACGTTAGACATCGTGACGGCTGATCGCGTTGAGTTTGACCAGAGCATCCAGTCGATGAACAACTCTTTGATACACCTCAGTCAACCAGGCTCGACGACTGAGCCTGATGCAACTGGCGAATTCCGGCGCGAGCTAGATTCGCTTGAACAAACACTTCGGTCGATCGACCCAAGTCGTTAGTAACCTCTTCGCCGTTTAGAAAAACTCTTCCACAGAAGTGAGCAAGTCATGAAATCACTGTTTGTACGAAAGCTCGGCTGCTGCCTCGTGTGGCTCACCGCCACTACTGGCGTATTAGTTAGTCACCAGTCGCTACTCTCTGGCCAAGATCCCAATGCCAGCGCAGCACCTTCTGAAGCTTCACAGAAGCCAGAGCAACGGACTCTCGATGAGTTTCGGAAGGCCTTGAAATCGAAAGGCGGTTTAGGTGCAGGCGGTATGGGCGCTGGTGGTGGTCTGGGTTCTGCCGGAATGGGCATGGGTAGTGGTATGGGGGGTAGTGGTATGGGGAGTATGGGCGGCGGCATGGCTGGCGCGCCACCAACCGAAAAGCAGTTGCTTGCTCAGTTGATTCAAAAGCTCCGCGACAGGCTCAACTCCAAGAAATACGAACGTCCAGCGGTCGAAAAGCAACTACGGGCCGCTCTGCAACAGTACTTCGATGCCGATATGGAAGAGCGAGTGAAGGAGTTCGATAAGGTCAAAGTACAATTGGCTGCAATGGAATCGAAACTGCAGCGTCGACTGAGCAGCGATCAAGAGATCATTGAACTGCAATTAAAGCAGATGCTTCATAAAGCTGATGGCCTCGACTTCTCTATTCCCAATGGCAACTTTGGCGGAGGAGACATGGATGGAGGCGCTGGCATGGGGGAAATGGGCGGTGGCGGACCTAGTGGTGGCAGCGAAGGCGGAATGGGAATGGGGCCTGGCGGTGGAATGAGCGGCGTAGGACGCGGTGGTGGAGGCATGACCGGAGGCGAAGGAATGCTTGGTGGTAGCAGCGGATACGGTGGTGGATCAGCCGGTGGACTAGGCGGTGGAATAGGCGGTAGCGCATTAGGCGGCGATGGAATGGGTAGTGGCGGACTAGGTGAAGGTGGTAGCTCAGGCTTCGACCCTAACCCACAAACTACCGGCTACGACAGTGCCTTTGGACTCACTCGAGTTCAACGTTTGGATGGCGAGGCGCTAGACGAACAAGATCCACTCGAGCTTTACATGAGAACTACCCATGCCAAAGCAGATGCAACTCCGAATCAATCCGACGCTGACAAACTTAAGACGATCATCCTGGCATTCCATACCTTTGACTCGACTTTTCACCATATGCCTCGCAGTGCCAATCGCCATACGAAGAGCCAGCCACCGCATAGTTGGCGAGTCGCAATACTGCCGCTGATCGGGTACGGTAGCCTTTACCGACAGTACAAGTTCAATCAACCATGGGACAGCCCCGACAACATGAAGGTAGCTAGTAAGATGCCCGAGCTCTACCGGTCCGCGAACAGTAAATCTAAGGACTCGACGCCCTTCCAAATTCTTGTTGGCGAAGGCGCGTTCGATTCCTCCAATACACCGCCGATGATGGCCGACATCACCGACGGTACATCGAATACTCTTGCGATCATCGAATCCAACAAAGAAGTAGTATGGACCAAGCCCGAAGACGTTTCGTACCATATCAACGGTTTTCTTCAGCTCTCCGAGTCACGGCTCGTTGCCTTTGCCGATGGACACGTACGAGCACTACCCAAGGACCTCGACGCCAATGTGCTCCGCGCTTTGGTTTCTCGAGCCGGCGGTGAACTTGACACCATACCCGAGTAATCCGCCAAAACGACTCAGCATCGCGTTTTTCTGTGATGGCGCGAGTGCTGAACTCTCCCGCGCGCTAAACTTTACCGTTTAGCGATTCAACTAATTCGCGGGAGAGTCGCGTGGCGAGTAATGCGAGCCATAAGCGGTGAGGGCGATATGGGCCAGTCAAGTTAATCGCTCAGGATCAAACTCTAACACAAGTCAGCCTCAAACTTAAAGCTCAAGAACCATAGGCAAGAGAATGAGGGCAGAAGAATGGTCCCCATGGCAATGCCGTAGATAGGGCTGCAATAACAAGGCGATCAAAATCAGTACTCGCGCAAAGGCGCGAAGACGCAAAGAGAAGACCAACTCGTCTTTCCATTCTCCTGCCGATAGTTCTTAGGTCTTCAGTAATCAAATTGCTTTGGTAGTGAGAAAATCGGCGTAATCCGCTGCGTTAGCGAGGGACGGCTCTTACATCGTAACCCATCGTTCTATCATTGTGCCTTCGCGCCTTTGCGAGAGACCTTGGTTTTCTCGGCGGTTATTCAATGCGCAGCTTCATTTTCTTACCCACATTTTCTTACCAACTCCTAATTCGGATTCTCTGACGCACGTTTGCCTGTGATGGTAAAAGTGCTGAACTCTCCCGCGCGCTGAACTTTACCGTTTAGCGATTCAACTAATTCGCGGGAGAGTCGCGTGGCGAGTAATGCGAGCCATAAGCGGTGAGGGCGATGTGGGCGAGCCGAGTTAATCGCTCAGGATCATCCCCGACCCAACTCAGCCTCAAACTTAATTCTCAAGAACCGTAGGCAAGAGAATGAGGGCAGAAGAATGGAATCTGATCTTGTTCTATCTTTGCGTCTTCGCGCCTATGCGTGAGACCTTGGCTTTCTCTTCTGTTATCCAAGTTTGCCTAGGAGGGGACCGGGTACGGTGGTGTAGTCGAATTCATGCAGCCTTGGTACAACAAGAGTTTCCCTTGCCACTCGCGAACTCACTCCATCGGCGCGAGCAACGAACTGCTTCAACGAGCCATTCACTATGAATCACGACCTGGAAACAATCGCCCGTATCGCTCAAGCAAGAAAGACGGTGAAGATACTCGCCGAGTCAGAATTACCAACGACCAACAACAGACTCGTAATCGATCGACTCTTGGCGTGCGCTGGTTGGGCACCATTCCACAAAGTTTGTCACGCTGAACATCGACAAGGTGAGCTCAACGGGATTGAACCTTGGCGATTCCACTGCTTGGACGCTCAACAATGTCGTAAGCTAGGCCATCAGGTCAGTCAGATGGAAGCGGCTGGAAAGATTCCTGCGATGCTTGCCGCCGCAAGTCACTTGATTATCGCAACATGGTTACCCAATCCAACCAGCGTAGCAAGTAAAGCGGAATTGTCGAATGTAGAACATGAAGCGTTCGAGCCAACGATCGACAACGTCGAGCATATCGCAGCAGCCTCAGCGGCGATTCAGACATTGTTGTTGGCAGCGACTGCGGCTGGTATCAGCAACTACTGGTCTAGCGGCGGCGTTTTGCGAACGCCAGAACTCTTCAGCAAGCTTGGCATTCCCAGCAATCAACGACTTCTGGGAGCGATCTTTCTTTTCCCCGCCGAGGTCCCCGACGATTGCTCCGTTGAGATTGCCACTAGCAAGCTTCGCGCCCAACGTAGCTCGTCGTCGGCCGGATGGTCGCGAGTCGTAAAACTGCCCACCTAGGCGTTGGGAGATTCGGTGGTCAAGTCAAGACTGGACAAAAGGAACGGTAGATTGTCGAAGTCTAGAGTTTCGGCGTATGCAGGACTATGTTCGAGCGAAGAATCTTCAGTTGGGGCAGAAGAGGATTGCTGTGAGTTATCCAACGCTGTTTCGACATGAATCGTTGCGGACAGTTCGGTCTTCATGGCATTACCTGACTTGAGCGGTTTTCCTGATTAATCTGGGTGTTTATCCCAGTCTCTCTTAGAATGCCGCTGTGACGATCAAACGAAACAGTCCGCGAACAATTTTTTCAAAAAAGTCTTACGGGACAATCCAAGGTCTCGCGCGAAGGCGCTAAGACGCAAAGATAGAACGACGGATTACCGCGATTTTCGTACTACCAAAAGAACTATCGGCAAGAGAATGAGGGCAGGAGAATGGAACTACGAATTGGTCTTCTCTTTGCGTCTTCGCGCCTTTGAGCGAGTCCTGATTTTTGATGGACAAGTTATTGCGGCCCCGTTTTCGGCATTGCGATGGGTACCATTCTTCTGCCCTCATTCTCTTGCCAACGGTTCTTAAGACTTATGTTTGAGGCTGAGTTGGATTCGAGGTTGATCGTGAGTGATTAACTCGGCTGGCCCATATCGCCCTCACCGCTTATGGCTCGCATTACTCGCCACGCGACTCTCCCGCGAATTAGTTGAAATGCTAAACGGTCGAGTTCAGCGCGCGGGAGAGTTCAACACTCGTGCCTTCACAAGTAATCGCGCTGCTGAGTCGTTTGACTGAAATTGAATAACAGCCGAGAAATCCAAGGTCTCGCGGGAAGGCGCAAAGACGCAAAGATAGAACGACCGATTACGATGCAAGAGCCGTCCCACGCTAACGCAGCGGGTTACGCCAATTTTCTTACCTATTCTCCTGTCCTAAATAGTGCAGGCTATCTTCCTCCACCAGCACAGGCACATGCGCAAGCACAACCCGCGCAGGCACATGCACAACCGCCTCCACCGCCGCCGCCACCACCCTTACCGGACGCTGCGGCGTCTGCCAAGGCGCTGAAGACATCGCTGGTGACGCGATCAACGCCGCTCAGATCCAAGATGCCTCCGCTGGGAAGATTCAGACCCATCTGTGCTGGCTCGATCGTCGATGCAAAGCTGGCCATCGTGTTTTCAGTCCAACCAGCAAAGGAAGAAGCGACCTCGCCCAGCGACGTACGTGCGGTCTCGGGTGTGCTAGGTTGACTGCTACCTCCGCCGCTCCACGTTCCTCCACCATTAACAATGACGGGACCGGAGCTTCTTCGATCCCACCACGGCCGGTAAGGCCGACCGCTGCGCGCCCATCCATCAAAAATGTCGGTCCAGTGGTCGTCCATCAAAATCCATTCAAAGTTGCGATCGACGGCTTCGTCACGCTGAGGAATATCTCCGATCGTAGCCGCCTCTTTGCAAGCTCGTTGGATGATGGCTCGATAGTAAACCTGAGTATCCGAGAGATCAAATCCAGCCATGCGACTGGCGACCGACTTTATCAGACCTCCCATAGCAACGTTGAAGTTGCAATCCTTAACGGCTCCTCGATGTTCAACGATCGCATCGATGAAGGCATGTTCGTAGTCGTGTACGACCATGCCCTGATCCCCAGCGACCTGCAAGCGGCTCTTTCGCGACTGAAGATATTCCGGCGCAACATCAACTTGCAACGGATTGTCGCCTAGCTTTCGGAGCACGCTTTTCTTGATCAGGCCAAAAACGACCAACGAGAGCACCTTGCTCATCGGCATCTCAAGCAGCACGGCTGCTTGTGGCGCGGTCAAACCACGCTTGATGCCTCCACCTTCAACAGTAGCCATTGCTGGCAAGTAGGTCTTCGTCTTCCGCCGCTTCAGCGCCCGCTCATTCAAAAACAGCAGTCCAATCATTCCAGGCCAAGTCAGCAAGTGGATTTCAGGACTAGCCAGCGCCACAATTCCGATCACCGCTCCCAAAATGAAGAACAATACAAAGCCCGTGCCATGCGAAAAGCGGAAGAAGATGATCCCAAATAGAATGCCTAACGCTCCCAGCGACGTGAACTGCACCTCGGGTGATTCACGGAACCACTTCATGAACAAGCCCAGCGGCCCAATCGTAACAACGCGCTGCATGCCGGTTTTGGGGAACGAAACTGCGAACTTTGTATTGCTGCTGGAGAGATTCCACGAGTCGTACTGCCAAATGGCGACGGCATGTTTTTGTTCTCCGTCGCCAAACAGAACTAGATCGGTGTACTTGAGGCTCTCGTTCTGATACTTGACCTCTTCAGCTTTCACGGTCGGAAGAAAGTGAATCGCGCCCTTGAGTACTGTTCGTCCCGATTGTGACTGTGGATCAAACCAAGTCGGAATGACTTGCAAGCTCGCATACGACTTGTCCGTGGTGTCCAGATAGACCATGTCAGGCATGGTACACTCAAAGCGAAACTCGCCTTGCCCACCAGGCGGAATGGCCAAGTTCCCCAACTGGACTTCAACGCCTATAGGAATGTAAGTGGACTTTTGAATGCCTGTCAGAGGAGTCCCATTAATCGACGCCGACATGTTTGTGATATCGTAGTTGCGATGCGGCAACCCTACGTCAACTACATCGATCGGATGAGCACCCGCTAAGTTCTTAAAGACGATTCGATATTCAAGTCGCGCAGATGCATCGGGTTGCACGTAGACCTGCAAGTCCATCTGCGGCACGGTGAACTGGTACGCTTGGCTCCAGCCCGTGCGAGCGATCAGGCCGAGCAACAAAAAGACCATCGCGATTGCAAAGCTTTGAACTCTAGTTTGTTTCATCGTTTATTCCTCGATTGTCCAGCCAGCTTGATCTGCTGGGCAATGAGAGGCACACATCGTCAACATCGGACAGTTGTTGCAATGATCGTTGCGGCACACCAATTCTCTGAATCTCTGAAAGCAGGAATGTTCCCAAATCTGATCCCAAGACGACTGTTGAATCTTTCCAACGGCTGTGCGAGCACCGCGCGGAGCAAAGACTTGGCCGCTGGCATCAACGCGAATGCTCACATCGGCTCCTGCTCGTGGGCCAGACTTCATTAGCTGACATATGCGCTCCTGACTCAGTGGGCTGGCCGTAGTGTGTGGAGGCAACCAAACAATCTGAGCACGACGATTGTCAGCCAAATCCTCGATCCATCCTGCAAGCTGCTTCAAATGCTGAGGCTGGTAGGCTTGGGGCGAGGTCTTCTCGTTTGATCCTTGAGTTCGCACGATTGGAAAGACTTCGAAGTGAGTGATTCCCTGGGCGATGGCCAAATCCAATTGTTCTTCAAAGCAATTTACCGACTCCAATACTAAGCCGGCTTCTAGAACTACAGGGAACTCCCAATGGTTAGCTCTCGCTACCAAAGGTTGAAACTGAGCTTGATCATCGGTGCCGAAGATCGATTGATGAAGCTCAGGTTCTACAGCCCACGGCGCTACAACATAGTCCACACCCAACTCGGCAATGCGATCGACCAGTGGCTTACCGTTGGCGGTTCGTTGCAAAAAGCAACTGGCCGAAAGTCGAACGCCAGCG
>CAUJKA010000059.1 GCA_963204965.1 Planctomycetota bacterium | reverse complement strand
CCGAAAAAGAATAGGCCAAAGGATACCACTTTACACGGATGTTCGTTCTATGACCCAAATTGGTACCCTTTGAGGCGCCTTTCGCTGGTACCCTTTGAAGCGCCTACTGACAACGGATAGCTAGGCGACGGATCGGTATCGGTCGCGAACCGTGCCAACCCCTGAGAAGGCTGCACCCAAACACGCGTCGGTTTATGAGTTACAATTCTGGCAAGCGACATAACCGACTTTTGCGAGGTTGAGTTGGACGTCCAAGATTCTTCAAACCTGACTCGGAGCAATCATGAGTTCACTCAGTAGACTTCTAGCGACCTTCGCACTTGTCGCATGCGCCATTGTCAACGCGGATACATACACCGGGCATATACCTTCTATCGAGTGGAAGAGTTATTCGAGTGACGCAGTCCTACTAGTGTCCGTCGACTCACGTGCGAACAATGTACCGAAGGCAAAGCTCCTCGACGTTTTCCATCGGCGAGAGGAGGAATTAACGGACGCGGAATCGCTTGTTCAATCATGGAAACTGCCGCAGCTTGATGAGCACAATAGAGACTATCGGTACGATGAAGGTTGGCGACCAGACGGCGAGTGGTTGTTGTTCGTACGGAAATGGAAAGATAGCGAGCCAACGATCGATCACGTTGTCTACCTTCAAAACCCCCGTCAAGCGTCTTGGATGTCGGCAGTAAATGCCAAGGGGCAGCTGCTGATGGAAAAGCAAGAGATTCTAGCCGTTGTTAAGAAGCGCCTCGAAGATGGCAAGAAGATGACACCGCGTCAAAGAGTCGCTCGAAAATTGGTGGACAAGGGTGAGCACCCGAAGTTTGACGTGAACGACTACTTTAGTGTTGATGATAGGATACAAATGGGCGTTCAACCCTGGATGGGCGGTTTTCAAATTCCTGTAAACATCAGTGTGTGGGACGATTACGATGACAAACAGTCATTCAACGAAGATCTTTGGATTCATAGTGTAATCGTCCCCGCCGACGAGTCATTCCGCGAAGCATTGTTCGAACAATGGACACGCTATCTACAAAAGAGCCGGGAATTGCGCGAGCACAACGTATTCGCGTATCCGAATTTAGCGTTCATCAACTACCCAGGTCAAAAAACCGAACAAATGCTGATGCGAATGGACGATGTAAACCCGCCACCTGCCTCTGTTCCTTATTCGATTGCAGTCGATGCAACTCTTGCCTTGGAATATCTACGATTCTACGAATCCAGTTTCGACGAACAGGACCGCCAGTTGCTTGGCAGTTGGGAACTGACTACGGCAAGAGAGCGTTTGCAATTGGATTTTCTGGAGGATCACCAACTGATCGTACACCGAAAACCGATTCCATTTCCAAGCCCAAATCAGTTTGAAGAAGAGTGGTTTGCGAAGGGGAGGTGGAATCTGCATTACGGCAGACTTTATTTGTTGAGCAAAGAGTATCAGATAAGTACAGGAGAAATGGGCGTTGGTCGAGCGCGTCTACCTGCGCTGGATGAACTATCCATCGTTCAGATTGCGAAGGACAAGTTCACATTCGACAAAGGAACAGTATTGCTGAGAACACCAGAGCCGATTCCAAAAGTTAAGTGGATTCGTAAACTCCGATAAGCCAATACCGACGGAGTTTGACAGGGCTCAACTTTCGGCCGAAGAAGCACCCGGGAAATTCCTCGAGGTTTTCGATCAGTGACACAAACGTCTGTTGCGTGGCATCTTCTGCGTCCTGAGTCTGATGAAGAATCCGGAGCATGAGGCCGAAGACTCGCGGCTGCACTTGCTCGACGATCTTTTGAAAGGCTGCGAAGTCGCCAGTTTTAGCCCGGCGAAATGGGTCTAGCTCGGTCTCTCGTTTTTCGAGTCATCTGTCATCAAGCATCCGAAGGAATCCTCTCACCACGGGAACCCACAATAAATTCGACGCTGCATTGTAACCAATTTGCTTTTGATGGCTCTATCCTTCCAAAGACATTGATTAACACATGTCCGTTTGGAATTAAGACATGTCGAGTTCCGAGTAAGTAGGCCCACCTAACACGCCGAACGGGTTCGTGATCTACTTGTTATCAAGACGCGAGTATCGAGGCCAGTACTTCCGCGAGTCTTTGTTGACAAATTAAGTTTGTTGTCGATTGCCTTGTTGGGCAATCATTCGATGAGTAGTTCGGAGAATTAGAGACCATGCCCCACTTGAATCGTCAGTTACAAATCGTGCTTGTCTGCATTGTTGTTTCGTCTGCTCTGCTTGGTTGCAAACCTACAGACAAGTCCAACTCAGTAGGTACAACCACTGACAAGGCTGCTTCCATTCGCGTTGGGGAAACTCCTTCAGAAGAGCAAAAGGCAAAGATAATCGCTGCCAAGGAAGCCTTGTTTGCAAAGCTCTCCGCCCGCTTGATGGAAGCTATGGCGAACGGAGGTCCCGCTGCCGCGATTGGAGTCTGTAGCACCGAAGCCAAACAGATTGCTGAATCGGTCGCCGTCGAGTCGAACGTGCGCATTGGTCGAACAGGCGTTCGACTTCGCAACGCAAATAATACAGCACCGACTTGGGCTACGAAGTTGGTTGAAGATCGCGTCGCCGAGCCGCAGTTTGTGGTGCTTGACGACGATCGAGCCGCTGCGCTCCTGCCAATCAAGCTTCAGAGCCAATGCCTGATGTGTCATGGGCCCAAGGATCAGATTCTAGAAGAAGTTAAAGAACAACTTCAAAAGCTCTACCCGAACGATCAAGCTACCGGGTTTGCCGAGGGTGAGCTACGCGGTTGGTTTTGGGTCGAACTGTCCAGTCTCTAGAAACTGCAATTCGCTACTTCCCCGAACGAGATGAATAACGATGCAACGTAAAAGCAATTTCGGCCGTTCGAGAATTCTGTCAGGCGTAAGACGACGAGCGTCCGTAATGTACTTCGCCACAATTGCGATGGCTATTTTGAGTATGCCGAGCAACTTGGCTTGTGCAGACGAGGCTCCGCCGCATGGTGGAGTTCGCTTCTTGAATAGCACCGAGTGTGCCTTGTGTCACTCATTTGCCAACTCGGCTCAAGCCATGCGCGATTCGAAGGACCGTAACGTCGCGCCCTTTGATCTTTGGTCTGGGTCGATGATGGCTAATTCGGCGCGAGATCCTTACTGGCGAGCCGTCTTGTCAGCGGAAGTGGTGGCAACTCCTTCACAGAAAGCACACATCGAAGCGGTTTGTACGCGATGCCATGCTCCGATGGCCGCTCCAGTTCAGGCCAGTCCCCGTGGGCAAGTTCTGGCATTCTTGAACAACGAACATCCAAAAGCAAAACTCTCGGTGGATGGAGTCTCCTGCACTGTTTGCCATCAGATCAGCTCGGAGAATCTCGGTACCGACGCGTCTTTCACGGGCGGTTTCGTATTCAACAAAGACAACGCAATCTATGGTCCACACGCAAATCCCGTGACGATGCCAATGCAGCGTCATGTCGGTTACACGCCCACGCAAAGCAATCACATTACAAGCTCAGCCATGTGCGCAACGTGCCATACTGTCATCACCGGCAGCTTTGATAACGCGGGCCAAGAAACGCATATGAAGTTGCACGAACAGGTGCCGTACCTTGAGTGGCGTAACTCGATTTACAATGACGAGTCGATTGCCAACAAAGAGACTGGCAGAAGCTGTCAGAGTTGTCACATGCCTACGACAGACGTTGATGGTAAGGCTATCGCCACTCGTTTGGCTCATAATCCGGCTGGTCGAGATTTCCCATTCCTCAACAATCGACAACCCTTCGGTAGACACACATTTGCCGGCGGAAATGTCTTCATGACGAAGTTGATTCGTGACAATCGTGCAAAACTCGGGATAAAGACGCCAGCGGAGGCCTTTGATCGCACGATTGATGAGGCGCACAAAATGTTGCAGACTAGAACGGCAGTTCTTACCTTGGGTGATGTGAAGTTCACTGAGAAGACCGCCGTGATTCCTGTGACCATCGAGAATCTTTCTGGGCACAAGCTACCCACAGCCTATCCGTCGCGACGAGCGTGGGTCGAACTCACAGTTCGCGACTCATCCGGCAAAGTAGTGTTTGCATCTGGCCTAACCAACAAGCAAGGGCAAATGATCGACTCGGAGAATCACGTCCTCGCAACTGAAGAAAGCGGCGGGCCCATTCAGCCTCACTTCGATACGATCAACCAGACTTCACAAGTGCAGATCTACGAGACCTTCATGGAGGACTCGCAAGGGAAGCAGACCTTCGCGTTATTACACGGAAGCAAGTTTGCCAAAGACAATCGTATCTTGCCGAAGGGTTGGAGCGCTACGCATCCCGACGCTGAAGCCACCAAGTCGGTCGGCACGGCTGCAGATGGCAACTTTCAAGCTGGGCGAGATCAGTTGGAGTTTCATGTCCCTTTGGCGAAAGGCACCTATCGCGTTTCGGCGAAGCTGAAGTTTCAATCGCTTTCACCGCGTTACATGGACGAACTTTTCCAGGTCGATACTAAGGAGGTCCGCGAGTTTCGCAAAATGTATACCGCGTCGGATCTCACGCCCGAAACAATCGCTGAGGTTTCGAATGAAATAAAGGTTTCTGAGTAGCTTGATTGACTGGGAGGGTACGTTAATGAACTCTCCCGCGCGCTGTAGCTGACCGATTTGAGAAGTTGCCTAATTCGCGGGAGAGTCGCGTGGCGAGTAGTGCGAGCCAAAAGCGGTGAGGGCGAAAATCGTCTGGCCGAAGTTAACTTCTCCAGATCGTCCGCACAACATTTCAACCGGAAGATCGTCATCGCTCTTCCGCGCTGTCGTGTCCAGTCGTAGCGAACTAAATCCCGCAGAGTCAATCTTGGTCAAACCCCGCAGGAAGTTTGACCTACCAGGAATCACTTTGTCAGAATCAGCTTGTCTTGCTTGGTGCGGCGCAGCCTGTAGATCTGGCCTTTGAACTGAATCCAAATTTCGTCTCCACAAACGATTAAGTCTTCGAAAGAAATGATCTTCGGAAGCGAGACCCCGCAGGGCGTGCCGGCCGAGGTAGCCGAAGTCTCAAGCGAAAGAGACTGTGGATTTTCTGCTTTTTGAGGCCCGTTCATTGGATTTTTGCGAGTGAGTGGATTTTACGCACTGTTAGGCGTGTTAAATGATAGCCTAGTTGAGACTTAGTTGCAACAAGGCTGTTTGGGCTAAACTGGCACTGGCTCGCGCCGCAGGATCTGGCTATTTGAGCCACTTCTGTCAAAAGACATTTCTCAATCAAGATAAACAACTCTCCAAGGACATGCTTATGCAAGCACCGCTAATTCCCCACAACTGGCAGTTACCGGACTATTTCCGCGGACGACTGGGCTCAAGCATCGGTAGGCAGCGAGCGATGCAATGGGAAAAACAGATCCTTTTGGTCACACATCAATTGCCTAAGCCCAACGATCGAACAAGAATCGGACAGCTTTTCTGGCGCGACGACCAAGGCAAATGGCTCTGCAGCAATGGAATGGCGGGACAAGCGGCTCTGGAGAAACTGATCAGCCAGTATCAGCAAGCACTCGATCAGTTCGAGCAGCAGAGCAATCAAGTGAACTCATCGCGTGAGTATCTCACCATCTTGGAGGCACTAGGGCCGATCGATCGAGCAGCTCGAGGCCTCTACGAAACTTTGCAGCAAGCCCGCGAGGCCAACGCCGATGCGCGAGAGATCATCGACTGGCGCGACAAGATCGAAGAGATCATGCTGGAGCTCGACCAGCTTTATGCAGACGTCAAAACAGCCATGGATGTGGCGCTAATCCGAGGTGCCGAACAGCAAGCTGAGCTAACGCGGCGAGTCGAGAACTCGGCTCACCGATTAAACATACTCGCCGCACTTTTCTTCCCACTGGCAACCATGGGCTCGGTTCTTGGCACTACGCTCACAGAAGGCTGGTCGTGGAGCCAAGGCTCACTTCCATTCGGAATATTCCTTGTTGTGGGAGCTCTCTGCGGTATAGGGCTTGTCCAATACGTCAGGGCCTACAAACAGTAATCAACAGGACTTGTGGAAAATAGCTTCTGGAATCGAGAAGCGTTTGCTTTCTCGCGCGCTCCCTATGCGAACGAGTTCAATTGCTGTTCAATGGAGGACGTGACCACGAATAGTGGTTGATGAAGTCAGATATCGCGTACCGACAAGGAAACAAGAATGTACAAGGCTAAAGCATTTGCTGCCGCGAGTCCCACAGATGCGCTTGCGGGAACCTTGATTCCTCGACGCAATGCGATGGAAACAGACGTACAGATTGAGATTCTCTTTTGCGGCGTTTGTCACTCAGATCTTCATACGGCGCGTGATGAGTGGCATAGTATCATGCCTACGACCTATCCCTGCGTTCCTGGCCACGAAATCATTGGACGCGTTACCAATATCGGAGCCAAAGTCGACAAGTTTAAAGTCGGTGATGTCGTAGGAGTCGGCTGCTTGGTCGATTCCGATCATTCGTGCCCAAACTGCCAACACGGATTCGATCAGTTCTGCCCAGACGCGGTCTTCACCTACAATAGCGTCGATAAACATGGCACTGCTCCTGTGACTTATGGCGGTTACTCGGATAGCGTTGTTGTCGAGCAAAACGCTGTCCTTCGAATTCCTTCTAATCTGGACTTGGCCGGAGCCGCACCTCTGCTTTGCGCGGGCATTACGACCTATTCGCCGCTCAAGCGAAATGGCGTTGGTCCAGGTAAGAAAGTGGGCATCGTGGGACTCGGCGGCTTGGGACACATGGGCGTTAAGTTGGCACATGCCATGGGGGCTCATGTTGTCGTCTTCACTACCTCGCCAAGCAAACGCGATGATGCACTTAAACTAGGTGCCGATGAGGTCGTCTTGTCCACGGACGAAAATCAGATGGCTAGCCACATGAATAGTTTTGATATGATCTTGGATTGCGTGTCAGCGAAACATGACTTGAATTCATACATCAATCTTTTGCATCGCGGCGGCAATATGACGTTGGTGGGAGTGCCCGAAAAGCCCGCTGAGCTAAATGCATTTTGTCTCATCTACGGCAATAAGTCTCTAAGCGGTTCGATGATTGGTGGATTTGCCGAAACGCAAGAGATGCTGGACTTCTGTGGCAAACATTCCATCACGGCCGACGTCGAAGTTATCGCCATACAGCAAATCAACGAAGCCTACGAACGGATGCTCAAGAGTCAGGTCAAGTATCGCTTCTCGATCGACATGGCATCGCTTAAGAACGGTTAGTAGTTCTGCATTAAACCAATAGGTTGAGTGTAGTGGGATTCGCCAGATTTCCCCGTGCTGCCGGAATTCTCTCTACATCAGGAATTCTGGCGAATACCACTACGAAATGCTTCAGGAATTCTGGCGAATCCCACTACGGGAAGCTAGTAGTTGAAGAGCTGGGAGAACTTGTAATTCCCACCTGAAGCTTTGTTCAACGCTCGTTGGACGATGCCCTTGGTGTTACTGGTCAGTCGTCGGCCTTTCATGGCTCTCGCGACCATTTTGTGCGTTAACTGCTCGGTAGATGCCTCCACTAAGTCGTGAGGCTTCAGATTCAACTGAGTCATCAGTTCTGCAATAGGTTGTGGGCCTAGATCGCGAGTTGCGTTGTCGATTTCGTTGGTTTCGTTGGTTTCGTTGCTGTCGTTCATGCTTCCACTATAGTCCAAGGCCAGATGCAGTCGATTACTTGCGGTCAAGAATTTTTCGTCTTGGACGAGTAATTCGCGGCTACAGATTGGCTTGACCCTTGATCGTCCGCTGAGCGACCTCCCAAGCGGCGGTCAGGTGCACAAGATAGTCTTCGGGGCTGAGCAGAGAATCTGTGGAGCCCTGCAATTCAAAAAGCCAGCCATTGCCGTACTTGTCGACGTTGATCTCCGACGGATCCTCGAGCAACGCCTGGTTGCATGCGAACACCGTCCCATCGATGGGCGAATAGAGACTGCTTTCCGCTTTCTTGCTTTCGATCGAGCCGATCTCTTGCTTGGCGGAAATTTTCATCCCAGGCTCAATCGTCAAATCCAAGAAGTAAACATCTTGCAGCAAGCGAACGGCGTAGGCTGAGAATCCGAAGCGAAGCGAATCTCTCGACACAGTCGCCCACATATGGTTGCGAGCGTAGAGTCGATCTGTGGGAAAAAGAGCCTCAAATTGGCCCATCATGAATACCAGCTCGGCACTCATGTGTAACGCACTCCCTGATTCTCCGATTCGAAGAAGGCTGGCAACAATCCATCGACGCGCATCAAACCTTCCATGGTCAGCTTGATACGATCCCCATCGCGCTCAACCCAACCTTCCTCAACGTATTGTTGCCAAACTGGCGCGTACAACTCCCAAACATCGACTCCAAACTTCTTCATGTAATACGAGATTTCAACGTATCCACGCTTGAGCAATAGAATCAACTCTCGGATCATTCTTTGTTGATCGGTAGGCCGGAAAGCGCGACCCAGCGGCAACTGACCGTTCTCGAGCGCCCCAATGTACTGCTGCCAATCGGGAACGTTTTGGTAATGCACACCAGAAATGTGTCCAAACGAAGCGATGCCAGTAGCCAATAGATCCGAGCCCATAAACAAGTTGTCGCGATAGCTGAAGCTAACCTTGGTTGGATCTTTGATCATTGTGTACGCTGAGCTTTGAACGTAGCCAGCCTTGGCAAACTCTTCAAACGCGTAACGAACCCAAGCTCGCTTCGTTGGCCAATCGGCAACCGGCGATTCTGTATGCTCCTTCAAAATCCCTTCTGAAATCACGGTGTTAAACGGAAGCTCCATCTGATAAATCGTGATACTCTCCGGCGAAAGCTCGAGAGTCTTTTCGACATTGAACTTCCAGTTATCCCACGTCTCACCAACCATACCCGAGATTAGATCGATGTTGACGTTTGGGAATTGAGCCGCCTTGATCCACTCCCACGCGCGCCAGATCTCTTTGGAAAGGTGAGCTCGACCGTTCTCTTCAAGAATTGCATCGGAAAAGTTCTCGACGCCTAAGCTCAATCGCGTCACACCCAGTTCGCGGAGCGTGTGGATTTTGGGTTCGCTGAGCGTACCGGGTTCGCATTCAAAGGTAACCTCTTCGGCTTGATCCCAACTGATGTTCGCTCGCAGTCGATCAACCAGGCTGGTCAATTGTTTCGGAGAAAGAAAGCTTGGCGTGCCACCACCGAAGTAGACAAAACGAAATGGCCGCTGGCCCATCACAGGCAGTTTGCTAACCAATTCAATTTCACGGCATAATGCACCAACGTAGGTCTCGATCTCATCCGCGTTCTTGCCTGTGAACACTTTGAAGTAGCAGAACTTGCAACGCTTGCGACAGAACGGAATGTGGAGATACAGTCCAAGCGGTACATCAGGTCGAGGCGGGAGGGCCATGACCTGTTGAATTTCGGACAGTTGATCTTTTTGCCAGCGCGAATAGGGAGGATAGTTACTGATGAAGTAGCTTCCAACCTCGGTCTTGACTGTATCGGTGGCCATAGTTGATTCTTGTTTCGTTGATTTCAGTAAGGTTACTTGGCGCCAAGGCAAAAAATGTCGCCGCGATCCGAGGCTAGGACGACTTTGCCGTTGTCGACGGCAGGAGAACCCAAGAAGGCCCCCTTCAATTCCACCACAGGAAATTCGCTGCCGGTCTTCAGATCGAATCGAGCGACTCGACCATCAGCACCAGCGATAATGATTTGATTTCCGGCGATCACGGGCGAGCTATCCGAACGACGCTTGATCGACTTTTTCCAAATCAGATTTCCAGTAGCCAGCTCAAGTGCAAAGACATTTCGACTTCCGCTGTTGGCGATGACAATTCCATCAGCGATCGCTACTGAGTTCTTGAATTCGCTCGCCAAGCTCTGGTCATCAAACTTCCACAGCAGCTTGTTCGACGGCGATTCAAAAGCCCAGATTTGTCCTTTGTAGGTCGGCACCAGAACCGTCGAGCCACTCACGCTAGGAGTACTTCCGGTTGGGGCTTCGAGAGAGATCTTTTCCGCAGCAGCTTTGCCTGATTCAACATCGATGATATGTAAGTGTTGGTCGCAGCCGCCGAGAAAGGTAAGCTTTCCAGCGAGACTTGGTCCGCACTGAAGTTGGTCACCTGTCTCGTACTCCCACTGCAACTTGCCATCTTTCTTAGACACGGCAAACAGGCTGCCGCTCTGGGATGTGACTAGAACATTGTCACCATAAAAGTTCGCGCCAGCGTCGATCTCACGCTTGGCATTGAATTCCCAAATCGCTTCGCCAGTTTTCGCATTGAGAGCGCGAAGCATGCCATCGGTGTCGCCGATGTACAAAATGCCTTCACTGAACGATGGCGAGGCCAAGAAGGAGGTGTCGAATTTCTTTTTCCAGAGTTCAACGCCCGAGTCGAGCTTCAAGGCCACGACATTGCCATCCGCATCGGCAGCAAAGACTGTCGAATCAGCGATGATCGGGCCCGAGTCGAATCCAAGGCCTTTGATTTTGTATTCCCAAAGAACGTCAAGCGTATCGTGCAACGGTTGACTGACAACACTCCCGCTACTTGACGAATTACCGCGAGACATGGGCCAGTCTGTAGTCCATGCGAAAGCAAAACCAGCGGGCGCAATTGTTGCCAAGAGCATTAGTACAATTCTCATTTCGTCTTCCTCAACTAGCTTGAATAACCATCGTTCGTTGATAAAGCTCGCGAAAATCATGATGAGTCAAAGGACGCGGGTTGAATGACCCGGTCCACTGTGCTGTAGCGTCGGTGGCAAGCGCGTCGAGCGATTCTTCGGAAACACCTAAACGGCTCAACTGCGTCTCAAGGCCGGCCATGTTCACCAAACTACGAACAAGCTTGGCGAGTAGTTCAGCGCTACCAGCCTGCGGATGCTCAGCAGCGCACTGCGCGCCCAGCTTGGTGTGCTTAGCATCGTCCCATAGTTCTTCGTAATGGCCGTTGACTATCCCAGAGTTAAAACGGATGACCTCGGGTAACATCACGCCAACGGCCTGACCATGAACTACGCCGAATTGAGCTGTCAGCGGGTTGGCCAGCGCATGAGCAGCGCCTAACATGCTTGTTTCAATTGCCAGTCCAGCGAAGAAAGCGCCAAGCTGCACTTTGCCACGGGCTTCAAGATTTTTGGGGTCCGCGATGACTTGGGGAAAGCCTTCGACCAGCAACTGCCACGACTCGCGACTGTAGCAGGCACTAAGTGGATTGCGTTTTTTGCACACGTACGATTCTATCGCGTGGCTGATCGCATCAATTCCGGTCAGAGCAGTGACGCGCGCGGGCTGAGTCACGGTGAGTTCTGGGTCGAGCAGCGCGATCTTACAAGCCGCTCGACGATCGCCGCATGCCATCTTCTTTCGAGTTTCAGCGTGAGTGATCAATGCGAACGACTGAGCTTCACTGCCCGTGCCAGCGGTTGTTGGCACCGCGATCATCGGTAGCATTGTGGACGTAGCTTTGCCGACGCCCCAGTAATCCTCGATCTTGCCGCCACAACTGTAAAGGAAGTTGATTCCCTTGGCGCAATCCATCGAGCTTCCACCGCCAAGTCCAACCAGAAGGTCCGGTTGGAATTGTTTGGCGACTGCAAGGCCAGCATCAACTTCTAAGGTCGACGGGTTCTCTTTGACATCGTGAAACGAGACGACTTCTAAACCTGCCGATTGAAGAGCTTTTGCGCCGCGAGCAAAATGCCCTGCAGCAACAACGCCAGGATCACTTACGACTAGAACGCGTCGACCACCCAATTGCCCCGCTAACTGCCCGAGCTTTTCGATAGCCCCGGCACCAAAGACCAGACGGGTGGTGTGTTCAAAGTCGATTGATTCCATGGGTACCGGACGGCGGGAATGTGGGGTGAGCTTCGGTGTTTGGTCCGAATCGTCTGAATAACTGTGCAGCTATTGTAGTCGATCATGCGAACCGAATCATACCCCTATAGAACCCATGAAACCCGAGCTTAGCTCGCCAGTTTCTCACAATTTTCCTGAGCAATCGTCGCCAGAACCGAGGAAATCTCTTCGTCAGTGATACCGTACTTCTTCAGCAACTGCATCATGACCGAACCAATTTTGACCTCTCCGACGCGTTGGTTATCAGCCAAAGTGATCGCTGGACTGGAGACTAGGGCGGTTGGCTGGAGCGCTTGAACACGCACAGCGGCGACTTGAGGTCGGTTGACTTGAGCAACCTTCGAGCCGGTTAAGGGCGCGTCAACCGACGATTGGCTTGTCGCGCCCGCTGTGCCCAGTGCTGCTGTGCCCAATGAGTCAGGTCGGTCCGATTCTGGCGACTTCTGCGATCCAGGTTGAACCTGCTTGCGGCTAGCTTGCTTCGTTCCAGAGCTTCGCTTGGACGTCTTGCGAACCACTTCGCCTTGCATCCAAGGAAAGCTCATTTGGCTTGGGTAGGTTGCGACTGCAGTTGACATGCTCAGGCCTTTCGAATTTCAGCGTGTGATGTTGCTCGATCCTGCGATCGACACGCTTTCAGTTTCGATAGGGCCTGGACACGTTAGGTCACGGCTATTTTGAAATCGTCAAAAAGCCGAAATTTCAGTGCTTTTCTAGCCTCGACACTTGGATTTCCTCTATCCAAGAATAGCTGGCAATCTATTTATCCTCGGGTTTAATGCCAAAGCCTTTGCGATCAGGGTAGGCTGGTCTCTTGGGTTGCTTGAATCCGTTGGCTTGAATTTCGTCGAGCATCAGCTTGATTGCAGCATCCAACTGAGGATCAACGCCTTTGGCCAGCAACGCGGGATCATCCATGACCTTCATGTCTGGATCGACCCCATGACCTTCAATACCCCAAGTACCATCGTTTTCGTAATATGCGAAGGTGGGTGCTGAAATACTTGATCCATCGATCATTTCTGGATTGCCGCTGATGCCAACTAGGCCGCCCCAAGTTCTGGTCCCGATCAGCTTCCCAAGCTTGAATTGCTTGAAGAGAGCTGGGAACATGTCCCCGCCCGAGCCCGCCATGCCGTTGGTCAACATGCACTTGGGCCCTTGGTGCGAATCGGTAGGCCATGCCCAATCGCGACCATCGCGCAAGGCCCAGTAGTTTGTGACGGGGCGATTGAGTAGCTCGATGAAACGAGTTGGTATCTGTCCGCCACCATTCCAACGGTCGTCGATGATCAGAGCTTCTTTGTTGAACTGTCCATACAATTGTCGGACTAGGTCGTTTTGGCCCGGTACTCCGGTGTTGACGACATAGATGTAGCCAACTTTGCCTTGAGTCTTCTCTTCGACATACTTGCGATTCGTTTCAATCCACTGACGGAATCGCAGGTTAGCGTCGCTACCCGAAAGCTTGACGGAGAACTTGTTGTCTTTCGCGTCCAGTTTGTTGTCGGAACTGAACGTCAGCGTTACTACCTTATCGGCCAAGCGCTGAAGAGCCGCATAGGGATCTTGCTTTGTATCTACTGGCACTCCGTTGATCGCCAACCAGTAGTCTCCAACTTTGACTCCGTTGGCTACCAGCGAATTGCGAGCGTCATCATCCCAAGCCGAACCTCGGAAGAGCTCAGCAACTCGGAAAGCTCCCTCATGAAGTTCAAGTCTCGCCCCCAGCACTGCTACCGAAGCCTTAGGAGCTTGCTCTACGTCACCTTCGTTGTAGTAGGCATGGCCCACATTCAATTCTGAGATCATTTCACGAATGATGAAGCTAACGTCACGACGCGAGATGCAATCGTCAAGCATTGCGGCGTAGTGGTCGTAGGTTGCCTTCCAGTCGATACCGTGCATATTCGGGTCGTAGAAAAAGTCGCGTTCGATTCGCCACGCGTCTCGTAGAACTTGTTTCCACTCTGCGGAAGGATCAATCGTTACGTTCATGCCTTGGAAGGGAACTTCATTCTCTAGCTTTTGCCCCGCTGCAGCATCTACAACCCAAGCTTTTGCTGGACCGGCTACGACGAGCAACTTCTTGCCGTCGTAGGTGATTCCGAATTGCGACTTTCCTTCGACCACCACCTGTTGTTTGCGATCTTTCGAGCTAAAGTCGATCAGCTTGATCGATCCAGCCGGGTTCACCGCATCCTCGTCTTCGCCGCGTGGCTCAACGCGACCATAGATCAGATGGCCTTTGTCGTTGACAGCCAGTCGACCAAAATTGCCTTGAGGCACAGCGATTCGATACGCGCGAGCTTCGATGTCTGTTGCATCGATGGCAAATGGCTTGGGTTCGGACTTTGTTTCGGATTTCTTGTCAGACTTTTCCGCATCTTTGGCGGCGTCGGCTGTTGCTGGAGCCGCTTCTCCTTCGGCCTTCTTTTCGTCTTTGCTGTCGGCAATGGACTCAGTTGGCTCTTCATCGCTTTCGACTTTGATCAATGTCTTGACGTCTGGTCGCAGCGGCATGGCCATTAGAACCTCCGTGGCAGAGTAGATAAACGTCGATCCGACGTCTTCGTACTTAGGCGAGTTGAACGCGCGGTTGCTACTGTAGAAGAGATATTCTCCCTTGCGATCGAAAACTGGATTGTGATCGTTGAAGAAGCCGCTGGTTAATTTCTGTTTCGTGCCATTGTTGACGTTGTAGACCCACAGAGCCGTGTTGGGAGTTCGAGAGTCTTCGTTCTTGGCATAGGTAATCCACTCGCTGTTGTGCGACCAATTGACGTGAACTTCACGAGCTGTTGGATCGCGGTCGAACTGCTTGGTCTCGTTCTTTTCAATTGAATACAGGAACATCGCGCCGGTCTTGTCGAAGAAGTAGATCCACTTCCCATCCGGAGACCAAGTTGGGCCAAAGCGGAAGTATGTACCGCCGTTTGTAAGTTGCTTGACTTCGGAACCGTCGTCAGACTTAGCAATGTAGAGCTCGTACTCGCCGCTTGCATCCGAAAGATAGCTGATCCACTTGCCGTCTGGACTCCACGTCGGATCACGCTCAGCAATGCCATTAGTGCGAGTCAGGTTTCGAGGCGAACCGGTTTGAGTAGGGATCGTCCAAACATCTCCACGAGCTGCCACGACAACTCGCTTGGCGGTGGGCGAGATATGCAAGTGCGATACAAATTGAGACGCATCTACATTGCGAGGCCGCAACTTGGGTCGATCGCCTGGAACGGTAATGTTGACTTGAGTCGCTTTGCCGGTGGCCAAGTCGATCAAGTGAAGCCCAGGCCCATTCTGAACTATGATCTCACCTTTACCATCGACGCCGGGTCCAATCGATGGGAACTTGCAATCGTCGGCTGTGAAGTTCGTGATCTGCTTTCGCTCAGTCGATTTTGTATCGTAAGCCCAGATGTTCAAGCGATGTTCCGGACCAGCATCACTCACGTAGTAGACTGTTGAGCCGTGCCACATAGGCAAGCTGTCGGTGCCTTCAAAGTCTGTGATTTGCAACGAAGTGTTGGCCTTGAGGTCAAACAACCAGATATCCGAAGCCATTCCTCCGCGATAACGCTTCCAAGTTCGATAGTCATGACTGTGCGGCGTATAAGCCAACCATTGACCGTCACTATTGATAGCGCCATTGGTTCCGTAGGGAACAATCAGTCGCTGAGGAATCGGGTCATCAACGCCTCGAACAAATAGCTGGGCTTGTCGAGCAAGTCCTGAGAAGCAATCGGATGAGTACAGGAGCTTACCGTCGGGAGTCCAGTCGCACAGAAGTTCGTTGCTGGGATGGAAGGTAACTCGCTTAGCCGGTCCGCTGGCCGTCGGAATCGTGTAGATGTCGGCATTGCCATCGTAGTTGCCAACAAAAGCGATCGACTTGCCGTCAGGGCTGAACCTTGGCAGTACTTCTTCACCCAATGGGGAAACCAACGGTGTGGCCATTCCGCCGGCACGTGGTACGGTCCAAATGTCTTCTCCGTAAACAAACGCGATGCTGTCTGCGCTGACATCGGGGAATCGCATCATGCCAGCGTGAGGCTTAACTTGCGCGAGTGCGGCTGAACCGCAAAGCCCAATCACAACCCCCAACAGGTGCCCTAGAGGTCGGAAACTGGAAAAAGACGAAGTGCTAGACCAAATCGATGCCACGCTGAAACTCCACGGATGATATGAAATCGGTGCTTAGAAACCACCGATCGAACGCATTATAGTTCGCTGGTTCGACCTCAATTGAGGAAACTACGCTAAAATGAGGTCGGCACCATGTTGCCGATGCCGGGCTTTTGTTGCGGATTAAATTGTTGTTAAGTTAGTGTGGATGAAAATGACCAACCCAACCTGTTCTGCCAGCGAATTAGCCTCGAAGCGTTGCCAACCCTGCGAAGGCGGAGTGCCAGCCTACTCGCCAGAAGCCGCATTGGCTCAAATCGAAAAGCTAGAGGGGTGGAAGATCACTCACGACGGACAACGAATTCGTAAAGACTGGCGGCTGAAGAATTTTCTGGCCGCCATTGCGTTCTTCGAGCAAGTGGCAAAAATCGCCGAAGCGGATGCTCATCATCCCGATCTGCACTTAGAAGGTTATCGCAATGTGTGGATTGAAATCTACACACATGCCATCGGTGGCCTTAGCGAAAACGACTTCATTCTTGCCGCCAAGATCGATGCGATTTCTCTGTAAGGCTAAGTAGAAAGCCAGCACCTCAGTTCCCCCAATCAACACATGACGAACACTCAGAGTAACTCCCAGACAACACTCATTGCTATCGCAGGCGCTTCTGGAGCTGGTAAAAGCTTGCTCGCTCGCCAGCTTTGCTCGCGAATCCTCGGCACTCGTGCGACTCAGGATGTCGCGATCATTCACGAAGACAACTACTATTACGCGCAGAGCGATTTGACATTCGAACAACGATCGCAGATCAACTACGACCACCCCGACGCTCTTGAGCATGACCTGCTGGCCAAGCATCTCCAACAACTGAAGTTGGGACATGCAGTCGAGATTCCGCAGTACAACTATTCTCTGCACACTCGTAAGTCAGAGACGATTCCGCAGGAGCCAGGACGAGTCTTGATTGTCGAGGGAATCTTGGTTCTTCACGATCCCAACCTGCGAGACCTCTTCGATCTGAAGATCTTTGTTGATGTGCCTTTGGATATCTGCCTGATCCGCCGACTGCGACGCGACATGATCGAGCGAGGCCGTTCCTTGGATTCAATTCTTGATCAATATGAAACCACCGTGCGGCCAATGTACTACCGCTTCATCGAACCCACGAAGCGCCATGCCGACATCATCGTGCCTCGCGGCGGCGACAACGAAAATGCGCTAGATGTATTGTTCCGATATTTGAATCACTTGTTGTCGTAGGCTGTGTTTCCTGTAGGTTGGGTTGAGGTACGAAACCCAACGGTTTTTGTAGGGTGTGTGCAGCCGTGCGTTGTACCAATCGTCATGGCGCTATAGTGGTGTATGCGAAACAATACGGTTTGGTGCGCATGTAGTCCGCACGCGTAACGCACCTGATTTTGTGGCGCGTGTTAGATTGTGGGGGCGGTAAAACGTTGAGCAAGAATGGCGTGTTACGAGGTCAGACGAGCGTTGTTCGGACTGCTAAACTTCGACAAGCAACATTCTCACGACATAATTTATTCGCATCGGACCTCTGCACACGCCCTACAAAAACAACAAAGAATCAATCGTTGTTTTCGGACAAGCCTTCTTTGTGGCCAACGTTCTTAACTGGCTCGAAGATCTTCAGTACGTCGGCCAGTAGTTGTTTGTCGACGGGTTGCTGAATCCACTCGGCCCAGCGACGAATGTTGGCGGGATTGGCGCTGCCTGCAACGGTGGTGGAAAGATCTGGATTCGAGCAGGAGAATTGCAATGCCAACTGAGCGATATCGACGCCATGCTTTTGGCAATGCTCAGCCGCCTTGCGAGCTACATCGCGAACGTGCTGCGGATCTTTGTGCCATGGTGGAAGAGGAGCGTTGGAAAGAAGCCGAGCTGCAAACGGACCCGCGTTCATCACACCAACGCCCTTGGACTTCAGCAACGGCACAAGCTCGTCAGCCAGTCGAGTATTCTGCAATGTGTATTGGTTGTACGACATGATGCAGTCCAAGTCGGTTTGCGCCAGCACCTCGCGGAAGATCTTCATGGGGTAACCGCTGATGCCGACGTAACGCACCTTTCCGGACTGCTGGATCTTGCGAATCGCAGGAATCGTTTCGTCGATCACCTGCTGGATTGGCACAAACTCAATATCATGGCAGATGATGATGTCTAGATGGTCTGTTCGCAAACGGTGCAAGCTGACATCGATACTCTCGGCGACACGCTTGGCTGAAAAATCAAAGTGCTGTCCATCATAGCGACCAAGTTTACTACATAGCGTGTATTGTTCTCGAGGAACGCCTTCTAAGGCAATCCCAAGAAGTACTTCGGACATGCCGCGTCCGTAGTAGGCGGCTGTGTCGATGAAGTCGAACCCAACATCCAAAGCGGTACGAACACTGGCCAAGACTTCGTCCAACTTCACAGCGCGAAATTCGGCTCCCAACGACGATGCACCAAAGCCAACGATCGGCAAGGAAAGTTCAGTTTTACCAAGTCGTCTACGTTCCATGATTCAAGGAGATCCTAAAGGAATAGAGGAGCCAAATGTCGGTCGAAAAGATTGTCAGTGACTTGCTTGCCTACGATTTCTCGGTTGGACCTGAGCAAGCCGTAGTATTCGTCGCCACGCTTGGCGGCTAGCTTGAAGGAAACGTGTAATAGCTGTCGCATGTGAGCGTTGAAATCTGGATGCGATGGGACGTGTCGAACCGCGGAAGCAAAACGAGGCCCCGACCAGTCGCTAGTCTCTGACAACTTCGGTAGTTTCGCTCGATCAATATCAATCACACTGGCGTATGGCGCACACAGTTCATCGACGTGATCGGTGGCGTAAGCGTACAATTCTTTAGCCAGTTGCAACGCGTCACCACCAGCTTCCGCCAAGCCAATGATCTCCTCCAACCAAGTTGTTCCAGCGGTCTTCACGTGGACACCAGCGCCGGTTTCGCGTAGAGCATCTCGAATGATTGGGTAGAGGCTGAATTTGTCGCTGCCACTATGGACGCTCAGCTTCAGCGTAGCAGGTAATCCGTACTGTTGGCTCGCAAACTTCAACACCGCGATGTCATCATAAAACTCGCGTCGAAACTGAGTCAGATCGCCAACGTAATCCACACCTTTGTTGAATCGCCCTGTGAACTTTGGTGCGATTGTTTGAAGTGGCACTTTCAAGTCCGCCAAGGCCGCCAGAATGACTAACAGTTGTTTGGGAGTTTGCGGCGCATCAGTCTCGTCCATCGAGACCTCCGTGATCATCTGATCAGCGCCCTTCTTTTCCGCAATGTACTTGTAGACTTCAGCGGATTGTTGGCAGGCCAGCAGATACTTCGAAGCAATTTCGACGACTTCTTGCTGACTCAGTTCGATCGGTTCCGATAGCCCGTCGATCTTTAAGCCGCTCAGCAACTCTGGATGGCGATCTACAAACTGCTGAATGTCGCTTTGCGAGGCAGGCTTGCCAATCCAATCCGCAACATCGATGGTAAAGAAATCGCTGCAATCGATGAACGGATCAACAGTCTTTAAGCCAATATGATCGGCATCGATATGCCAAGGCTGGTTCCAATTCGACTCTGTCACCGCTTGTTGCGCGGCGGCCAAGACGCTGGAAGGCTTAGATCCCACAAAGTTATGTTCGCGATTCGACTTGTTCCAAACTGGAGTTACGTGAACGCCACGATCGGCCAACATTTGGAAGGCTCGCAGTTGGGCGACGGCTTGATGAGCGAATCGATCGCCAATTCCAAAGGTGTATTTTTCGATGAGCTTCATGAGGTTATTTTCCAAGCAGCTTCCAAGGCCAATCGGCGGGCAGCGTAGCCGCAACTACGAATGCGAACATGCCGAGCCAAGCGGTAAGAGTCAGACTGATCCAATCGGAAGGAATCTTACCGGACTTCTGAAAGCTGGCCAAGCGTCGTGGAATGATCCACACGACAAATGTTGCTACCAGCATGATCAATCCAAACGCTCGAGCTGCAAAATGGACCGTGCGTTGTGTAGCATCCATATCTTCTGCTGACACCTTGGCCATGAACTGAGCTAAACAGCATGCGAGAATTGTTAGAGCAATGACCATCGTTACGCTAGCCAACGCTGGCCAGTGGACTCGAGCAGATCTCTGCACGCTTAGAGCATCGGGAGAGGAGATAAAGGTCAGCTCGATACTGAGAAACACTGCGACGCCCAGCATCAGAGAAATGCCGATTTGCTGTAGGGCCGCGAAGTATTTGAGAGAACCAGGTAACAAACTTAGATCGCTGAAACGAATGTAGACCAACGAACCAATCGCGATCAGTGTGCAAATAAGGCCTAGCTTTGACCCCCAATGCCACAGCAACTTTGCTGGCAACGCTTTTTGTTCTTCAACCAGCTTAGATTTCTTGACGTTCTTCTGTTTTTCTTCGTCGTAAATTTCGGAGGGAAGGACCTTTGTCCACTGAAAAATCGTATGCAGTGCAGCGATCAACGAGACAACACAGCAGATAGTCCAAAGCCAGCGATGAATCGGGACTTCCGTATGCATCAGCAATCGAACGTAAAGTGCGACAGCTACGGTTGTAAGAACAAGTCGGGGGAACCTAGCAAGACGACGCGGTTCCAACAGATGAAGTAGCCAGTAACAAAACAAACACGCCACCGACAGATGTGCGGTGGCGTTGGAAGTCAGTGATTCTAGCGAAACGTTGTTCATGCTTTACTGTTCATCATTAAACTGAGTATCTCCGATCGACTTGCCATATTCTCTCGGAATATACCACGCATTGCACTGGTGATGCACGAGCTGCCTGGCTTTCGAACTCCACGAATGGACATGCAGCTATGCGAGGCCTCGATAACAACGGCAACACCCTTTGCACTCAAGTGGGACTCGACAAGATCGGCAATCTGTTCGGTCATTCGCTCTTGTACTTGCGGTCTTCGTCCAACCGACTCGATTACTCGAGCTAACTTGCTGAGACCGACCACTTTACCATCGGGCAGATAACCAATATGCGCCTTTCCGAAAAAGGGCAAGAGGTGATGCTCGCACATGCTGCAAAATTGGATGTCTTTTACCAGAACAACCTCGTCATACTTCTCCGTAAACACTTTCTTCAAGTGTGTCGAAGCTTCTTCGTGGAGTCCGGCGAACATTTCAGCGTACATGCGAGCCACGCGGGCAGGAGTTTCCTCGAGCCCTTCGCGGTCCGGATCTTCGCCAACGGCGATCAGGATTTCGCGGACTGCTTTCTCAATTCGTCCGTGATCTACCTGAAATTTCTTAGCCTGATTCGCCATTGTAATCATATCGCTTTCTAATCTTTGGCTCAAAACTGGTGTTATGGAATCCATGTTGGTAACGGCGCCTGGTAGGTAACTTTCTGCTTCGTCAAAGGATGCACGACAGAAAGTTGATACGCATGCAAGCACATGGGCCGCGCATCGACGCTTATGGTCTGATTGCTCCCTATCCTTCCTTCAGGAAGATAGAGAGGGTCACCAACGATTGAAAATCCCAAATGTGACAAATGGACTCGGATTTGATGGGTTCGACCAGTCTCTGGCCGAGCCTCAATCAGGCTAGTACCGTCACTAAATCGTTCACATAACTTAAAATGTGTTACACAGGAGTCTTCGTTGGGGCAATCAGAGATCTGCCGTGAGCCACCGTCGGATGGCTCACTTTCTATAGCCGCCCGGCAAGTTCTTTCGTTCCACTCTGGGTGCCCATAAACTCGTGCATAATACAGCTTTTCGACCTCGCCCCGTTCGAATTGCGGCTGAACAAAACGTGAGGCCTGAGCCTTCCGACACAGCAAGACAACCCCTGAAGTGTTGGCATCGATGCGGTGCGCAACCCGAAGCTTTTGCTGCGTATAAGCCTGCTCTAAGATCCAAGTCAACGAGTTTCGATTAAACCGGCCGCTGGGATGCGTAGGGAGTGGTGCTGGTTTATTGACAACGACAATCCAGTCATCTTCATGCAAGATCTCGATGTTCGGATTGATCAGCGGCTCGACCGTGTTGGGTTGGTGATGGACAAATTGCTGACCCTCGCGAACCAGATCAGACGCACTCACCGGTTTGTCGTTGTGAGTGATTTGACCCGCGTTAATCCAATCAAGCCAAGCCTGCTCGGCGATGTAAGGCTGATACCTTTTCAGGAAATCAATCAGCGTGGTGCCAGCAATCTTGCCAGAGACATGAATGTTGCGGTAGTTATCGTAAGGCTGCGATCCGGGTTGCGAGGCTGCAATTTCGCGAATTCTTTGGGCTCGTTTTTCCCTCGCTACTTGAGCTCGCACTTCGGGTGGTTGATAACACTTCGGGCAGTACTCGGTGACTTTGTAAAGCGGCGACTGCATGTCGTCTGGAGACAATACCGCTTGGCATGCAAAGCAAAGTTGATCGCCCGTCGGTTGCAGACTGGGATCCAGCGCTACGCGGCCATCAAAGACAAAGCAGGATCCGTCCCAGTGCGCTCCACCAGCCTCCTCGAAGTACTTGAGGATACCACCGCGCAGTTGATAAACGTGCTTAAAGCCAGCTTGTTCCATAAGCGGCCCAGCTTTTTCGCAACGGATTCCGCCGGTGCAAAAGATAACCACCGGCTCGTCTTTCGCGCTTTCCGGCAATTGTTTCAAGGCTTCAGGGAACTCGCGAAAGTGGTGAATATTCAGGTGCTCGGCGTTGTGAAACGTCCCGAGTTCAATCTCATAATCGTTGCGAGTGTCCAGTAGTCGAACTTTGCGTCCTTCGTCCAGCCATTGTTTCAGCTCGACAGGCGGCAGCTTGGGCGATGTCTCGCACTCTGGGTCAACTTCATCGATTCCAAATGCAATGATCTCTTTCTTGAGCCGCACAAGCATGCGTCGAAAGGGTCGACCTTGAGAGACACTCTCCTTGGGTTCGACATCAGCGAAGAGCGGGTCTTTGTGGAACTGCTCGAAGAACGCCTTAATCTGCTCTCGCTCGCCAGCCAAGAACATATTGATGCCTTCAGGGCTTAGCAGAATCGTTCCCTTCAGTTGAAGCGAATCAGCCAGACTCTTCAGGTATTCACGCCGCTTGGGAAGGTTATCGAGCGATACAAACTTGTACGTCGAGATGTTCAGGATCGCGGCTTGGGGCTTTTCAAGAGTGTTATTAAGTTCGCTAGATGAGACCATTAGGATTTCTCCAACTAGTACCAGTTCTGTGAAAGCGGTTTGACAACCAATTCAGGCACATGAACGGACTCAGGCAGATTCAACACCGAGATCACCAACTCGGTAACGTGTTCGGGTTGGAGTATGCGTTGTTTGTGTTCTTCAGTGACTGGTGACGGTCGGTTTTCGAGAATCGGTGTGTTGACTTCGCCTGGATACAAATTGATCACGCGTACGCAATCGGGAGCGACTTCGTTGGACACGCATGTTCCCAGCGCGGTCATCGCAAACTTGCTGGCGGAATAGGCGATACCGCCCAAAGCGAGCGCTCGCTTTCCTGCAACTGAGGAGATGTTCAGAATTGTGCCGCTCTTTCGCTCACGCATGCTGGGAAGTACGGCATGCATGCAGTTGTATGCGCCGGTGGCATTGATCGCCATCAGCTCGTCCCATTGTTCGGGCTGCATCTCTGCCATGCTTCGATTCTTGATGTTCGTTCCGGCAGCGATTACCAAAATGTCGATATGCCCCAGCTTCTCGAGCGCCCAACGGAAGAACTCGTTCACGCTGGTTCGATTGGCAACGTCGACGAGGTTGGTTTGAATACCGGTCCCGCTTGACGTTGTTTCTAAAGCAGCTTGGCGGCGGCCACCGATCAAGACGGTCGAACCAGCTTCATCAAGTGCTCGAGCCAACGATGCTCCCATTCCGGTTCCACCACCAACTACGACAGCGGTCTGCCCTTTGAGTCGATTTACGATCATCGATTTTTGAACCTAAGTGAGATTAGCTCGGTGAAATATTGTGCCCAGAAGCGCAGCGGTGCAACGCAGCGATTGGGTGTTTTCCAAGGGTAAAACTATAACCTCACCAAGCGACTCGTCACAGGCTTAATCGCTAGACCGCAACAAAATGGCACGGTGCTTGCAGTGTAAATTGCAGACGACAGCTCACTTGGCCCTGGGGAACACTCGGGGGCCGCGAACAGAGAAGAGCAGAGGTCACCTTGGTATGGGGAATTTGGAACGTACTCGGTAAACAGGTTTTTCCGAGGCTGGCACCTAATCGAACCGAACTACCCATTCTTGGACCTCTTCGCCAAACCGAATGAAATTTAGGTCAGGTGAGCTGTCAATTCTTCTTTCAAAACCCGAAGCGTTAGCGAGGGACTCTTCACAACCCCTGCGTCGTTTTGTGGTTGCGACTTTCTGGGATTTCGGGCCGAAGGCCCAGCAATTTACCTAGCCCAGCCCATCGGGCTGGTTAATCAAGCATGAGTAGGCAAGGGACCAATGGCCCGGCGGTTTGCGTCGCAAACCGCCGGGCCATTGGACCTAATCTGTATCTTCGAATTAAGACCCAGCCCGATGGGCTGGGCTAGGTAAACGAACAGGGCGTTGCCCTTAAAACCTATCAGCCACAACGTCAAAACCAACGCCTCGCGTCATTTCTCTTGCGAACTTCGACCAGATTTAGGCTGCCGCGAAAAAAGCCGGACTGCTGCATTCTGCTGTAGCAAAACAATGCAAAGCTTGAAGCGATAGAATGCATCTCATTCACTCAGCAAAAAATCGCAAAACTTTTGCAGCGGAAAGCTAAACTGTTTGACGCTTTGCGATATGAGTGACTCGTTTGCTCAACCTCACTTGCTCACCTCTTGATTCAAAACACTTTTTCTACGCTCAGAAAGTACTGCATCATGGCGCTCCTCGATCTACTTAGCGAGAGTATTGGTCCCGAACAAATAAAGATGATTTCCCAACGAATTGGTGCGACGCCAGAACAAACAGAAAATGCTATCGGACTTGCGATCCCAACTCTTGTTGGAGCGCTCACCAACAAGGCGACTGACGAGAAGGCATGCGAGCAAATGCATCAGCACTTTTCTGCGAATGAGCCCAAGCCTCTAGATAGTCTGCTCGGCTGCAACAGCGCCTACGGACTTCTCCAAGCGCTCGGCGGAAATGCGGGAAACCTACTTGGTGGACTTTTGGGAGGCAGACAACAAAAGGTCGAAAATGGAATCGGGCAAGCATCTGGTTTGTCGGCTACGCAAGTCGGTGGCTTGCTTAGTATGTTGGCTCCATTGATTCTTGGTGCTGCAAGTCAACACACTCGGTCCAAGGGTTTAGACTTAGGCGGGCTGATGGGTATGCTCAAAGGCGAAAAATCCAAGATGCAACAGCAAGCGGGCGGCGGTTTGTTAGCCGGACTGTTGGATCAAGACGGGGATGGCGATTTTGACTTCAAAGACATGCTTTCGCTCGGCCTGAGGTTCTTCCGCCGAAAGTAAAAAGACGCTGAGTTCAGCAAGTTTTTTTCGGGCAGATCAACGCCTGGGACTTCTGTGATGCTAGAATCACGGCTCACATGAACTCCCGCTGTAAGGTATTTGAGATGCCCGTAATCATATGCCCAGGGTGCAGCACGCGCCTTAAAGTTGATCCGCAACCTACAGGAAAGTTTGCCTGTCCGCAGTGCAAGAAAGTGATGCGGCTGGCGTCGACTTCTTCGAGCGAACCGGACCAAAGCACTGACGATTCCAAAACTCAATCGACTTTCCCGTCCAAGGAACAGCCCAACAAGCCGATTCCAAAACCTAGGGGCAATCCGCCGACCGGCAATTCCTCAAACGCCGTTGATCCGTTCTACACAGCCGGCACGGGACTTCCGCCAGTCGACGGCGGATACATGGCTAGCAACAACGGCCAATACTCTGATAGCGGATCATCAACATACTTCGGCAGTGGCACTGGCATCGCTAAGAAAACTCCGACAGAAGTCAAAGCATTTGCAAAGAAGTTAGCGATCATTGTTGGTGCCATCGCTGTTGCAATCCTCGTTTCGCTTCCGCTTACTTACGTCTCAAATTCGTTTCTCTGTTTGATTCCAATCCTGCTCGTAATTCTCGCTTTGTTGGGATTAGTTTTTTGGGCTCGTATATGGTTCATCGTCTTGGGTTTTTCCCAATCGCAGTCGCAAGGCTTGATGGTTCTCTTCGTGCCGTACTATTGGTTGTTCTTTCTTGCAAAGAACAAACAGCAATGCATTAAGCCTTTGTTGGTATTTGGTGCTTCGTTGGTACCAGGGTTGCTGGGCGTGATGGTGACCACTTTCTTTAAGCCTGATTTCGTTGGTTCGTCGTCTCGCACGGACCTGCGACTTACATCCGCCCAGCAGGCTCAGGCTCGCGATGTTCTTCTCAAGGCGACCTCAAATGCCAAGCCAGGCGAATTGCTGACTGCTCAGTTTCCAATATTCATGTTGATGAAGCCCGATGCATCGACATTGGGCGAGCGCGCGTTGACTCAGCTACCTGGCTATGTGCCAGGATCACTGAAAATAGCGCCCGATCAAAAGTCCTTAACACTTCAATACCGAGGAACTGACAAGAAGGTAGCTTTTTACTACGCCATGGTCTTACCTGGTGAAGCCGGCGTGATGCTCGGCTTTGAACCTAGCTTCATTGGCAATAACTAAACTTACGTCCGCTATTTACTTTGCAATATGACCTGGTCCAAGTCGTCAGGCTTGGTAACGGTGAAAGTTGTAGTTTGATCTTTCGTAACGATCTTAGTCGACTTGAGCAACAGCATCGCAATCTGTGGAGCGTTCTTATCCTCTCGCAGTTTTAGCTGCGCAAGTCCGACCAGTGCGTCCAGCATGTTGCCGATGAACTTTGCGTCGCTGGCGTTGGCGGAGCGACCGGAGAAGCGTGCGAGTTCGCTGCTGTTCGGATCAACTGTCAGCGTTGCGATGTCAATTTTCTTAGGCAAATCTAGAATCGGGATCGCCCACGCGGGCGGCTTTTGTTTGCGAGCCATGGCGACTAGAGCATTCAAAAAATCGCTCGCTCCACGAACGTCAAAGGCAAGTCGCACAGGTGCTGGGCCGATGCCGTCATAGGCTTCTGTGAGCTGCGGTGTCATCAATTCGCGATGTTTTCGGAATAGAAAATTGCTAGTCCCAATTTCTACCGTAGTATCGCCAACCAACATTGCTAAGTTCGATTCGTCGCTCGGAACGGTGTAGTACGTCTTGCCTTTACTGCTGACTCTTTCCAAGTTGGAGAGCACATCGTCGTTGAGCGCTGCGAGTCGATCCGACTTAGAGGAAAACTCGACAGACATCGCAAACTCAAACGGGATACGTTGGTCGTAGGTCATATTCTGCAAGCTTTGAGGGTCGCTGGGCAGTGCGAAAAAGCCTTCGATTCGATTCGCTTTTAGAAGCCTTCGTATTTCGTCTTTTGCATCCTTGAAAACTAGCTTGCCGATGTGATGCTCAAGCAACTCCTTC
>CAUJKA010000058.1 GCA_963204965.1 Planctomycetota bacterium | reverse complement strand
GCATGGCGTCCCGTTTGTTTCGGTCAACTGGCATAACGACGGCAAGAATTTTTGGGACACGCACGGCGACAACTTTAACCGACTTAAGAACGATCTCATCCCTCCCGCAGACATCGCGCTTTCGGCGTTGATTCAAGACTTAGTAGAACGCGGCATGCTGGATGAGACGATTATCGCCTGGGTAGGCGAATTCGGTCGTCGTCCACAAATCACCAAAAACAATGCTGGTCGCGAGCACTGGCCGTTCTGTTACAGCGGAATCTTGGCTGGCGGTGGAATCAAGCAGGGTACAGTCTATGGAAGCAGCGATCGCCATGCCGCCTACCCAGCCGAATCGCCAGTCTCTCCTCAGGACTATGCCGCAACCATACTCCACGCCATGGGCATTTCAACCGAAGACGTTTTGCTCGACCGCGAGAACCGCCCTCACAAAATCGCCGCTGGCAAAGTGATTCACGACTTATTGGGCTAGTGAAGGTTTTCGTAGGGTGTGTGAAGCATGCGTTCTAAATGCAACGCTGCTACCAAAGCAATCTTACACAACGATTCACGCAGCTTCATTTCTCACCCGCATGCGTAACACACCGTTAGCAGTTAGCAGTTAGCAGTTAGCAGTTAGCTGTTAGCTGCTAGCAGGAAGCAGGAAGCAGGAAGCAGGAAGCTGTTAGCACTGCCGACTTAGCTCATGAAATAAAACGATCCCAGAGCATTACCCTGGGATCGTGGAGTTTTCAGGAAGCACTTATACGACTTGCGTTGCCTATTCGTATTCGCGATCGACGGAGACACCAGGCATTGGGACTGGGTATTTGCCGCCAGCCAAGGGTTGCAGTGGAGCAGGGCTGTCTTTGGTCAGCTTGTCCAAGCCTGGAGCGAACTCGTGGTCGTGGTCCCAGTAGTCCTTAAGCTTGACTTCTTGACCGGTATGAGCCGCTTTGCGTCCCATGCTGGTGACGATACTGGCCATCACGCCGCGATGCACTTCGTTATAAGGCTTGTCGGCTCGAATGGCAGCCATGAAGTTGATCCACTCCAAGTCATAAGGGCTTGGCTCAGGCTTGTCGTAGGCCCACTTGATCTCATTCTTATCGTACTTCTGGCCTTTGTAGATTTTGCACTTAGCCGGAGCGTGACTGCTTTCGGAAATCGTCGCAGCATGCTTCGATCCGTGTACGAAGCTGGAGAACTGTTGCTTGCAGTTAGGAATCGTTCGACCTTCCAGCATCAGCTTGGTACCGTCTTCAAAAGTGTACTCGACTGAATACGAATCGAAGTTTTGGTCGACGTCATCTCCGCGATAGTGACGGCCACCCGAAGCGACTGCGGAGATTGGCCAAGCGTCCTTCATCCAGCAGCATTCGTCGATGTTGTGAATCAAGAAGTCGCTGTAGGCACCACCGCTCAACCACAGGAAGCAGTGGAACTTGCGAATCTGATAATCCAATTCGCTCACGCCTTCAGGCTTAGGACCGCACGGCGTATTACCAGTCTGTCCAGCCATTCGGTAGGCGCGAAGCAAAAGAACGTCGCCGATTTCGCCGTCCTTGATTCGCTTAAACAATTCACCACGAGCTTCGCAGTGCCGGCACATCAAGCCCACTGCGCTCTTGAGGTTCTTTGCGTCAGCTTTCTTAGCCAGTTCAAGCATCCGCTTGCTAGTTGGCGCATCGACGGTGACTGGCTTTTCCATGAACACGTTCAAGCCACGCTCGATGGCGTAGCTGTAATGCACCCAGCGAAACGCAGGTGGCGTTGTTAGAACGACTACGTCGCCAGGTCGAAGGCAATCCATGGCCAGCTTATAACCGTCGAACCCGACGAAGCGACGATCTTCGGGTACATCCATCTTGTCTTGGAACTTGCCATTCAAGCTCTGATAGGCGGACTGTAATCGGTCGTCGAAAACGTCAGCCATCGCTACCATCTTCAGTCGCTCGTTCGGAACAGACAGAGCGTTAGTTGAGGCTCCCGTTCCACGACCACCGCAACCGACAAGGGCGATGCGAATTGTCTCATCGTCCGACGCGTGTACCGCTTTCATGGCTCCACTGACCAAAGCTGACGTAGCGGCTATGGCTGTAGTGTCGCGAATGAATCCGCGTCGATTGGGGAGGATTAGTTGAGGACGAATGATGTGATTCATGAGAAGTCTCCAGGTGAGTTCAACAAAGGCAGTCGAGGTTGGTAGGGTTGTGAAAGAGATGTAGACAAAAGACTAGTTACGTTTTGATATCGGCTTTTGGGCCAACGCGTTCTTTTTGAATCGGTTCAGCCTTTTCCCATTTGTCATTCTTTTCCTTTTCGCTGGGTTCTACCAGCGGACGAATGACGCGGAAGCCAACGTGACGAGCATCGGTATGATACCAAATGCTCTTAGGGTTTTGTGGGTCTTGCTTTTGCCATTCCTCGTTGGAGGAGGCTCGTGCCGAGCTGCGGCAATCTTCGGCAAACTGATTCCAGCCTCCGCCGCGAACGACGCGAGGATAAAGTTTCGTCGGGACGGCCAGCGGGTCTTTCTTCTGACCATCGACTAGCTGGTAGCCTTCTTCATCGTACTGATCGAGGACCCACTCAGCGACACTGCCGTGCATGTCGTACAAGCCCCAAGGATTAGGCTTCTTCTTGCCAACCTTCTGATAGACCTCTTCGGAATTGTCGATGAACCAAGCGTAATCTCCTAAATCGGCTGGGTCGTCGCCAAAGGAGTAGGCGGTCTTGGTACCTGCGCGACAAGCGTATTCCCATTCCGCTTCGGTCGGCAATCGGTAGTAACGTCCCGTCTTAGCCGTTAACCATTTGCAGAACGTCCGCGCTGAGTGATCGGTCATGCAGATCGCGGGATAGCCTCGCGTTCCCATCCCGAAGCTCATATCGCAGTAGGGCTTCGTTGGTTGAGATGTCTGATACTTCTCTGCAAACGGATCGCGAGGCGAAGGCTTAATGTTCATCGCCTTCATGCGAAAGAGATCCATGTCCGCAGCCCAGCCGTCATAGACGTCCCAAGTAATTTCGGTAGCGCCCATCCAGAATGCGGAAATCTCAACCTCGCGTTGAGAACCTTCGTCCTCGCGACGGTCGGCTTCGCCTTCGGGGCTGCTCATCATGAACTTGCCACTGGAGATCGGCAGCATCTTGAACTTAGTACCCACGTGCTCAATCAGCTCTTCGTAGGGCTTCATTTCGGATTCGTTAGCCGCTTCGCTATCTGCCACTTCCAGCGGAGGTGACTTGCCGCTATTGGCCGTTTCCTGCGCTAATGCCGGTAGTACCAGTAGCAGGAATACAAGGCAAGGAGTTGCGAAGCTCAAGCAAGAAGTTCTTGATTTGCTGTTAAGCAAATTATTGATCGTTTCAAACATCATTCTGTTTTGTAGCTGAAATTCGAGTCTGTCGAAGATGCAATCAATGGAAGCACTGACGCATTGAGTTATAGTTGACAATCTAGGGGCGAAGCTCGGTCGCGCCTAGCCAATTACGGCGGGCCGCGGTAACTGGTGCGAATCGCCATTACGTAATGACGGATCTCGGATTGCCCGCGGTGTGTGGAGACTGAATATTGTACCTAAAACTTTCCCCGATAGTGCTTATTCTGTCGACAATTATCTCTGCGTCAGCCGCTGGTCAGGAAAAGTCCGGGGTGTCGGTTCCTCAAGTCGGTCAGACCGCTTCGCTTGCTCCAAAGGCCGAGCAAGAGCCGCCGTTGCAGGGCTATGAATTCGAGTTCCCCTCGATGGGGACACTCATCGAGATCACCGCTTTTGCCGAGAACGAAGCTGTTTTCCAAAAGGCTCTGGATGAGATTCAAAGTCTGACGAAGACGTTAGCTGCGACGCTGACAGATTACGATCCCGAAAGCGAGACGCGACAACTGACTCTCAAAGCCTTTCAGAAATCGGCAAATGTTTCTGAACCGTTATGGGAAGTTTTGCTCGCCTCCCAGCAGTGGAACAAGGCTTCGGAGGGAGCCTTCGATTGTAGTGTTGGCTTGTTGACTCAAACTTGGAGGAAGCACCGAAGGGCTGGACGAGTACCCAAGGACGATGTCATTCAAGATGCCAAGTCGCATTGCGGTTGGAGCAAAGTCAAATTGGATCAAGCTACCAAGACGATTCGAATTGAGGATGACCAGTTGCGGCTAGATTTCGGAGCGATCGGTAAAGGGTACATCGCTGATCGAGCATTCCAAGTACTCGAGCAACATGGCATTCACCGATGCTTGATCAACATCAGCGGCAACATGCGTTGTGGCCAAGCTCCGCCGAATAAGCCTGGGTGGGTAATCGCAATTTCTCCGATTGAACGCGATGGTGAACCGATTCGCAAGTTGACTTTATCCAATGTTGCGATTGCGACTAGCGGAGACTTATGGCAATACACTTTGGTAGATGGAGTCAAACGCAGCCATATCCTTGATCCTCAAACGGGCTACGGAGTTGTTGGACCGCTGGCTGTGACGGTGATTGCTCCCACCGCAACAGACGCCGATGCTCTTGCTACGATCGGATGTCTGTTACCATGGGACAAGTACTCCAAGCTGATTGCAACTCGTCCCGAAACTTCTGCGCTGCGAGCAAGCCGATTGACCGAACAATTGGAAGTGGTTCAAACAGAGCTGTTTCCAACCCCATGATCTAGAAAATCGGGCACAAGTGAAATCGCGGCTGAACCTATTCCGCCTTCATCCAAAACGGAGCTGCGGCGAACCATGTTACGCAACTGACTAACATGATCCATTCCATTGTCGGTTGAGTCATCGACTTAACGCTGAACAAAATGGGCGGAACGATGGTACCGGCCAATGAAAGATATCCGACGATTCGTGAAAGCTGTTTCATCATCTAGACGGCTCCTACTTGTTCGCGAGCGGGCATCCATAGCTTCATCAAGATCACGTAGATTATTCCACATGCAATCGCACATGGTAACGGAAGATAGGATGGAAACAGTCCCAATTTCCAATATGCCGCCATGCCCGCAGCGACGGGAACGAGCCAGGCAATCAGGACGATCCAGTTAATCGCAAGTCGCGATTTCTCGGCTGGATCAGTTTGGATACCCAGTTTCTTCGCCCAAAAGTGATCGACAATGATAATGGCTCCCACCGGTGCAAGAATTGTTCCGTAGATGCCAACAAAGTCGAGCAGTTGCATTGCGACTCCCGGAAAAATACCGGCGATGGTACAGACAATCCCGGCAATCCAAGTCGCCATGCTACGCGAGATTTTTGGAAGCACGCCTTGGAAGGCCAGTCCAGCTCGATAGATCGTCGGATTGGCCGTTGTCCACCCGGCAACAACGACGCATATTAAACCAGCCCAACCCACTGCATCGTTGACCATAGTGCCGGGGTCCTTACCTTCTTGCGGATTGACGTTGTGAACGCGAACCCAATAGACCAACAGTAGAGCTGCGCAGATCCAGGCCACGTAGTGCCCAAGAAACATTCCAGCTGCCGATGCATAACCGGCGTTGGGTGACTTAGCAAATCGCAGCACCGACAAGTCCGACATCCCAAGGTGCATCGCTGCATTGCAAAACCATGAGAAGAAAACGATCCCCCAGAAACTGATACTTTCCGTGGTTCCCTCTGCGGGAGTCAGCAACTCCCAGATATTAAAGTTGTCGAGTCGCCCTAAGGTTACGATCGCACAAGCTACGAAGACTAAAAACATCCAAGGAGCCGAATAGTGTCCGACTTTGGCAACCAACGAGTATCCGCGATTCGCAACCAGAGTGATTGCCAGACCAATCGCCGCGCAGATCACAATCCACCCCAGTCCCGTTGGCATCATCGTTGCAAAAGTAGGCATGGGGACGTCTGGAAAAAATGGTCCCACGGCCGTCGCTGAAACGGTTATCATCGCGCCAGCAAGAAAGCAGAAGAGCACGCCGTTGGCCAAGTTGTATAGCTTAACCAGTATTCCGCCGGCGATCTTTTCTAACTTGTAGTACAAAGTTAGCCGCTGCTCAGTAGCGATAACTGCTGTAAGAAAACGCCATGTCAGTACGGCGAGTAGATTGCCAAGTAACAAGCCGAAAATCAAGCTGCTTGCAGAAGCACCCCACTTCACAAACAATGGCCCGATCATGAACTCGGTCCCCGCAGTGTGCTCGCCAGCATACATTCCCCAAAACGCAGCTGGGCCTTTCATCGCGGAGTCCGGCACGGGCTCGCGTTCATATTCGGATTTTGATGCATCTGATTCGTCGGACATGTTTTCCTCAAACGTAAAACTTCAATGCCACTACCGATCGTAGCTCACTCTAGGAACTAGCGTTTCGAAAGCACCTCATCTTCATACTTCTTAGCTAATTCAAGCCACGCTGCACCAACCGGTACTTGGCAGTTCAGGCAGTGCTGATCCCAAACAGCAGACCAGGGAAGCGACTTGGCTTCTTCCATGTAAGCAAGCCTCGCTGTCAGGTCCCCGGCAGCCTCTGCTTCGCGAGCCATGGAGGGTTGAAGCAAACCAATCAAGAGTGCTTTAAGAGTATTGCGAGTGCCAATTGCCCAAGCAGCAGTCCGATTAATGCTGGCGTCAAAATAGTCCAGTCCAATGTGGATGCGCGACTGCCACTCGTTGCCGATCACTTCGTGAGCAATCGATTGCAACGAATCATCCAGCGTGACGACATGGTCGCTATCCCATCGAACGGGACGACTAACATGCAGCAAGAGCCGCGGTAAATAGAGCAGGGCCGAAGAGATCTTGTCGGCAATGGATTCCGTAGGATGGAAGTGGCCCGCGTCCAAGCAAAGCAAAATCTGCTTCTGGATTGCATAGCCAAGGTAGAACTCATGACTGCCGACGACAAAACTCTCGCTGCCAATGCCAAACAGTTTGCCTTCAACGGCATCCAAATGATGTAGAGGGTTAAGCTTCTTAGCAAAGATCTTATCGAGCGACTCAGCCAATCGCACTCGTGGTGACCATCGATCCACGGGATTGTCTTTGTATCCGTCTGGTATCCAGACATTGGTAACAGTCGGAGAGCCGAGCGACTTGCCCATCACTTGGCCGATTTCACGGCACGCCAAACAATGCTCGATCCAGAAATGTCGCACCGCGGGGTCGGGATGGCTGAGAGTTAGTCCGTCCCTGGACATCGAGTGTGAAAAGCAGGTGGGATTGAAATCGATGCCCAGACCATGGCTCTTTGCCCAATCGATCCAGCCTTGAAAATGTTCAGGGCCAATCTCGTTGCGATCGACCCGCTTGCCACCAAACTCGCCATAAAAAGCGTGAAGGTTAATTCGATGTTTGCCTGGTATCCAACTCAATGCCATCTCAAAATCTTGACGGAGCTCATCGGGATTGCGAGCCTTACCTGGGTAGTTTCCCGTGACCGCGATGCCACCGCTAAGTCCAATCCCCAAATTCTCGAAACCGGTAACGTCATCACCTTGCCAGCAGTGAATGGAGATAGAGAGTTTGGCGAGCTCGTTCAATGCAGCTTCCGTATTTACACCTATCGCGGCGTATCGTGCGGAGGCCAAGCGATAGGCTTGCTCAATGGATGCGTCTGCAACCGACATCAGTAGAACTCGACGTGTTGAGGAGGGAGCGAGCAGACAAGGAGAGTGCTAAGGAGGTATTTGAATAGACTCTTTGCTCGGACGCGATTGTAGCAAGTTACGCTCGCAGAATCTTTATGATGCAACTGAAAATACGCAGAGGCCTGTTGGGTTTCGTACCTCCACCCAACCTACGAAATCACTACGCGTCACCCGTGGCTACTTCGCGACGCTCGTCGCTCGACCAACCGCTCCACGAGTCAACGAAAACGCGCGGGCGAGGCAGTCCAGCGGCTTCGGCGGCAAGCACATTGTTGCAAGCTGTCACGCCCGAGCCGCAGTAGCAGATCGTGTTTTCGTCAAATCCAGCAGTTCGAAATCGATCGGCGAGTTCGTCTGTGCTCTTAAAGTAGTTGCCGCCGTCTTGATAGTTACCACCGAGAAAAAGGTTCTTTGCTCCAGGAATATGTCCTGCTTTGCGATCGATGGGTTCAACATCGCCGCGGTATCGTTCGGGCGCGCGAGCGTCAACGACTAAGGTACCTTGAGCAATCGCCTGTGCAACTTGATCGGCAGTGACAATTGCATCGGCGGGCCACGGGATCGTTTGTCGTGAACACGGCTGCCAAACTGCCGGTGCGGTCTCAAGCGGCGTTTCAGGTTGTTGATCTAACCAAGCCTGCAATCCACCATTCAATAGTGCGGCTGATTGTCCAAGAATCCGGAGCATCCAAACAAGTCGGCCAGCAAAACGCCCGCCAACAGAGTCGTAGGCAATCACCGTTGCTTCGTTGCTAATGCCTAGTTCGCCGAGCGACTGAGCAAATGCTTCGGCAGTGGGAAGTGGGTGTCGACCGACAACGGGGCCAGGTGTTGATGCCAGTACCTTGTCCATCGAAACGTACCGAGCACCAGGGATGTGACCTTTGAGGTAGGCCTGATAGCCATCAGATCCATCCAAAGCGTATCGAACATCGCAGAAGATAGCGTTGTCGAGCTGTCGAGCAGAAGACAGGGAAATAATGGGATCGATCAAGGGACTGTTCCCCAAAGAGAGCATCTAATTCAGTTGAACTGACTTAGATGATAAAGGCGGGGTTACACAGGGCAAGCCCGGGCAACCCCACCAGCGATCCGAAGGGTTTAATTAAAGAACAGATGCGTTGACTGACAAGGTCTGGCCCTTGGCAATCGTCACTGTTACTAGTTGGCCAGCAGGAAGACTTCCATTAGCCAAAATGACTGTGCCGTAAACTGGAACGTCACCTGACTTCACAGGAATTGAAGCTGAGCTCCCTTTCTTAATGGTAACTCCACCGGCTGCCTTGACTTCCTTGGCGGTTGCAGTGCCTGCGTTTAGCTTGGCCAATAGCGAAGCTGGTGGGTCAGGAACCACAACAACGAATGGAGGATCAGTGGCCGCTGTCAAATCGTTCGTTACCTTCAACGTCGCATCCTTCTTGGCTCCACCACCACCGCCACCGGCTAATGCTGGACTTGCCATCACGCAAGCGCAAACCAACAAACTCAATAGATACTTAACCATGTTGCAAACTCTCTCCTTAAGAGAACATCCAAAGAAATACGTCCATGTTCCTAAAGGCAATCCATTTCGAAATGTACCCTACTAAACTCGTTTTCGATGCCACTCAAGTGAACCCATCACCTTAGCAATTACGAGTACGCGAAGCTCAAAAACAGCTTCATTAATTCAGAACAACAGCCCGTGCACTACGGGATGGAAGCTGTAGATCCATTCAAAGAGCAATCCAACGAGCCTGAAAAATGGAGCAAAGTACTGGCCCTGAGGGCAACATCCATTAGCAGGATCGAGATCTTTAGCTTCGGAGATCGATGTTGTGTAAGAAGTCCATTGGTGACACTAGAAGATCAAGACGGGGTTGTGCTGGACAACCCCGTCCGTGATCCAAGATTCAGAAAACTAGATCGCTGAAGCTTTGACTGTTAAAGTCTTGCCCTTGGTGAAAGTCACATTTTGTGAAAATGCAGGCGGAAGGGCTCCATTAGCCAAAATCACTGTGTAGTAAACAGGAACAACGCCTGACTTCACTGGAATTGAAGCGGAACTTCCCTTCTTGATTGTCACGCCACCGGCAGCCTTGATTTCTTTAGCTGTCGCAGTTCCGGCGTTCAACTTTGCGATAAGTGATGCTGGTGGATCAGCGATGACCACAACGTATGGTGGCTCAGCCGCACCGGTGCGGTCGTTGATAACCTTCAGCGTGGAATCCTTGCCACCGCCAGCCAATGCTGGGCTTGCCATGAAGCAAGCGCAAACCAAAAGACCTAGTAGATACTTAACCATGTTGCAAACTCTCTCTCATTGAGAACATCTAAAACAAAAATACTTCCATGTCCTAAAAGCAATCCATTGGGAGCGAACTATCTCTCGATCCTACTTCGCCGCGCTAATCGAACTTACTCGATGGAAACCGTCTCTTGTCCATTTCGAGTAAGCAGAGCGCTCAAAGTAGTTTCGTCGATGGTAGAGGAAAGGAATGTGCATGAACCATCAAGCCTGGCTGCCAAGGCGCCACCAGGATGAAAGCTGTAGATCCCATTCCAGGAGGAATTCACTGAGCCTGAAAAATGGAGCAGAGTATTTGCTCCTGATGCCCACAATCCATCATCAGGTTCACGATCAGTAGCTTCGGAAATCGATACTGTGTTTGAAAGCCCGTCAGTGACACTTGCGAATGTTATGGGCCCCGCTACGTTGCTAATGTCGATGAAGCTCCCGCGATCCACGGGCGGCGTACCTGCTTCCCATCCAACCAGTGTGCTGCTGATGCCTGTATAGTCCGTGTCCCCGGCAAAATCTTTTTGGCTGTTCGGGCAACGGTACAAAGGAATGATGGCCTGTGAAGCGGCTTGATTTTCAGGTGCATTCCATGGCTTCTTCACATCAAACTGTTGGTGTACAGAATTCTGTTCTGTAAACGGAAGAATCTGAAACATCCAAGAATAGTAAGTGCCATCTTTTTGCGTGCAGCCCGGTGGAATGATCTTTCTGGTCTGCTCGAAGTTTTGCACCGCTAAGGATTGATTCTTCAAGTTGTTGAGGCATTGAGTTTTGCGAGCAGATTCTCGCGCTGCTTGGACGGCAGGCAACAACAGGCCCACCAATATGCCAATGATTGCGATGACTACCAGCAGTTCAATGAGAGTAAAGGCATAACGAATTCCACGTGGGAGATGCATCGTTAAGTCCTGCTCGGGTAGGTGGGATGTTCAAGGTGAGAATGGTCTAGCGGTTGTGGATTATACTCAAGTAAATCTGAATAAACAGGAACGGCACAGGAATGCATCACCCCCCCATTTAATTGGGTTGTAAGGTTTTTCGAGGACACTCTATTCGGGTGGTTATTGATTTCCCGCGTGGTTTGTGGTCAAAATCACCTTCACGACGTCCAAAGTGTGAACTCCAACACATTTGCCCACTTTAACATCGGTGAGTTATGCACAAGACACAAGCTGGAGCACGGGGTATTCCCGTGTGGGGTGAACGTTTGAAGGAATTGCGAAAAAGGAAAGGCTGGACGCAACAAGAGCTTGCCTATCGATCAGGTTACTGTGAACGATTGATTCGCAAAGCTGAACTTCACGGGAATGTTTCGGAAGAAACGCTCGAAGTTTTGGCCATGACGCTTAGCGATGCTCAGCTACACGTCACTGTTGAAGAGCTTTCGCTATCAGCAAGAATTCCATCCATGGCTCTGAGCCAAGCCTTCTTTGCTGCCGACAGTTTCTGTCGTAGCCGACTCATCCAATGCAGCCAGACTGAGATCGAAATTGATTGCCGACGAATCGTAGATGGCCTTCCCCTGCAGGATCAATACTTTGCCCACAGCGGTGTGTCCGACTGGTACACCCCAATTTTCTGCTTGCTGACTTCAGACCGCGTCAGCATTGAAGAGAAGATACTGGTCGACAATTCAGTGCATGGCTATTTGCACGCCACTTGCGTTTACACCTCGGAAACTAATGGTTCGCAGGCGACATTCGATTTGGACTTTAGATTTCATCTTGCGGACTACATGATCCAGAAGATCGTGTGGCTTTCCTCGCTTGATGAATTAGTGCCGTTTGCCGCGGAATGGGATCAATTGGTCAAAGCCCATTACCAGACTCAAATCAAGCTACTGTATCAAGGTGATTATGCCCAAACACCAGCTTGAAGAGTCCACTGCGAATCGATCAGCGTCAGATAAGCCGTCTGACAAGTTAAGTTCCGAATCAACTTCCTCCACGATCCAGTCAGTAGTCGTCGTATTCGCCAAAGTCATATTTCTTGTACTGCTTGGCGGATTCTTCTCTCTTGATTGGACTGGCGCGGACGGTTGGTGGATTACTTGGATTTCGATGGCCGGTTTTTTAACCGTCGCCGCTCGTTCTACGCCTCGTGGTGCAGCTCTCTATGCATTGCTTTTCGGTGCGATCTCGCTAGGCCTATCATTTTCATGGGCTGAGCAAATGTTGGCCTATGTAATGAATCAGGAAGGAACCAATCCGCGATTGGTGTTTTCTCTGTTGGTTGCTTGGGAGAGTTTGTTGTTTGTGATAGTCGGTTACTCGGTGGCCGCGACTCGGCAACGACACGCGACAGTCACCGGAATGTTGATACCAATTTGCCTTTGGATCGTCCTTGAAGCATTTTTGCCGCGAGTCTTCCGATGGACTTTAGCGCATTCGCAACTGGGCGCTTTGACACTGGTTCAATCCATAGACCTCGGTGGCACCTCAACCGTCTCGCTGATGGTTCTTTCCATCGCATTCCTTCCAACATTAATCTGGGACCTGTTGAGCCCCAAAACGCACTTGCGACGCTCAGCAGCACGTCGAGGCCTTGCGGTTTGTGCATGCGTTTTCGTTGCAACCTTGGGGTATGGGGTAATATGTACTAGCCTATTGGATCAGAAGGCGGGAACGCCAATTCAGATAGGAGTCGTTCAAGAGGATCCATCGCTCCGAGTCGGATTGCCGAACATGCGCGAGAGATCCTTGGCAATGAAAGACGTCGACCTATTCATTTGGCCCGAATCAACGCTCGGTGTTCACTCGGGCGATTTGACGAGCTTTGCAGACCCAGATCATGTCTTGGAACTATCCAAGCCACCGATGATCAACTCCGAGTACTTGGTGGGCTTGCCAGCTTCGGTAATCCTGGGTGGGCGCAGTTTTTACGGCGATCGCGATACGGAAACTCCCGTTTATCAAACAGCCTTTTTGGTGGATACCAACGGAGAGATTGTCGATCGCTACCACAAACGCAGCCTTTTGCCATTGGGCGAGTATGTGCCGGGGGAAAAAACGTATCCTGAGTTACACGATTGGTTTCAATTGGGCGAATACTTCGAACCTGGAACCTCCGACAGTCCTCTAACGATTCCCGGTGGTCATAAGATCGGTGTGATCATCTGCTACGAAGACACCCTAGCTGAGGTCACGCGAAAGACTGTTGCTGCTGGAGCCGAATTGCTGGTTTGCATCATCAATGATTCCGCCTTCGAGTCTCCTGTCGCGCGGCGTCAGCATCTCAAGCTTGCACGCCTTCGAGCGATCGAAAATCGTCGCTATTTAGTTCGTTCCGCAGGCACGGGAGTCTCGTGCATCATCAATCCATGGGGTAGTTATGACCAGTATTTGGATGCAGATCTGACGGGAGCTTTTCAATCAGAAGTCTACCTGCGCCGCGATAAGACCCTGTATCAAATGTTGGGTAACTGGCCAGCTTGGGTTGCAATCGCCGTGCTCGTCGGTGCAGCTTGGGCGAACCGGCGAACTTCATCAAAATCAACTTAGTCTGCAACTAGTTACTAGGCTCTGCCTAGTAATTCAGTGTCTTGCAGGCTCCGCCTGGATTTTGCTGATCCTATAGACATGCGTACTTACCTGCTTGGCGAGGCGGAGCCTCGAAGACAGTGCGTTCCAAGGCAGAGCCTCGGAACGAGGTACTACTTTTCGGCCTCTTGCTTCAGTTGTTCGAGAAGCTGAAGAGCTTGAAGCGGTGTCGTGCTGTGAATGTCGAGGTCACGAATCTTCTCAACCACCGGATGTGTTCCAAATTCGAATAAGGTGAGCTGAATCGGGGTGTCGCTCTTGCGTTGTGGCGGCGTGATCTTAGAGTCGCCGCGATGGTTGACGTGATCCGACTCAAGCTGAATCAAGATCTCTTTGGCGCGCTTGTTCACGGCTTGAGGAATCCCCGCTAACCTAGCTACGTGGATACCGTAACTTCGATCGGCACCACCTGGAACAATGCGGTGGAGGAAAACGATGTTGTCGTCCCATTCTTTAACGGCGACGTTAAAGTTCTGCACACCAGGCAAAGACTTTTCAAGCTGCGTAAGCTCATGATAGTGCGTTGCAAAGAGCGTTCGCGCGCCGATCTTGTCGTGCAAGTGTTCGACGATCGCCCATGCAAGGCTCAGTCCATCATAGGTGCTGGTGCCTCGGCCAATTTCGTCCAAGATGATCAAGCTACGCTGTGTGGCCGTGTTAAGAATCCTAGCCGTCTCGACCATCTCAACCATGAACGTACTTTGCCCGCGCGATAGTTCATCGCTTGCACCGACTCGTGCAAAGATTCGATCGACCACACCCACCTTAGCTCGCGCGGCTGGAACAAAACTACCAAGCTGAGCCATCAACGTGATCAAAGCGACTTGACGAATATAGGTGCTCTTACCAGCCATGTTGGGACCGGTAATGAGCACGATGGGGCGATGCGTGCCGCCGACTAATACATCATTCGGAACGAACGTTCCTTTGGGCGTGGTAGCATCGAGAACGGGATGCCGGCCTTCGATGATTTCCAGTTCGCAACCATCGGTCATTTCGGGCCGCACATAGCCATGTTGCACCGCAAGCTCAGCCAGCCCAGCCAGCACATCCAACTCGGCAAGTATCGCCGCTGATTGAAGAAGCTGAGGCAATTGAGCCGCGGTGCGATTGCGAAGGTCAACGAAGATCTCCTGCTCAAGCACCAGCGATTGCTCGTCGGCAGAGAGCACTTTGGTTTCGTACTCTTTCAATTCGTCGGTTACGTAACGCTCGGCATTTTTCAATGTTTGCTTGCGTTCAAAGTAATCGGGCACCTTCTCCTTTTGAGAATTGGTGACTTCCAAGTAATAGCCGAAGACTTTGGTATAGCCTACCTTTAAAGTCGTGATGCCAGTCTTTTGAATTTGATCGGCCAAGTACTGCGCAATCCACTGCTTGCCGCCCGTAGCCAACTGCCGAAACTCGTCCAGTTGAGCGTTGCAGCCGCTTCGAATGAATCCGCCATCGCGTGTATGCAGCGGGCATTCTTCAACCAGCGTGCAGAGCAATCGTTCACGCAACTCGGAACAAAGTTGCAATTGATCTTGAAGATCGAAAAGCCGTTGACTGTTACAGCCTTCTAGTTCTTCTTTCAGCTCAGGCAAGCGTTGCAAAGTCGAACCGACCTGCAAAAGATCCCGCGGGCTGGCGCGACCTGTGGCAACACGTCCCAGCAATCGCTGCAAGTCGTAGATGCCTGTCAGCGATTGACGCAATGACTTGCGCAGAGCCGCAGCTTCGACCAGTTCTTGAACGGCCGCGTGTCGTTGCTTAATTTCAGCGAGATCCAAAAGCGGATTGGCCATCCAACCTGCCAACATTCGCGAGCCCATCGAGGTGCATGTCTGGTCGATGATCGATAGCAAAGAGCCTTCGCGTTGGCGATCGCGCATCGTTTGCGTAATCTCTAGCGATCGACGAGTCGCGGCGTCGATCTCCAGAGTCTTGCCTTGGCGCCGGGGAAGCAAGCTTCGAAGATGAATCAGCGACGTCTTTTGTGTCTCTTGAAGATAGGCCAGGATCGCACCGGCCGCGCCGATGGCGGGACCATCTTCGGAATCGTTCCATCCCATGCCTTCCAAGCTGCGAGTACCAAAGTGCTGACACAATTGTCGTCGGGCTTCATCGGAATTGAACTGCCAAGTCGGTCGAAGCGTGACAGCCCAGCCATAGTCGTTGCCAGGAGAAAGGGCCGCGTCATCCTCTCGCAAGAGAACTTCCGATGGCTCAAGTCGGGCGAGTTCGTCTAGCAATCTGGCTCGCGAGAATACACCCGCTTCAAATCGCCCCGTAGATAACTCGGTCCACGCCAATCCGATCTTTGCATCAGGATCAGGCTTGCCTGGATTGATCGAAAACACCGACACAAGCAAATTGGTCTGCAGTGGATCCAGCAGCGCATCATCGGTCAACGTACCAGCGGTAACGATTCGCGTGACTTCACGACGAACGATACCCTTAGCCTCGCGCGGATCTTCCACCTGATCGCAAACTGCGACTCGGAATCCCAAGCGAATCAACTTGCTCAGGTAGGCTTCCAATTGATGATGCGGGAACCCGGCCATGGGCGTAGGATTCTCGCCCTTGTCGCGGCTGGTGACCGTCATTCCCAAGACGCGGCCACAAGTGCGCGCGTCTTCGTGGAACAGTTCGTAAAAGTCGCCGACTCGAAACAAAAGAATGGCGTCACCGCAGGCCGCTTTGGCTTCGTCGTACTGGCGCTGCATGGGTGAAACGGAAGCAGAGCTGACTGACATTGCGGGCGATTCCTTCCAACGTGATCTTCGAGGTGTAACTGATTAAAGCTGTTTGATCTTCCACAACGCATCGGTGGAACGAACGTAAAGTCCGTCGGCACCAACGGCAGGCGAGCCCAAAACTTCGGCGCCCAAGTCCGTGACGGTTAGGACTTCGCCTTTGTCATCGCGAAGATCGACGACGAAGCATTTGCCCTTCGCATCGGCAGCAAAAAGCTTGCGGCCTGCGATCACGGGAGTTGACCAGAACTGTCCCGCATCAGGTAGACGAGCTTGCCATTTGAGTTCGCCTTTATCATCACAGCAAACCAACACGCCTCGGTTCAATCCCAGAAGTCCAAACGAATCGACAACGGCAAGCGAGGCAGAAGATGGGTTGATTTTCTGAGCGGACCAATTCAGCGTTGGCTTGTCGCTGCTCGCGCCGATGCGATAAGCTTTGACTCCACCAGCAGGCAGGTAAAGCGTTCCATTGACAAACGAGGCGCTGGCGATGGTCGAGCACTTTTCGTCCAGTTCCCACACAGACTTGCCTGTTTTAGGTTCTACGCCGACCGCGGAGTTGCCCGCGTGAACGACAACGACATTCTTGCCGTCTGTTCCTGTGACAACGACTGGCGAGGACCAGTTGGCTTTGCGAGGTCTAGCCAATTCCCATAGCGTTACGCCAGTTGCTGCGTCGATGCCGGCTGCAAACGAATCCGCTTGGCATTCAACACAAACAATGACGACTCCATCGGTGACTACCGGCGAGGCACTCATGCCTACGTCGTTACCAGCCAATGGGTGCGCGTCAACTAAGCTTCGGAACCACTGCAGGTTGCCATCAAGATCGTAGCAAACGAGATCGTTCGAGCTAAAGAACGAGAAGACTCGCTGGCCATCGCTACAAGGCGTTGGCGCGGCATTGGCACTGGTCGGGTGACAGTAAGGTCGCCCCGTTGTCTTAATGCTTCGCGTCCAAACGATGTTTCCATTCTTCGCATCAACGGCCGTTGTGCTGCCCCAGCGACCTTCCATTGCGGAGCTGCTGGTGGTGATGACCTTGTCGCCAAGGACGATCGGACCGCTGACGCTGCGTCCAGGCAACTCGCGTCGCCACGCAATGTTGACCGCCGCTGCCCCATCTTTCTCAACTGCAAAGCTGTCTGGAATTACGGAAGCGGTCGTGACGGGGTTGCCTCGGTTACCCAAGAATCCAGTCCACTGTGCACTACAGTGAGTCGTGCAAAACAAACTTACTGCCAGAGTAAGTCCGGTGGGAATCAGCCTTGGCAAGGTTGCTAACTTCAAAGTTTTCATAATTGAGAAATTCCTATCTTGAAGCGACCGAGGACTGAATTGCTAAACCAGTTGGATCAGAGATGCGCAGTTGGAATGACCAATCCTGAGCCCATTGTTCGGTCTGTTCATTTTGACAGACTTTGACCAGGATCGAGTTCTTGCCAGCCTTAAGTTGAATGGGAGCGATGTACTGATCGATCTGATCACCGGCGTGGTAGACCTCGCGATCAATAACTAGCTTGCCTTCAACCCAAACCTTGATTGCGTTAGGGCAGCCCACACGAATTTCGGCAGTTTGATTCTTAGCAGATTCAAAGCTTCCCACGGCATAGACCACTGCACCTTTGGCATTGTTGTAAGCCACATTCAGATCGACTTTGCCATCGGGCTTGTCGGTTTCGATCGGCTTCCATGTCAGCCCTTTTTCCTTGCCGTCGTACTTTAGCGAGTCAAGCTTTCCAGCGAGCTTGTTTTCCAAGTACTCTTTCTCCGGTGCATAAGCCACGTTGAAGCTGGCTTGACCCACATTGTCGAAAGGTCCCACCACATTCCAGTTGGCGAGGAATCCAAAGTGCTTCAGAAGTTCAACCTTCTTACCAGATTCGTCCAGCAGTTTGGCGACGCGTTGAACTTGTTCGGGCAGTCTCGCCAATTGCAGCAGTCTATCGTACGCAGCTTGCTTAGCCTCAGCCGTTGCGGGTGGCGTTGTCTCCAGTCGCTTGATCTGCAGCTCGATCGCATCGAATCGCAGTTCGGGACACGGGTCATCGATCATGGAGTCGAGCAGCTTTTCTCGCATCGTTGGCAGGTAGGTCGTCACATAAGTGAAGGCCCAATAGCGAGCTGTGGAATCTTGATCGCGTTGTGTGAGGAACTGCTTGCAAGCTTCCACCGATTGAGTTGGCTCGCGATCAGCAACCGCTTGTGCCACCGAGAGATAGTAGTTCTTGGCGATGTCATTCTGAGACTTCATCGCAGTCAGAACAGCAGTCAAGCTGAGATCTTTTTGCGAGAGCAGCTTTTGTACGACCGCTTTGGCTTGCTGCGTATCTTTCGAAGATTTCCCCAGCGTTTGCAACGGATCATCAGCGGATGCAATTGCGGGAAGCAACCCCGCGACAATCAACAGACATGGAAGCATTCGTAGCATTGACTTGTTCCTTCTTTCATGAAGATAGAACAAGCATTGTCCACATTTACTCGCTATTTTCTAGGCTAGCGAGCCGTTGATTTAATCATCTGGAACTTCAGTTCCCTAGTCCATTGCCGGAAATCACTGACTTTCCTAGCCCGCCTTTGAATTCCGGCTTGAGAATGTGCGGTGGAATCTGAAGAGTCTGAAAGTAACTTGGCGAGGGTTGGCAGTGACGAGTCACGTAGGCTTGAGTCGACTCGCCATCCTTCGTGCGAAAGTTATCGGGGGCTCCACGGACATGCACCGCTTGGAACACTTGGTTGGCACCGCATTGAATTGTGATCTTGTGAGTCCAAGGCGTGAACGTTACGGACTCTAGTGGCCCGGACGGTCGCGGTCCAAAACCTGGCGGGGGTAGAAAGGGGCCAAAGCCTTCACGCGTGTAGTACTCTTCGGTCTCTTGTTTACCTTGTTCCAGTTCAACAAGGATCGTGTTCGACGCGGTGTTGCTAATCTTCCAGCCTTGATTGCGAACCTTCTCTTCGACCGTATTGCGAATTGCCATCTGAGCATCGGAGGGCGCGGTGCCAAAGTTGTACTCGATCGCTACGCTGTCACCAGGACGAATCGCATAGATGCTCTCTGGGTCAATTGTCGATGCCGCTTGAATTGCTTGTTCGTGGGGAATGCGATTGACGGCAACGTTAGTTCCCTTGTCGCCGCCAAAGGCGCAGAAGAGATATGATCCAAGACAAGATCGTGCGGTCGCTTTGTTTTCATAAGTCCAAAGAGGTAGACTTCGATCCACATCGTAGACTACTGAACCGACCATGATGTACGATCCTAGCCAATTCAGCGGAACGTTGGGGTCGAAGTCGGAGACCGCTAAGCGATTGAGTTCCTTACCGGTTTCCATGTTGTAGATCGTGACCGAGAAAGGCTGGTAGGCGGCCAGCTTGGTACCGTCCGAGGAGAAGGCAATTTGTAAGGCTCGATTATCGCGTTCGATTAATCCAACGACCTTGGCAGTGGCGATATCGATTACGGCGATGGCATTGCCGGCTGGTAGAGCCATCAGCTCGCCTGCGGGACTAAGTTCAGCGCTCAACGCGCCGCCGCTATTGCCTTGAAACAAAGCTTTCGGTTTTTCGGCTGCGATATCCCAAACGACTAGATTGTGCTTCTGACTGATGGTGATCAGTTTGTTGCTGGCCGCAAATCCAACGAAATGCAGTTCGTCCCATGAGCCGCCACCAGCGGTGAATTGAAAGTCGGGAACAATACCGGTCTTGGTGACTTTGAAGATGCCAACGTCATTGCCTTTGTCCCAAGCTTCGATACGCACTGCAGCGATACGCGAGCCATCGGAGCTGATTGCCATCAGCTTCCAAGGCGTTTTATATTCGATCGTGTCCATAACGCTACTATCGCTTGCGCGAACCACGGCAATGCGACTGTAGCCTTCTTTGCCGTCTTGATAACTACCAATCACGGAGATGCCGGCCTTGCCAGCAGTTAACATCCGTTGACCCGAATGAAACGATTTCTTGAGATCCGTAACAACAGCGAACTCTTCGAATGTAATCTCAGGAAAACCAAGCGCGGGTTTAGCTGCCCAAAATGCCTTGTCGAGCTTGGAGGCGATCAGCCTAGCGCCTTTGACGATGGGCTGTCGCTTTTCGGGCTCAGAAGCATCGGTCGCTGGAACAACCACGGACTGACTTGAGCTCTTGCCGGAACCTTTGCCAGCGCCGGAATTCATGCCACCCTTCGGCGCTTCTCCCACGACTTTGAAGGGATTGTCGTCATCGCCTTCGCTTCCTGCTTTAGCCTCGGCTTCCAAAAACGACTTCACGAAAGTCTGGTCGGCATTACTGAGTCCATCGATCTTGATCTTAACGGCTTTCCCGTTGGTCTGAGCGATCTGAACTTCGTTGCTGTCCGCAAACTTCAGCTTGCCTTCGATCTTGAATTTTCCAGTCGCATCCGACCAAGTCCGCGGTGCTGCGAACGAGGCCAGCTTTCCTGTGGGTTCACCAGCTTGAGTCCTGAATGGCATCCCGAAAAGAAGGGTGCACAAGACGAACGATTGGAAGGAAAGTCGAATCATGGGGTAGGCCCGCTTGGGGTGAATCGTGTCCATTACAGCCTCAAATCACAGTTGTCATATTATCAGCCAGATTGATGAGGAAAGACGATCTTTATACCCGTACCTAGGAGAATTCTGACAGCAATGCAGTGCGTTTTCATTGTGGGACGGTCTGTTTTTGATTGCTGAGCTGATTCCGATACTCCGTAGTTTCCACATTTCGCCAATAAGTTCTCGAAATCTCTGGAAAGGTATGGCGGACAAAGGGTCAGGAATCTGCTTCTGGTAGTGGCGAGTAGAATGTCTGCTCGGATTTGTAGTCCAGGCAAAGCAGGTAAAATATCTAGCCCCAATGGTAGCCTTACGAGAACGAAGAATGGATAGCTCAGACAAGACTAGCCAGCCAAGTGATCGCACGTTGCTGAGCCGCTATCGACGCGGTGATGGCGACGCAGCTACCGAATTGTACCTTCGCTACGCAGAAAGACTGAAGGCTCTGGCACATGCCAAGGCTTCCAATCAATTGCAGCGCGAAGTTGATGCGGAAGATATGATACAGTCTGTTTTTCGGACATTCTTTCGTAGAGCTGCGGACGGTCAATATGACATTCCCGAAGGCGACGAGCTTTGGCGTCTACTTTTGGTGATTGGCCTGAACAAGATTCGATCCCTGGCAACTTTCCACCGCGCAGAAAAACGAGACTACCAAAAGACGATCGTCGGCGAAGGTGCCGAGTCAGCGTTGAATGAGCATAGCGATTCGGATCACACGGCGCTGTCTGTCTTAAAACTAACCATCGACGAGATGTTGGCGCTGATGCCCGACGAGTATCGAGAAATTGTCGATCTGCGTATTGCAGGTTATGGCGTGACTGAGATTGCCGAGCGAACCGGCCGTGCCAAACGATCGATCGAGCGGATCTTACAAGAGTTCCGAAAAAGACTGGACGAGTTGATTCATGGTGACAAGTAATTCGTCAGATCAAAAGACTGGTCAGGCGCTTTCTGACTCATCTGCGGCTCTAGGTTGGGACACCGAGCTGGATAGCTTTGTAGTGCGATTGGAAAAGGCCTATGGTCAAGCTTCGGCTACATCACAGGTCGATATCGCCGACTACTGTCCGCCAACAACACATCCTCGCTACGACAAGATTGTTCGTGAGCTCATCCGCGTCGACATGGAGCTTGCGGCGACTAAGGGCGTCGTTCCTTCGATTGAATACTATCGCCAACGATTCAGCTCGCTGATCGATCAAGAGTCGATCTGTATGGAACTGGAGTTTGAACAGAATCGACTGAAGCAACAGGCCGACGATTCTCGTGTCAGCACTACAAACCATACCGCCAGCTTTCCTGAGGTTGGGCAGACTCTTTGCGGATTCGAACTGCGATCAGAACTTGGCCGCGGCAGCTTTGGTCGCGTTTACATTGCGACTGAAACAGGATTATCGAATCGTCGCGTTGTTCTTAAGGTCAGTTCGCAATTTCCAGGTGAAGCAGACTTACTTGCCAAGTTGCAACACAAGAACATCGTCCCGATTTACTCGCTGCATCGTCATAATCCTTGGCATGTGGTCTGTATGCCCTTGCTTGGAACCGCGACGCTGGGTGGCTTGTTGCAATCAATCAAGCAGGCTGGTCAGGTTCCGGCCAGCGGCGTAGCCTTGATCGATACTATTCGCAATTGCTCCAGCGGAACGTGGCCGGTAACGCCCAAGTCGTCTGAGGGGCTAGAAGAAAACTCTGCTGAGAAATCCGCTGTAAGCAGCTCAGAGCCAGCCTCGATCGATAGCCAAGCGATCAATCGACTTCGCGAGAAATTCACAAGTTACAGCTACGCTCATGGCATCGTTTGGATGATCTCTCAACTTGCAGACGGATTATCGCACGCACACGAGCGCAACATACTGCACAGAGACATTAAACCAGCCAATATTCTTCTATCTGATGATGGGCTGCCGATGTTGTTGGACTTCAACTTGGCGGTTGAATCGATCGGTGGACAGCAACAGTTCGGTGTCTTTGGTGGAACCCCGCGGTACATGGCGCCTGAACAATTGTCTGAGGTCATCACCAATCGAGTGCAATGCGACCAGCGAAGCGATCTCTACGCGCTGGGCATCATCATGTTCGAACTCCTAGCGATGCGAAGTCCTTTTCCGGATCGCAGTGGAGTCGATCGAGATGTGTTGCAGAGGATGAGCAGCGATCGCCAAGTTGCGCCACTATTGCTTCAGGAGCAGTCCCGTGGAATCACCTCGGGTATTCAAGCCATCGTTGGCAAGTGCCTCGAGTACTTGCCGGAAAATCGATACTCCAGCGCACAACACCTGCTGGAAGATTTAAGCTGCGAGTTGAACCATCAACCGCTCAAGCATGCAACCGGCGAATCACTGGCGGATCGCGTTCGAAAATGGAACCGTCGTCATCCACGTCTATCGGCAACCACCCTCGTGGCCTCAGCCGCATCTGTTCTTTTAGGCTTGGTGTTGACCGGTTTCGTAATTCAGTATCAACGGGCGACCTATTTGAGGGCCGTTCAGTGGATCTCTGATGCCAAAGCCTCGCGAACTATCGCTTCTGGACTCATCGCAACATCAGAACTGCCCGCGCCACAGGTTCAGTCGATGATCAGCGCATGTAACGAGTCGCTGACTTACACCGAGATGATCGACAAGAGCACTTTGAATGAAGCCGAGCGTCGTGAAGCGGATCATGTCGCTGCTCAGCTTTGGCTATTGCAAGCTCGCGGTGAAGCAACTCTAGCGACTCAAGAAGTCGACTCGCAAAAAGCGGAACTCTTACTACGTTCCGCAATCGCCAGCGCGGCCCGCGCGGCTGAATTGAATAGCGATCAAAGTCGACTGGCAACAGTTCTGAAAATCGCACTTGAGAGATCGTTGTCCTCTAGCGATTCAGGACGTTCAATTGAAAGGGAATTACGTCGTCAACTGCAGATCGAATCCAATCAGGTTCAGGGTGCCATTGAATCGATGAAGGCCTCGTTGAGTACCGATGCTGGAAACCCATGGTACTGGACGAACCTCGCTCAACTGCAATTAGAGATAAACGACCTGCGAGCCGCTCGCACCAGCTTGGAAGTTGCCGTTGGCCTGAAGTCGGACTTGCCATGGCCCAGTTTGATGTTGGGCACCATGGAGCTCGATCACAATCGATTCAGCGAAGCTAAGAAACTGTTTGACGAAACGCTTCGATTGGATTCTAGCTCCGTTGCGGCCTATTTGAATCGTGCGATCGCCAGTATTGGTTTGGGTGACTTCAAATCAGCGCTCGAGGATCTCAATAAGATCGAAAAACATTCTGAAGAGAATACGCGAATACTGTTTGTTCGAGAGTTGGTTCATCGGCGTCTTGGTCACAAGGCTCAAGCAGAGCAAGACCTTGCTTCTGGGCTTGCCTTGCAACCTCGAGATCCGAGAAGTTGGAATGCGCGTGGTGAAGCTAAATTACGAACTCAGCCTATGGACGCGGAGGGTGCGCTGGAGGACTTTCGTCAAGCCAGTCTCTCTTCGCCTCACCTGCGAAATTCGTACGAGAATATGGCAACCGTACTAAGCGAATATCTAAAACGTCCCGAAGAGGCGATTCAAGCACTCGATCAAGCGATCGAATGCGATCCGCACTATGCTCTGGCTTGGTCTGGACGAAGTGTTCTTCATGCCAGAGTGGGCCATGTGGAAAACGCTATCGCTGACGCTCGCCGCGCTCTCGAATTGGAACGCACTCCGATCGTTTGCTATCAAGCGGCGAGTGCATTTGCACTGGTTCGACGCGATAGTTCAGATGAAACGCAGGCACTAGCATTGCTCAAAGAGACTGCCAGGCAAAATCCTGCTTTGGCTGAAATGATGGAAAAGGATGCCGACTTAGTCAAGATCGAAGATCGTCAATCGCTTCAACAGATCATTGCGGCTGCAAGACAGTTGAAATAGAGTTGTTGCACCGCGAAAGTTAAGAGTTAGAAAATGAAGCAGCAGAGAAATACAAAAAGAAGTTTGGCCAACGGATTCGAATCCTTGGAGCCACGCATGGTGCAGGCGCAGTTCGGCATCGCTTGGAACGATTCGACACATCTTTCGATGAGCTTTGTGCCGGACCAAACTGCCGTAGCTGACTTGCGGAGCGATCTGGTCGCAGCACTCGACGCGCAGATGCCTCGAGCAGTTTGGCAATCGGCGATTTTTCGCGCCGCTCAAGCGTGGATGCAAGTCGCCAACGTCAATATCGGCTTAACTACTGATGGAGGTCAAGCATTTGGAGTTCAAGGCGCAACTCAGAACGACTCTCGGTTTGGTGATATTCGCATCGGTGGCTATCGTATGGACAACACCGTGATGGCGGTGTCGGTACCACCAGGTGATACCGCGGGAACGTTCACAGGTGATATCTTCATCAACACCGCGGCCAGTTTCACTCCGGTAAGTTTGCAAGCCACAATGATGCACGAATTTGGGCATGCTCTGGGCTTGGCGCATAGTACCGACCCGCTCAGCGTGATGTTCTCGCACTTAAATAATCGAACACAGTTGGCCGCCACTGACATTAGTGCGATTCGTTTGCTTTACGGTGCAAGGACTGCGGACCTGAATGAACTCAAGAAAGACAACAACACGCTAAGCGGGGCAACGCGAATCAAGTACTCGCAGGTCTCTGGTGGCTACAACGGTTCGACACCACTAGTGGCTTATGGCGATCTGACCACTTCGGCGGATGTCGACTATTTCTATGTTCAGGGGCTCGGTGGATATAGCGGCCCTATGTCAGTACGATTGCAGACCAGCGGAATCAGCTTAGCAACGCCTAAACTGACCATCATGGATGGTGCCAGTCGCGTACTTGGAACGCAAACCAGTGCATCAACTTCCGCAGATACATTATCGATTACACTTCCATCTACTGTTCCAGATCGACGTTACTTTATTCGCGTCGAATCACAGGCGGGGTCCAGCTACCGTATTGGCCGTTATTCTGTTGCTGTTACCTTTGATGGGTTGTTGCAACCGACAGTTACCCCGTTGCAGAAAGTCATGCGAGGTAGCTTCGAAGGATTGCCACCTGAGAAGGTGGACCTGTTGTTTAAAGACCCGGCAAGATTACTTTTCGATGACGACCTTCACACCAATGACAGTCCGTTGAATGCGATCACCCTAAAGCCGCTCGCAGGTCAAAGCGATCGCCATTTCGATGTGCAGGGCACGCTCTCGGATACAACAGACGTTGACTACTATCGAGTCAAGACTCCTGCGACTGGTGCTAACTGGGTGTTAACTGCAACCCTAACATCAAGCGGTGTGAACGCTGTACTGCCTCGGGTACTTATACAGGATGCCAGTGGTGTTTCGATTTCATCGCAAATCATAGCCAATGGCAATGGTACCTTCACAGTGCAAGCATCCCGGCTACCAGCCAATCAGTCTTACCTGTTGAAAGTCTTTTCACCCACCGCACAAACCGGCAACTACACCCTCTTTACTAGCTTCGGTACGACACCGGCTGTGTTGAACACATTTGCTTCCGGCCAGATTACCAGCAGTACTGTGCCGGTAGCTGGAACTCTCTACGTAGCTGAACCGCAGCTCTTCAACTTCCTACTTCGCGCTGATGGCACTGCAGGGTCGGTAACGATGATCATCCGCAACTCTGCCGGAGTCATTGTCGAGCAACTCACGGCGCGGGCTCGTGATGTCAGCTCGAGCGTAAGTCGACTTTTGGCGCCTGGTAAGTACACCGTATCGTTCTCGGCCACCGTTCCCCAGAGCTTTAGTCTTCGCGGTAGCAAGCTCAGCGATCCGATGGGACCAGTCATCGACAGCACTACGTTAACTCCCCAATACGTATCGCCAACGGTTCCTAACACCTACGTTTATCCGGACGGGACAACATCGAAAATCTCGTACCAATGGCTGCTTCTGGTGCTCGGGTAGTTCCCATTGAGGGATCTTTTAGCACTGTTTGAAGACTGCTAAGTAGCCACCGTCGCCAGATCGCCAGACGGTGGATTCCCTCGTTCCGAGGCTCTGCCTTGGAACGCACTGTCTTCGAGGCTCCGCCTCGCCAAGCTGGTGCGTAAAGATGTCTGTTGGATCAACAAAATCCAGGCGGAGCCTGCAAGACAACTAGTTACTAGGCAGAGCCTAGTAACTAGTTGCTGCGATCGGCAAGAATTTTCCCCTTTTCCCCGTTTTTTCCAACTTGCATGGCGGGTGCCGGTTCGCCAACCGGCTTCTCTAATTGGAACAGCCTTTAGACCCTTTGCTTTTGAGAGCCGAAATCATGCGAACAAGTCCAATCCGCAAGCTAAGAACAGAACAACTGGAAAACCGAGCTCTCATGGCAGGCGACTTGAGCCATAACTTCCTTGAGCCCAACGATGTGAACGACGATAGCCGCGTCAGCCCTGTGGATGCCCTTCTGGTTATCAATACGCTCAACGATATCCGCAGCAATTCCACCAGCAACTCGCCGGGGTTTCACGATGTGAACGATGATTCACGAGTATCACCCACCGATGCATTGACGGTAATCAATCAACTGAATGCAAGCCGCGACCCTAATTCATCCAGCTCATCCGGTTCGACAGGAACGATTCTGAATCACATTGAGGCCAAGCTACAGTCTACGACGACCGAGGCAACGGCCAAGATCGAGTTTGAAGAGTCTTCTGCTGAGAAGGAGCTTTCGATCAAGGTTCGCGACGCAGCCGCAAGTACTGCTTACAGCGTTAAGCTCAACGACATCGCTCTTGGTGAATTGCTTACTGATGCGAAGGGCCGCGGCAAGCTGGTATTCAGTGTCGGTGACGATAACGATAGTCATCAGCCTTGGCCGGCCAACTTGCCGCCGCTGACCGTCGACACAGAATTGATCATTGGTGATATCGTTCGTGGAAAGCTCGCCGGTAACAACGATGATTCGTCTTCTGGCGGAAATAGTGGCGGAAACGGTGGCGGAAACGGTGGTGGCGGAAGTACTGGAGGAAATAGCACCGGAGGCTCATCCAGCTCGCAAACATCCGGTGCTTGGATTGCGACCGTCCCTGCCGTCGGCTCGTTAACTCGCAAGGCTGAGTTCGAAACGGAGAGCGAAGATGGAAAGACCAAGAGCAAGCTTGAGGTCGAAATCGAAGGCGCAGCTGCTGGAGCGACCTACAGCGTTAACGTCGGTGGCTTCGACATGGGGCAAGTTGTGGCTAGTTCAAAAGGCAAAGCTAAAGTCGTCTGGTCGACGAAACCACGCGATGGCGAGCTAGCTCTGCCAGCAGGATTCCCGACCATCAATGATTCGATCAGCGTCACCATTGGCGATGCCACCGCAAAGTTTGTTCGGGTGTAAAGTAGCCACCGTCGGCCAAGTAGCCACCGTCGCCAGATCGCCAGACGGTGGATTTTGAAGTTGCGCCCTTTGAAGACTGCGTCAAGAAATCCTGCTCGTGCTCAATGAAATGGTGCTCGTAATCGTACTCGAAAGGTCGGATTCGAGCACGAGTACCGTCTTCGATTGAGCACGAAAATCCGAAGAACAACTAACAACTAACCGCTAACAGCCAATGGTGTGTTCCGCATGCGGGTGAAACTGTTAGCGATGTGAATCGTTGAGTTAGGCTTCTTTTGTAGCAGTATCCATGATTGGATCGCATGCTGCACACACCCTACGAAGAGATCTTGACTTTGATGGCTCCGTTCGAAGTCTTAACTTCGGAGACGCTGTCGCCGTTTCCGACAGTGATGGTGCCTTCGGTCTTACGAACCTCGTTTTTCGTGATTACCTTGTTGGGATCGTCGACAGATATCGATGCATTCGATGTGTCAAGCTTAACCAGACCACTAAACTCGCTTGGCAGTTCGAGTTCCACAGACGCGTTGCTTGTGTTGACTTGGATTGGGCCTTGCTGACCTGGCATCAGCTTAACACTGGCCGATCCGTTGGATGTTGTACCGACTACCTTGCCGCCAACGTCAGATATCTCGATCGAACTGTTTGACGAATTGACGTCGACATTGCCAGAGACGCGTTGCACCTGAACTTGGCCGTTGGATGTCAGGACCGTGACCGAGCCATTGACGGCTGATTTAGAAGCGTCGATAGTCACACTGGCATTGCTTGTCTTTACATCCACCAAATCAAGCGAGGGCACCTTGATGGTGATCGAGGCGCTATCGCTTCCGTAGCCGCCTTCAGGGAATCTGCTTGAGACTTTCAGCTGATTGGTGGATTCGCTATCCACGATCAATTCGGATTGGGCAAGTCGATCATCGGCTTCATTTTGGGAATTGCCGCGGCATGTGAGCTTCGCTTCGATCTGAACTTCACTGAGTTCAGGCTCGCAAACTACATTCACAGCTCCATTGCGAGTTTCGACGAAAAGTTCACTGGGCTGGCTAACACTGATGGTTGACTTGCGGACTACTGAAGCTTGAAACCTTGGAAAGCTACAGCCACCCAGAGTTAAGCTCGTAAGTGCCAAGCCAACGGTCGCAGTGGCGACGTTCCAAGAACTCCAACGATCTGCGCGAGGGACATTGTGAGTCATTTCACTCTCCAGTAAGGTTTCTAAACTGCAATAGCCAATTTAGCATATTCGATGGCAGACTGCGTCTATTGGCATTTATCGACTCGAATTCGACCGATTCCACGTTGTTTCACGCGGATTCGCCGTGCTGACTTTAGTGCAAATAGTTCTTGCGCAATTGCAAGAGATGCGAAAGCAGCGGCTTAGCCTTGCCTTGCTGGTTCCACAATCCGCTGGACTCGGTCGCATTGGGGAATTGATCGGTCAACTGGTCCCAGATAACCGCATGAACGGAAGGCTTCGAAATCAGCAGGCTGGTAATGGCTTCCGGTGAAACGAAACCCGATTCAGTTTTACCAGCAGAGTCATTCGTTCTGGTGGCCCAGTCAGCGATACGTCTGCCGCCACCGCTGGAGGCCTGAGTCGGAGTGCTAAGCTGAACCATCAATGGCAATCCCAGCATCGACCAACGATCGATCAAGCGATTCAGTTCGATAAGGTCTCGAGGAAACGATCCACCAGGCCATTGATCCATGGCCAGTTCCAAGCAGATGCCGCTTAGCCCCAGTTCGGCGCGAATCATTGCATCGGCAAAATGGAGCGGCGAGATTCCCTGCTCGTTATCGCGCAGATACTCGCTCCACGGTTGATCGATGGAAAGTAGAACCGGTGAACGACTGTCAGCTCGACGCACCGTTTCAATCAGAGAAACGGCCATACGTAAGACTTGCTCGTCGTTCCAATCCAGCTTGTTGTACGAGTTCAGTCCGGCAGCACAATTCCAGACATGCACCTTGCCACGGTATCGCTCCACCGTGTTTTCTGCATGCTCACAGGCGATGCGTAAGATGTTCTCATAATCTTCATCTAGAAGAATCATCCATTGAGGCAATCGACCGGGACGAAAATCAACTAGCGGTCCCATGCAGACTTTGAATTGGTTCTGCGAAGCCCACTCGACCTGCGCATCAAAGGGCGTGTAGTTGTTGCGACCGCTCGATTCTTCTACCAGCCCCAAGTCGGCCTTGATATTGACCAAATTGAAAGTCTTTTGAAGCCCATCGGCAATGCTTGGCAGTGCGACTTCAGTGGGCAGAGATGTTCCCAACAGCGTGGTCAGTCGCCCTTCGTTTTGCCGTCGAGAGTCTAGCGCCTGTTGAGCAAACGCTTCACACAGAATCGTCGAAGCCTGAACAGAGAGCTCTATCGAGCTTTGGGCGAATTCGTCCTGTTGGAGCCCAGGGACGCTGGTCAAGCTGCGGAGGAATGCCTTCGTACTTTGCTCGGCCAACGGGAAAAACGTATCGGGAAGCTTCATCCCCATCCGTTGCCATTCGGCGGTTTGGGTCTTCAGGCGGCTGAGCGTTCCGCGGGCAATTTCCACGACTAGCGAGTAGGAATCTTCAGTAATTCTCAGGCTGGTGGTGGTGAGGCAGAGATTGCCGTGAGATTGCGTCGGCCAAACGATATTTAGCTTGCCAGACTCGTCAAGTTCGCGCCCAATGATAAACTGGTCATCCCGAATTTGGTGGCGGCAGTGCCAGGGTATACCTTCCATGCCCGTAATATAGGCAGTCTGCCAGACTTTTGCATCGATCCCGAGTGGGGCCGATACTTTGAATCGAAGATTGCCCATTCTACAGACAGTTTTCCATGGATATCGAACGCCAAAATAAGCTAGTGAGCCAACGGGAAATAAGGGAATCTGCACATCGCATCGATTCGCTCGTGAATACCACTGAGTATCTATCCTAGAAGTCAGGGCAGGGGCTTAGAGCTGGACCGGTAACGACCGAGCGAATCTAACTGATGTAATGAATCTGTTCAATCTAAGGATCGACGATCTCGATGAGTTTCGACTTTAAAAATCCGGTAATTACAACTGAACTCGGGTTCCCGCGACGCCAGGGCAAGGTCCGCGATGTTTACGACATCGGCGACCAACTGCTGATCGTCAGCTCGGATCGGATCAGCGCGTTTGACTGGGTACTTCCCACCGGAATTCCTGGAAAAGGGATCGTCCTGACCCAGCTCAGTAAATTCTGGTTTGAAAACTTGTCGGTCGACCACCATATGATTGGCACCGATCTGCCCGAAGACCTGCCGCTAACGCTTCAGCAGCGCGGCGAATTGGCCGGGCGGTCCATGATCGCTCGAAAAGCTCAGGTCATTCCCTTCGAGTGTGTTGTTCGCGGATATCTGGAGGGTTCGGGTTGGCGCGAGTACCAGCAGACTGGTTCGGTGTGTGGTATTAAGCTGCCTTCGGGGCTCAAGCAATGTGATCGACTTCCCGAGCCGATCTTCACTCCAGCGACCAAAGCTGAGTCCGGGCATGATGAAAATGTTTCTTTCGAAGTCATGGCCGCAGCGATTGGCAATGAACTCGCCAAACAGCTTCGCGAGCTAAGCTTGTCGGTTTATACGCAAGGCAGCCAATTGGCCGAATCCAAAGGCATCTTGATCGCAGACACCAAGTTCGAGTGGGGCTGGTGCGATGGCAAAGTCATTTTGATCGACGAAGTGCTAACCCCCGACAGCTCTCGTTTTTGGCCGAAGAGCGAATATCGACCAGGTTCCAGCCAACCGTCGTTCGATAAGCAGTATGTTCGCGAGTGGCTGATGGCATCCAAGTGGGATCGCGAAAGTCCGCCTCCTGCGCTTCCTGACGAAGTCGTTCAGCATACGCAGCGCAAATATGAAAGCGCCTACGAAATGCTGACGGGGTTGAGCTTAAGAAGTTAGTTGGTTGACGCTCTGATCCAATTTGCATCCTCCCAAAAAAAGTTCGTCCGTTGAACGATCCTGTTGTCGAAAAAATCGAAGAGCCCTACAAGCCAAGCGCTAGTTCGCCGCCGGTCAAACAAGCGGCGCTGACCTTTATCTTCTTTACGATATTGCTAGATGTCCTCTCGCTGGGACTGTTGATTCCGGTATTGCCAACGTTGATTGAACAGGAGTTCGTGGGTGGCGATACAGTTCGCGCCGCGCAGATTTCAGGTTTGTTCGGGACAACGTGGGCGCTGATGCAGTTTATTTTCTCGCCGTTGATGGGTTCTCTGTCCGACAAGTTTGGTCGACGCAGCGTGATCTTGATCTCGTGCTTTGGTCTGGGGCTCGACTATATCCTCATGGCACTTGCGCCCAGTTTGACTTGGTTGTTCATTGGACGCATTCTCTCCGGCATTACCGCGGCAAGCTTCTCGACCGCCGCGGCTTATGTGGCTGATATCACGCCACCCGAAAAGCGCGCGGCCAGTTATGGAATGTACGTTGGCGCGGCGTGGGGCATTGGCTTCGTACTTGGACCAGCCATCGGCGGATTGCTCGGCGGAGTCAGCTTACGGCTTCCGCTTTGGTGCGCGGCGGGTTTGACGTTGCTTAACGCGTTGTACGGTTACTTCATTCTTCCTGAATCGCTTCCCAAAGAGCGACGAGCAAGCTTTTCGTGGCGCAAGGCCAACCCATTAGGCTCGCTCAGGTTACTGCAATCGCATCCAGAGTTACTCGGACTCGCGGCGCTCTTCTTGATCTACCAAATCGCTCACCAAGTATTGCAAAACGTCTTTGTACTGTATGGCTCACATCGCTATGGATGGAGTCCCGAACAAGTAGGGCTCACCTTGACGGCTGTCGGTGTGCTTGCAGTAGTCATGCAGGCTTATGTCGTTCGCAGAACAGCGCCCAAACTGGGCGAGTGGCGAATGGTGATGATTGCCTTGATCGCTGGAGCGATCGGCTATGCCATCTACGGACTGGCTCCGACGGGAATGATTTTCTGTCTGGCCATTCCGATCTTCTCTCTAGTCGGCTATTTCGGACCAGGCCTGCAAGCGTTGATGACGCGCCGCGTGGGTGCCGACAGTCAAGGACAGTTGCAAGGTGCGAACAGCTCCATTATGGGCATCGCCGGAATGATCGGCCCGGGCATTTTTACGACCATCTTTTCCTGGGCGGTGAGGACTGAATCGACCGTGGGCATACCCGGGGCTCCGTTTTACGTCGCAGCCGGTTTACACCTGATTGCGGTGGTCGTTTGCTTCATGATTTGGCCTAAATCCAAGGAAACCAACCCGGAAGTGACTCGCCCCCTTTAGGCATCCTCCGAATTCAAACTCTGTGGTATACTCCTGCCCTCGTTGGGCCAAGAAATTCCGTTAAAACCGCAGCATTTTTTGAAGCTGCTGAGCAAACATGAGCAAGACAAGAGTAGTAATTACCGGACTGGGAGTCGTTAGCCCGATCGGATTGGATCTGGATACGATCTGGAGCAATTTAACCGAAGGTCGTTCTGGAATTGGCCCCATCGAAAGCATGCCAACTCACTCACTGCCAGTCAAGTCGGCAGCCGAATGCAAGAGCTTCAGCGGCGAGATCGAAGACTACGGCCCGCTGGATAAGGTGACTCAGCGTTCGATCAAGAAGAACATGAAGGTCATGTGTCGCGAGATCGAGATGGGCGTCGCGGCTGCGCAAAAGGCTTTGGCTCATAGCGGTCTGGGCGAATCTCGCGATCCCGAACGATGCGGTTGTTTGTTCGGCTGCGATTACATCCTCAGCCGTCCCGAAGAGTACGCCGATGGTCTGATCAACTGCCGCGAGAACTCCGGGTCCGATGACATCGCTGGTTATGTTAAGGCTTGGCCGACTTTGGGACTGCCCAAAGTCAATCCGCTGTGGTTGCTGAAGTATCTGCCCAACATGCCCAACAGTCACGTGTCGATCTACAACGATTTTCGCGGTCCCAACAATGCCATCACCGTCCGCGAAGCGAGCATGCATCTGTCGTTGGCCGAAGCGACATCGATCATCGAACGAGGTGCTGCCGATGTCATGTTGGTGGGCTCGACCGGAAGTCGCATTCATCCAGTTCGCGCGACGCACGCTACGCTTATCGACCGTGTGGCTACCGAACAAGCGAATCCCGCGTCCATGTCTCGTCCTTTCGACGCGACCTGTGATGGGATGGTCTTGGGTGAAGGTGCTGGCGCAGTCATGATCGAATCGCTCGAGCACGCTCAAGCTCGCGGCGCCAAAATTTGGGGCGAGATCGTTGCCAGCGGTTCAGCAATGTCCGGGCCTCGCAACGATCGCGACTATATGCAACAAGCTACGTTTAACTCGTTGAGAGTCACTGTAGAGCGAGCGGCGGAACGGCTGGGCAAAGATTGGCACCTGCATGCTCAAGGGCTCAGCGATCCAAGTGTCGACAGCAGCGAAGCCTCTGCCATCAGCCAATTGTTCCAGCAGTTGGGTTATCAAGTTCCGGTCACTGCAGCCAAGAGTTACTTTGGTAATCTCGGCGCCGGTGGAGCGGCCGTTGAGTTGATCTGCAGTCTGTTGGCTCTCGATCGTGGAAGCTTGTTCCCAATCCTCAACCTTAACAAGCCGCTTGAATCCGTCTCATGGCAGCCAGCCTCCGCTGGTAACAAGCCTGGAAGAGGCTTCGTACATTGTAGTTGCACCATGCAAGGCCAAGCAGCTTCCATCGCCATCGTCGCCGCCTAAAGTAGCAGGCACACTCCGTGTGCCGTCCGCTGTTTTCAGACTTCAGACTTCAGACTTCAGACTTCAGCGGTGAGTATAGTCATTGGCCTGCCGAAGTTGATCTTCTTGGCCGGCCTCGAATGAACTCAGGCATCACGCGAAGGCGCGAAGGAATGCCGATGTTCAATACTCTTGACCACCTCGCTGCTTTAGTTGATCACAGGCATTAAAACGTAAGGCAAGAGAATGAAGGCAAGAGAATGAGGGCAAGAGAATGAGGGCAGGAGAATGACAGAAATCAATTCTCTGTCAGGATGACGATGGAACACCAATGAGTTTCGACATTTCACTCATGATTTCAGAAAGCTCATTTGCGGCGACCTCTCCAAGTAGTTCCTTGACTCGCCCTCGATCGATAGCCCGAACTTGAAACACCAGAGCAACAGAATCGTTCCGTAATCTTGAGCGTTCGTTTGCCCTTACTAGAGCGTGCCGGGAAATCGAAGAGCGGCAGTTGCACTACTAAGTGGAATGACAATAG
>CAUJKA010000057.1 GCA_963204965.1 Planctomycetota bacterium | reverse complement strand
AACGAACAGTTCATCCCGCGGCTTGCCATCCTCGCCAAAGTAGGACTTCTCCGTATCGATGAAGTGGATTTTAGGGTCCGACTCGGCGTACTGCTGAATCAACTCATTGGCTTTGTGGATCTTGTCCCAAACGTGAAATCGCTTGCTATTGGGAGTGATTGCGATAAAGAAGATTGGCTTATCGGGATGCGTTTTGCGCACAATCTTTACCAGCAATTTGCAAAGCGCAACGACTTCTTCGGGGCTTTTGTCTTCGGCTCCACCTGTAATGTCGTTCGCAACAAAGACTGCTAGGGCTCGATAGTCATGTTTTGCGACGAGTCTCTCGGCGAAGACAACCAAGTCTGTGAATTTAGCACCGCCATAGCCTCGTCGAATCGTTGGCCACGGTGCCATATCTTCGGCCATTGACTTCCAAAGTCGAATCGATGACGAGCCAATGAAGAGGATGGAATCCTTTGTATCTACCTGCTTCTGATCCAGCGACTCCAGCTCCTTGATATCCTTCTCCCACTGCTTTTGGGCTCGCTCTGTAAGGCTGGCAAGCAGTTGTTGCTCTTCTTGAGTCAGCTGCTCAGTTGGGGGTGGTTGCGTTGCTGGCGGCTGCGTTGCGGGCTGCTGCGTGGCCGCTAGGGTAGCAACTGGAATCGTAGTAGCTGGAATCGTAGTAACGGGTAATTCGGCAACTGGTAACTGAGTTATGGGCTGTTGCAAGAACAAAATGACGCACAGCAATGCCAGAGTCATGATTGAAAACCTCGAAAGAACTGCGTTAGGAACTAATCCGAATGCTAGCAGGCTTCGGTTTGGCGCTCAAGGCGCTCTCCCAACTATCCCAGACTCGCCAGTCGCAGAACTAGAAGGGTGGAAACTGCCCTTGACCCGGGAAGAAAAGGTATTTTCGTCAAGGTTTACCTAGTGTGACTCAACTCTTTTTAACGGACGATCCGATACTACCGGCACAACCAGAATTTATAGGTGCGTCGGGTCTAACGATGACTTCGACACCTTGGGGGCGATTCCGTTTGCTACGGTGGAAGGTAGTTATGTCGTTGCTCAAACTAACATGGCGATTTTTAGGCGCATGTGCAATATTTGCACTCGCCCCTGTTGCTCAAGCACAGGATTTCCTACCACTTGCCGAGCCAATGGAGTTTGATCCAGATTGGCAGTGGTTTGCTCCAGTGGACGTTGACGAGTTGTCTGCCAACTCGTTGCGTAAACGTGGCAATTATGGCTGGTTCGTCAGTCATGACCGCATGAAGATTTGGGTTAACCGCCCAGACCTCCCTCGACAGGGCAACCATGCGTCCGCAAATGCGGGCGATATCGTTGGCGGTCATAGGACGGACCTGGGATTTGTCCGAGACAATGGAAGCGGTTGGTTGTTTAACTACAACAAGCTGACTAACCTAAGTTCGTTCCACGGTGTTTACACCGAACGAATCAACCGGACCAACACCGCTGATCCAACCAACGGCGGTGGAACAGGTACTGCTCAAGTGTTCCCGATCATTGATCGTAACGATCCGTTCTTGCTAGCTCGTGCGTATAACGTCGCGGATAGCTTGAATGCAGGTGGTTACTGGAACTATGAGATCAACAAGACATGGCGTCGAAGTCCGTATCGCTACGGTGGAATTCTTGAGCCGCTAGTAGGCTTGCGATACACCAACTTTACAGACTTCACCCAAGATCAGAACTATACCAGATCGATCGATCAAATTACAGTTCCAGGCGGTACAACAACCTCGACACAGCTTGAAACGCTGCAATCTTGGGAAACTACCAACCTGAATCGTATGTTCGGTGGTCAAATTGGAGCTCGCTACTTCAACAACTACCATCGATGGCGAATCGGTGCAGAGGTGCGAACTTTCCTAGCAGCTAACTTCCAAACCAGTACATTGAATCGTAACACGTTCATTACTGAATACACGGGAGCTCCAGCTACTAACGTTGGAACCGCTGCCACACAGAACACGAGCATCAACAGTTACACAACCAATGAACGAACCGTTTGGGGTTTCGAAGCACGCCTCGATACCGCTTACCAAATGACGAAGTACATCGGATTGCGAAGCGGTATTCAAGTAATCGACTTGGCACAAGGTATTCGACGCGGTGGCTTGAACACGCTCGGGGCTACCAATGCTAAAGATCAGAATGTGTTTATGGCAGGTTTGACAGTCGGTATCGAGCTAAACCGATAGTCCAGCAGCCGGAATCACCCCAAGATTCAACTCAAAAACCCCGGTGAACAGCCGGGGTTTTTTCGTTTTGAATTCGCAAAACGGGATTGAAAGCAGATTGGCAGGGAAAACACGGTGCGGAGTGAACACGAAACGCTGGAGAGAGCAAAACTCCCTGCACTGCGAAGTTTCAAACCTGCAGGCCCAGCGAATGTTCGTAATCGGACTTGAACGACGCAGTCCCCTGTTCATCAACGATTTTGGACCACTCATTGGCTGCTATTGAAAGCGATTGATCACAGGATTGACCTTTCAAGAACAAGACCAACTGCTTGGCCAGTGACGCGCGCAATTTATAAGCTGCCGAGAATCGCGGCTCGTTGGAAATGTCGGCACGTTGGAGCAACGAACTGTCGCTTGCCATCAAACGCTCGGCAAGCGAAACACCACGCGTTCCGCTGGACACCATTCCCGGAACTTGTCCGCGAAGGGAATCAAGCGTTGTGTGCTCGGACAACCATCTCGCGAAGTTAATAGTCTGCGCCGATTGTTGACATTGGGTCGCCATCGATGCAATCACTCCTGCACCACTATTCCAAGTTTTCCCTCCATCGATCACAACTTTATGTGCGCCTTCGAGCGATAATACCTCGCCATTCAGTTGACTGGGCGATGCAATTGCAAAGGCTGTTTGTTCGGCTCGATTAATCCAACTCCACGCTACCGAATGCGAGCCGATCACCGATTCAGGCGCATTGGGCTGACAGGCTAGTCCTTGAAGGATCTCACCTGCTTCGAGAAACTCCTGAGCAGTGAGTCGCGGCTTCATGGTTTTCAAATCGAAAAGCACGCCGTACTTCGAATTCACCTCAGAGATGCCAAAAGCTATCGTCAGGTATCGATCCACTAGTGCTTCTGCATCGACTTTGCTATCGTCAATCTCAATCGTTCCCCTTGTAACGGCAGTAAGGCTCTGTCGAAGCTCTTTCCATGTCGTGCTATCCGTCTTCGACGCAGAACTGGCCAATACACTTAGAAGAGAATAGCCAAGCGGCAGACCGTATTGAGTGGAGTTGTATTTTGCGGCGGCGAGCATTGCAGCCGGGGGTGGAGCAATCTCAGCCTCGACATCCTGTCCTGACGACGTAGGTTTCCTAGAATAATCTAGAGCACTAGGTAGCTTGACGATCCACTTACGCCGAACCAATTCACCAAGTAATCGCGCAGGATAAAGCAACAGGTCCGCTGCACACTTTTCACCTTCGAAAAGTTCGTTCGCCTGGAGAGTGCGAAACTCAACCGGTTGCTCTGAAACTGCATTCCACTGTCGAATCACAGTCTCGGGCTGTGCGATTTCACCCACCAACCAAACGCGGAGCGGAATTTTAGAAGCTTTTGTTGAGTTCGACTTCTCTGGCTCGCTAGTTGAAGTTGTCGAACTTGGTTTGCAGCCCACTTGCAATGTTACAGAAGCGATACTGGCCGAGGTCATTGCTTGTAGGGTGCGTTTGACGAAGGTCCGACGATGAATGGATGGTCGATTCACTTGAAGAGTTACCAAAAGGGTGCATCTGATTTTCAAATCGACTACTCAGTAGCCTGATTTGTGGCAGTGTTGAGATCGATTTTTGTACCATGGCCGTCAGAGAATTCAATGACCTGGTAGGTCCACTTCCCGTTGGATCGAGTTCCCTGAATGTGTACGTCTCCTGTTCCCTTCGAACCCTTCACCCCAATCGTCATGTCCGCCGTTCCATCATCGTTATTCATGTTGATCTTGCCCGTCATAGTCCAACCAGCTTCGATATTTGGCCCGATTAAAGCTTGGACTTCCGGGTTCGTTTGAGCGGCTTTGACGGCATCTTGATACGGCTCCGACGAAGAAATAACCGAAGTAACTCCCCAAAACATCGTCCCCACGAAACCGCCGCAGGCCAACAGGACTATCGCCAGACATCCAAAGGAAAGCCCAATCCATATACAGCCGGAACTGTTCCTTCTGGGCGCCATGGGGATTGAGCCGGGAGTAATTTCGAAGCGATCATTAGGTGGGGACATCAACAGCCCTTAGGCTTAAGAGTAACAACTTGCGTATCTAAATAGATACGCATTAGGCACGATTGCAGTTTGCTTTCGCACTCAGTTCGAATCAGTTCGACGCTCAAACACTTGAGCTTCCAATCGCGAAGCGTTCTTTCCGTCGTGGTAGACGCGATGCTTGGCCTTCACGAAGTCTTCATCGTTGGCCTCAAAAATATTCTCGACGTACTTTTGCGGATTGCGATCGATCAAAGGAAACCAACTGCTTTGCACTTGAACCATGATCTTGTGACCCTGCTTGAATGTGTGAAACACATCTTGAAGCGGGACTCGAACTTCGGTGATTTCCCCCGGCACAAGCGGTTCAGGCTTGGCATAACTATTGCGAAAGCGACTTCTGAACACCTCGCTACGAAGCATTTGTTGATACCCGGCCAGTTTGATGCCTGGTGGTGTGTTCGCCTGATTGGGTGTATCGTCGGGATACACATCGATCAATTTGACAACCCAGTCTGCATCGGTTTGATCAGTCGTAATGTTCAATACGGCCGTAATGGGGCCGACTAACGTAACAGGGTCCTTGATCACTTCAGATTCAAACACCAAAACGTCAGGTCGCTGAGAAGCGAATCGTTGATCGTCCGTCATGTATTGGCGTGGCGTGAATTGAATTACAGTATCTTCCATCTTGCGATAGGGAACTGGTTTGGCCGGGTCGCTCACAAATTCGGTAAAAGGTTTTGGAGGCGATTTTTGCGGCTGAAGCCCAAGGTATCGATCGGCGCCCAAGTGCAAACTGCCGGGCTTAGCAGACTTTGGCGGCCAGGCATCGAACTTCTCCCACTTACCCACTCCAGTGTCATATACCAGAGCTTCGAAATCGGGCAGTGCTCCCTTTTCCTTCAGAAAATGGTTGAAGTAGGGCAACTCAACTTCGCGTTGATAGAAATCGGAAATGCCGGGTCCAAAGTCGATGTAGCCAATCTGTGTATTGTTCGCCGAACTCGACCATTGTCCATGGCTCCACGGGCCCATAACAAGAACGTTGAAGGTTTCTGGATGGTACTTCTCAATCTGCTTGTAGATTTGCAATGGACCGAAAAGATCTTCAGCATCAAACCAACCACCAACGGTCATCACGTTAGTCTTAATTGGTGACTCGATATTGCCCAAGTGGGGAAGAATACTTCGCTTCTGCCAGAACTCGTCGTAATTCGGGTGACTGGCCAGTTCCTTCCAGAAGAAGCAATCGTCGCCAAAATACTTTGACGAATTCTTAAGCGAACCAAGCTTCAAGAAATAGTCGTAAGCGTTACCACTGGGTCGCGGGTTTATCTGCTTACCCCAGTTATTCGTTGTTGGTCCATCGTGCTGGTAGCCAAACGTCGGCGTGGCTGTCCAATACATCAACGTGTAAGCTCCCTGATGATGGAAGTCATCAAAGAAAAAGTCGGCAATTGGTGCCTGTGGTGAACTTGCTACCAACGCAGGATGGTGTTCAGGTAAAGCCGCTGCGGAATAGAATCCAGGGTAGGAAATTCCTGTGATGCCAACCTTGCCATTATTTCCGGGTATATTCTGTAGAAGCCATTCAATTGTGTCGTAAGTGTCGGAGCTCTCACTGATACCGTCTTTGTGAGGCTGGTGAGGTCGCATATTGTCGTACTTGTCGCTAGAGTTCCAGCGACCGCGAACGTCCTGCTTGACAAAGATATAGCCCTCTTTCTCTAGGTAACCCGACGGTCCCAAGTTGCGATGCATTTCGGCACCGTAAGGACGACAGCTATAGGGAGTGCGATTGAGTAAGATCGGATACTGCTGCGAAGTGTCTTTGGGAATAAAGACCGACGTATGTAGCTCGGCACCATCGCGCATTTTGATGCGATACTCAGCCTTGTTGTAGTTGGCTTTGATGTATCCAGATCGATCCATCGGTTGAGCCGCCACGGGGCCAGCTAAAACCGCAATCGTTATCAAACCAAATGCCCAGGAAAAAAGTCCACAGTAAAGCGAACGTACAGTAAGAGAGCTTCGAAGCATCACCGCACCCATCAGAGACGTTGAATTAAACGCGCACGCAAAGGAAACAAGCTCCTATTGTACGCGAAATCAGACGTCAAAGCGGTCGCACACGAAAGTTGCTAGGCCATTTCGGCTAACACGTTTCGTTCTGTTCGTCGGCTCCGCTGGAAGAGAATCAACATCATTGCAATCGCAATCACAATGCTGGTGAAGTGCCAGGTTGGTTGGTAGCTCCATGAATCTCCGCTGGATGAGAATATCCAGCTCAATCCATCGGGCACTTCCAGCTTTTGCCGCCCACACCATCCCATAGTCAGCGACAGTGAATTGTTGATACCATGAACAATGATAGTGCAGATAACTCCACCCGTTCTCCAGGCGATAAAGCCTAGGATCAGGCCCATAACGCTAGCCGTAATCGACTGTTGCAGAACGGCGTGAGTGAATCCGAAAAGCAGTGCGCTGACGATGATGGCTCGCAGCAAGCCTTGTTGCCTTAATAGTCCACCGAAGATGAATCCACGGTAGGCGAGCTCTTCGCATACCGCTGGCAGAATGGCCAGGAGCACTAAACACTCCCAAAGCGGCTTATCGAACAGGTTGGACTCGAACTTCGACAACATCTGCAGCGTCTCGGGAGCGATTGGATAGACGCTCGTAATTGCGTCTCCCAGAACCACGTACGAAGGATGCAACGCAAAGCCGATCAGTACCGCCGCGAAAATATGGTTGATTTGCACGCGATGAATTCTAAGCGCTCGTCTTGGATTTCGCGTCAACAAGAATGCCATCACGACACACGGCAATAGAATCATGCCAAGTTGCACCAATAACATCGAAGTTACGATGGAGATACTTGGGCTGATCATGAACTGTGCAAAGAACTTGATAACAAGGATCATCACACCCGCCATCAGTGCGATACTCGGTCGAGCTGTATCCTGACGATCGCGCCACAGATGTCGGAGCCAAGTCCGTAGGTCCCAGCGACCACCTTCGCTGAACATCACCGATTCGCTCTCGAACTGTCGAACCGCCCAGCGAATTGCCATCCAGCAACAGAACACAGTCACTAAGATCACAATTGGTAAATGAACGATCGCCTCTTGATAGCGACCTTCAATCAGAGCTCGAACCAAGAAGACCGCACCTGAAACCGGAATTAGACAAGTGCCTAGGTTCAGCTCCATGCTAGGAATCATCGGCAAGCCGACCAGTGGTAGAGTCACCAACAGCAATGGCATCAGGTAGTATTGGCCTTCCTTCGTGCTCTTCGCCAACGCTGCTACTGCTAATGCAAGAGCGCTAAAAAAAGCCGACATCGGCAACAGCAAAAGTAGTAGCCATCCCAAAGAATGGAAAGGCATCGGGCCGAGCGCTTGAGCAATATCACCTGTTCCGCCAGCAACAAGATTGCGTACCACAAGCCCCGCAGTGAATTGCATACTCATGAGATTCAGCAATGCGCTGCCAATACTGAACGTGTTGATCGTCAGCAGCTTTCCCCAAACAATCTCACGACGGCGAGCTGGGCTGGAGAGTAGTGTCTCAAGCGTTCCGCGTTCCTTTTCGCCAGCGCACAAGTCGACGGCTGGATAAAACGCACCGGTCAACGCCCAAACCAGCATGACGAACGGAAGCACCTTGCTCCAACGTACCGCTTGGCGAACCGAACTGACTGAGGTGTCGACAACTTTCAACTGAATGGGCTCGGACAAAGACACCGCTAAGCCAGCCTTGACCATTTTCTTAGTCCGCCAATTATCCCACCAGCGATCGATCAACCTTGATAGGCGACCCTGCGCCATCGTGGATTGATCCCGCGCTAGATTCGAAATGAGAATTAGTCCCTCGCCGGAACTGGCTTCTAAAGTCGTTGAGCTGACGTCCTTTGCGGGCGACGTTAGTTGAGTATCACTCGCATCGATCTTCGCAGCATCCGTTTTCGGCATGCCGGTTTCTGTAAAGCGATCGTTATCTACTTTTCCGGTAGCAATTGCGGCGAGCTCCGGCTTAACGACCAAAACGGCATCAACGGTATTGCTTGCCATCAACTCGCGAGCATACGCCATCATGTCCGTTTTATGAGAAGGCATGCTTTGAAGTTCAAACTTCAGCAAGCGACGCGTTTCATCGGAAACGGAATTGAGCGCGATGTTTGCCGATTCGTCGAGCAACGGCAGTTCTTCGGGCCAGTTTTGATAACCTAAAACGGCGACCTTCACCGAGCTCTCGCGGTGAAACTGTGCCACTTGCATCATCAACATGCCAAGCAGCGGATACAGCAGCAATGGCAGAATTGTAATCGTGAAGATCGTGCGTCGATCACGGAGCTGATCGATCATCTCCCGCTTGTAGATCAGTTGTACATGCTTCCAGTTCATCGCTGAGATCTCGCTTCTGAACCGAGGCTAGGGGAGGAGGCTGCCAAAGCAGTTTCGTGGCGACGCTGTTGATCTGATTGATTCAGCAGATCAAAGAACAGCTCTTCGAAGTCGTTGTTCTTGTAGGTTTCAGCAAGCTCTGGTAGTGAGCCAGTAGCCAACATACGACCGCGATAGAGTATCCCAACGCGATCGCACAGCTTCTCAACTTCGCGCATGATGTGCGTGGAGAAGATGATGCACTTACCTTGCTCTCGAAAGCTCTCAATGATCTTCAAAAGTGCACGCGCTACCAATACATCTAGTCCCAAAGAAGCTTCGTCAAAAACTAGTACGGGTGGATCGTGAACAATGGCTCGCGCAATGGAGACCTTTTGCTTCATTCCAGTCGACATGCGACCGCCTGCGATATTGCGAATCTCCTCCATCTGCAACTGCTTGAAGATCTCTTCCATGCGCTGGTTTAAGCGTTCCTCAGGGATTCCATGCAGTTTGCCGAAGTACTCGACCATCTCCCATGCAGTCATGCGATCATAAATCGCTGTGTTGTTGGACACAAAGCCTATGCTGTAACGGACTTCGTCTGGATGCGTCGTGACATCGAATCCATTCACCCTTGCGAATCCAGATGTTGGCTGAAGAACTGTACTAAGAATACGTAAAGCGGTTGTCTTACCCGCTCCGTTAGGTCCCAATAAGCCAAAGATCTCTCCTGGACCGACATGGAAGTCCACGTTGTCTAGCGCAAGAAACTGTCCCGATTCTAGATCTGGATAGGCTTTGGTTAGTGCTTCTACTTCAACCATTCACTATCCCAATCGACTGAAACGAGGCTTTGAAAATGCTCACGACAATTTGCCGCTGTGGTCTACGATCTATTCTTTAGTTGTACGTTCAACTACCCAATTGTGTCTATCGCTTTCGGAGTACTTCGTCGAAACGTGATCGTACAATTCATCGTTACGAAAGTGCCGACGCTAATGTCTAGCTATCTTCACCCAAGGTGTGAGTCTTTAATGCGTTCGAAATCAAATTGCGAACATCATCAATCGAATCGGCTCGGCGTGGTTTGATAGGAGCTGCAGTGGACTCAGCTTGTTCTGGTTGCAATGACTTAGCAGCGGCCGTTGCACTGTTGTTCGTCTTGGCTTTGTTGTTAGCTTCTGCGAGTGCGAGCTCGACTGCTCTTAGCGGATCGGTACTGAAATCTTGCTCGGATGATCTTGTCTCAGCTTTGCCTGAACCACTCTTGGTATCATTATTGGTGGGAGCAGATGGCAGTACAGAGAGAGCAGCCTGAGTCGGATCGCTTCCTGAGTTGCTCGCGACCTCTGTCAAAGGCGCGTTAGCCTTTTTGCTTTGGCTATTCTCTGATGCGCGAGTCGGCCGAATCGCAGATGTGCGCGTCGGACCTTGTTTCACAGTTTGCCGTTCAACACTTGCCAGCGATTCGTTGGCTGAAAAGTCTCGCTCGTTGTTTTGGTAGTTATCGTTTTCGTTATTGTTAGTCAACCGAGTGTCTAAGGGGATCAACAGGAAGACGACCCCCAATCCAAACATCAGTCCACCTACGGCGGCGCCACCAACTATCGTCGTTCGTCCGGGGCCAATGGGCTTTTCGCCTAGCACTGGATT
>CAUJKA010000056.1 GCA_963204965.1 Planctomycetota bacterium | reverse complement strand
ATGCTCAAGCGCTCAGGCTATGAGACTAATCAATTCAGGAGCTTCCTGGGTTTTCGACAACACTGTCGAGTTGTCGTTGGACCACAATACAGAACTATCCCAGTTGATCGAAGTCGCCAACGAACATGACCTGCAGTTGCAGCGTTACAAGCACCTACAGACTATGTTTAGCAGCATCTCTGTTGGAGAGAGCGAAGTTCTTGAGAAGATCCTTGAAGGGTTACACAACTACGAAATTGCTGAAGCCCTCAAGATTAGCGTTCGCACCGTCGAATCGCGCCGCGCTAAGATCTATCGTAAATGCAATATCAATTCAATTGTGGAGTTGGTTCGCCGAGCAGATCAGCATGAAACGCTGAAAGCTGTCTTCGGAAAAGGCTAGGAAATTCGCCAGAACTCCTTCGCGTAGTGGGATTCGCCAGAATTCCTTCCTCGTTTTTTTGGAAATCGCCAACCTGACTTTTGAACGGGAATTCTGGCGAGTCCCACTGCAAACAGATTGGGAATTCGGGCGAATTCCACTACGCTGGGCGATTATTCGCGATTTAACCCGCTCATGATCTGCTCCGCCGAAAAGAGACAGAAGCTGTATTCGCGAGAGTTCAGCAAGTTCTGTTGGTTGAGCAATTTGTTGAGCTGTTCAAGCTCCGACTTTTGCGCGTCGATCGCGGGCCGAGCCAAGTCGGCCATCTGTTGCTTCAACTTCTTCATCGCAATATGCCACTCCCACTTTTCCCCTTTGTCGGGCATCGTCTCTAACAATTGCACTTTCTGCAACGCCAGCGACGAGAGCATCTGCTGCTGATCTAGGCTCAAGCTTTCATGATTCGCTTGCAGTACATGCTCGGGATTCGTCGCCAAGACATTGATCAGCTTTTCGGCAGCTTGAATCTGCGACTCAACCGGGCCTCGCAAACCGTCTGGCAACTCCTTGAAGTTTAGTCTCATCGTAGCCGACGCAACCAACATTGGCGGCGGTGCAATTCCGAACATCCGCTGAATAATGCGATCGGTGATCTGATCGTACTTGCCACCGCCAATTCCGTGTACAAACAGGTCACTGATCATCAAACGCACGTACATCGTTGTGATCAGCGCCTTGGGACGTAAACAAATGCCTCGGTGAAGAATCGCAAGCCATTGTTCAACAGCAGAACCATCTTGCCCGGACCGCTGGATCGTTGACTCCCAACCGTTTAAGTCGCTCAAGACGATCGCCTCAGGTCGAAACTGAACCCACAGCGATCTTCGCTCGGAATTGTTGGTGTAACACCAAAATGGAGCCTCCAACCAACCATCGATTTGCGTCAAGTTTGGTAAAGGCTGCGCATGATTGCGAATGCGATGCGACTTACGATATCGGTCTAGTTCAGCGTTGTAGATCTCGTGCAAGCAGGCCAAATGATCGATGAGGTGCAGTGAGAATTCGGCAAACTCGGGAGTACTTACCAAACGACTCAGAGGCACTTCCAAGGATTCCAGCCCCATGTCGCGCTCCAACAAGTGCCTCGCCTGAGACAATTGAATTCCAATGGGTGCGTCGCTTTGCATGGCAAGAACCTGCCGCCAATACGTATCGATCAAGGGAGCTTGTTGCAGTGGTGCTAGTGTTTGTAGAACGCGTCTTGGAAATGACTCCCAACAGGAACGATCGATCAGGCGACGACTTTCCCAAGGAAGCCCATCGGATGCGACATCAAAATGCACGAAGCGATTCGCTGCTTCGCCGCTTTGCAGACTTGGAACGGTAATACCTGCGCCGCGGCATAGATCGTTGTCGACAATAAAGTGAATTGGAATCGCGCCGGTGATCTTACCCAACCGCGAAAGCAAGAAATTCTTAAACCAAACGCCACAATGAAACAGCTCGGGCTGATGACCACCCATCACGATGGGCCGTGAACTAACGTCGATAGACAGCTTGGGGACGTCTCGATAGGAAGAGGTGTACTCAATCGCTAGTTGAACGGCCCGATGTCGAGCGGCCGCGCGAAAAGCGAGATACGTCTGACTTCCGATTTGAAAATCGTGCAATCGAGGAGAACTTGAACTATCACTCTCGACCGATGCCGCTGATGTGCTCGATTCAAGCCTAACTCTTGCGGCCTTCAATTGCTCAACAGCCCAATCAAATCTGGGCTCGAGCAGATGCTGTCCGTGTTGACTAGGAGCGGAATAGCTCAGATAGGATTCTATCGCCTCAGTCATTCGCTGGCAGCATTCATTCTTTTGAGCATGACGTTAGTGCACTACGCGTTGCGTATGTTGGTGCACTACTCAGAGCAACATTGGCGGCAGAGTTGCGGGGATTTGAGCTCAGGCAAGCTGAACCCCTTGTCTTTCATTGCGGCAACGCTTCGATCAATACACTCGCGATAGTACTTCAACCGTTGCTCGCCATTATCCAACGATCCGCCGAAAGTTCGATTCAGATCCAGATAGATCAGTGGCACGGGCACTTCAATCACGCTCAAACCCAACATTGCGGCTTGCACCCACAACTCCAAAGGCATCGCATAACCATCGTCGGTGATGTCCAACTGCTCAAGAGCCTTGACGCGGTAGGCTTTGAATCCGCAAAACGCGTCGGTGAGATCCAAATGCAACAACTCATTCAGATCGCGAGTGACTTGGCGATTGATAAACATGCGATCGGAAGGTGGAGCGCTATCGCCTTCGTATTTCTTCAAGTATCGACTACCTGAAACAATGTCGGCGTTAGCGGCTGCGGCAACAAATCGCGGGATGCGCATCGGCTGGTGCTGGCCATCGCAGTCCAGCGTCACGATACAGTCGTACCGGTTCTCGATTGCGAATTTGAAAGCAGACTTCAACGCGGCACCATACCCACGATTAACTTCGTGAGTAACTACTTTCACAGATGGCCAATTCTCCAATCGCTGAAGCGTGCCGTCTGTGGAACCGTCGTTGATTACCAAAATGTTGTCGGCATATTTGGAGACCTCGGCCAAGACTCCGTCGACGTATCCCTCTTCGTTAAAGACAGGGAGAGCTGCCAGCCACTTGGTCATTTTTCTTATCCTTACGTAATCTTTTGGAATCCAGGTGAACCGCCGCCAGCGTGCCTTCTGAGTCCACATTCTAGGCGAGGCTCGTGGTCCGTCAACGAAAAGCTTGTTGACAGCACCTATTTTCTAGTACATGTGGAAGTCCTTGACCGGATCGCTCTCTGATTCGCTTGCCCAACAATCCAGCTCGCCAAAATGTTGGCTGATTCGCTTCGCAAGCTCGACCATCGCAAATTGTTCGCTGCTAAAGTGCCCTACAAGGACCATCGACAGCCCCGCGGCTTGAGCTTCTAGACAGTTGTGAAACGTCGCTTCGCCGGTCAGAAATAGGTCGCAGCCGGCTCTAATTGCGTTGGAAAGCAGGCTTGCACCACTTCCGCACGCAATCGCCACTCGCGAGAAGGGTTTGTCTTGTTCGACACCCCGCAATCGACAGTTGGGAAGGACCGTTCGAAGCAGTTTGCAAAATTGCGACATCGTTACCGGCTGCTCAAGTTCTCCGCATCGCCCCGCTCCCAAGTTTTCTAAGCCGGCGACGTTACTTGGCACCAGCGGCCGGGTATTCTTGAGCGACAATCTCTGCGCAATCATCGCATTTATCCCGAGCTCGGCCGAGTCCCATGCGGTGTGCGGCGAGTAGACCGAAATTCGATGACTGGCGAGCTTCCAAAGCAAGTTGCCAGTCGGATCGTCCGTGGTGATTTTCGCCAGCGGCTTGAATGGCATGGGATGGTGCGAGATTACCAAGTTCGCCTGCCTATCGATGGCCTCTTGCACACTTGGTGGTGTCAAAGTCAAACAAGTCTGAACTCGTTTGACTTCGCAACTTCGATCGCCCAAGAGCAGTCCCGTATTGTCCCAAGACTCGCTGAGCGCCAGCGGCGCTTGCGAATTCATCCAGTCGACAATTTGCGCAACGGCTATCATCCGTGAGCGATCTACTTCTCTTTAGAGCTCAGAAGCTCGTGGTAACTTGCGTGGATAAGGCGGGTCTTCTGGCTCTGGAACCGGTTGCATGTACTGCTGAATGTACTGCAATCGCTCTGTCTCAGTCGCATAAAATCGCAACCAGTTTTCGGTGTCGGCTTCGTCCAAGCAACGCCAGCACAAGTAATTGCCGGGCAGGTCGATTTTCTTTTCACATGCAGGCAGAATGTCGCGATAGATCAGCGTGTAGAGCTCACGGTCGGAAAGGTGATCCGTCATCTCAAGCACGACTCGAACTGAAAACAATCGATCGATCGTGTCGTCCAGAAGATTCCGTAGCAGATCTTCATCAAGCTGATGTGGCGCAGGAAGTTTTAGTGCAGGCATAAACCATTGAGCAATCGGCAAAGCCGGTGCACGCTCCCAAGCCAGCATCGACTCGAGAAAACAGTTTTCTTCCTTCAGATTCATCTGTCGAAAGTAAACCAAAGATACCGATTCATCGATGTAGGGTTCCAGCTCATCCCGCAGCCGCGCATTTCGCAGCAGTAGTTCCACTTCGTCAATTGCGTGTGTCATAGAACTTAAGGTTGTTAAAAGGGGTTCAATCGTTACAACTGTCGCGGAATCGCCCGGTACCGATTCGAACGTGGTGATGTTCGAATCACTGTGCGGGTGTCAAATCAAGGTGCGGGATCAACGTATCAGGCAGTGACTCAACTACAGTTTTTGAGTGGCAGGACAATGGTGTCGAAGCGACTCAATTCCATCCTTCGCAGGCAAGCAGCTTGAGGCAAGTGCGATTTCCAGATCGCACCCTATCAGCTCTCTAAGCCCACGTTTACACGTTCGACTTTATCGAGATCCGAAACCAACTCAATAATTGACTTCAATAAATCGGGTAACTATCGAGAAACTTGGGATCAGCCTGCCGTCAGAAATGGTACGACCCACAAGATTTGCAGGAAAATGCAGTCAAATATCGAAGCGCTGGACTCGATAATTCTCAGAATCCAGTACGTGCATCCGACGCTTGGAATCCAATGCTAAGCCCCATGGATGCAGCAATTGTCCAGGCTCTTTTCCGTACCCACCCCAGATCTCCAGTGACTTACCTTCGCGAGTAAATCGCTGAATGCGGTGATTGGCGTATTCGCAGACCAAAAGTGTGCCATCTTGATCGAAGACTAATCCGTAGGGAGTCTGCAATTGGCCCACTTGATCACCTGGATCACCCCACATCATCGCCAACTTGGGCTCAGTCGGTGTCATGTCATAAACTTGGATGCGGTGGTTGCAGGCATCTGCGATCCACAGCAGACCTTCCGAATCCAATTCCAATCCCTGCGGCCTGGAGAACTGCCCGATCTCCCGACCCTGCGAGCCGAACATGCGAACGAACTTTCCGTCTGGATCGAACTCTTGAATTCGATCCACCTGACCGTATTGCCCCACGATGTAAAAGCCGCGTTTGTCTTGAACTACATCAGTGACAAAATGGAACTGCCCAGGCTCATCTCCGAACTCACCGCCGATGGTTCGCGACTCAACTAATTCGCCTTGAGGCGTGTAGAAGAGCACTCGAAAATAGTGTGTATCGGCAACCATCAGAAGACCATCGTTAGACCAACCTAAGCCAACTGGCTTGCCCTGGTCAATCTTAGGTGTCCCCCAGCCGCGTAAGAAATTTCCGTCGACGTCAAAAACCTGCAATCGCCCCATCTTGTCGACGATGTAAAGTTCATCCTCTGGCGAGATGGTAATGGCACGAGCTTTTTGAAATCGCCCCTCGGAAAATCCCATTCGCCCCCAGACGCTGCTGGGTGGACTTTGCCCGGAATTTTGTGGCACACACCCCAGCGGGACAGACGCTAGCAGCGATGCGGAAACACCGGCAAATAACGTCCTCCGACTCATTCGGGTTTGAGTCGATGCACTGTTGGGGATTGGGGGATTCAAGACTCAGTTTGCCTTGGCAATGTGTTGGTTCTGTTTCAATCGGGCAGTTTCCATTATATTACGTTTCCGAGGACCTGTGGATGAGTTCTCAAGGACCAATTTGAATCTTCAATTGAATTGGCCACTCATCGACATCATTTACGTGAGTTTAGAAAGCGGCAGTGGTCAGCCTTGGTTTGACCAGACTTTCGACCGCATTTTCGACCAGAACTATTAGCAATTAGGCAATTCAATGCCCAGCACACTCGATTGGAAAAGCAGCGAAGATACTCGCGATATCGTGCATCTTGTGGTACAGGCATTGGTTGAAGGGCGACGCGTAGCATTACCAGTCGAAAACGCCTATCACGCCGTCTATAGCGGCCTGAACTCGAGTTCCGTCGATCACATTCAAAAGCTCAAGCAAGACAAACGAGCTTCGGAGTGCTGTTTGTTGCTTCGGTCAAGCCAAGAGCTGCTGGACTATGTCCCCGAACTATCAGTCGTGGCCAGTCGGATTGCTGCACGTGCTTGGCCGGGACCACTGATTCTCGATCTGCCAGTCTCGGTTGAAAGAAGTCTGCTGGGTCGACTGCCTCAGGAGGTTCAAGACTTGGTCGTTCGCGATGGTCGCGTTGCATTTCGAGTCGCCTCGCATGACACGGTCCGCCAAGCTCTACGGTTGATGCCAGGTCCGTTGTTGGCGTTGCAATTGTCGCACAAAGAATCTCCAGTTCGAACGATTGATGGGATTGATCATTCGTCGGGTTTCGCCATCGTCGTCGACGACGGGCAGACTCAGTTTTCAGACTTTGCGACAACAGTTCGGGTAGATGAAAATCGTTGTGAGATTACTCAAAGCGGTGCCTACCAAGATGATCAACTCACGCGAGCTGCTCAATATGTGATGCTCATCGTTTGTACTGGTAACACCTGCCGAAGTCCAATGGCGGAAGCGATGATGCGAGAGAAGTTCACAAAACGCTTCGGCGGCGAGAAGGCTGCTGCTGAACGAGTCTACGTAGCCAGCGCGGGCCTCAACGCATTTCCCGGCGGCCCAGCATCGATCGAAGCTCAGGCCACCATGGCCGCGCGAGGTTTAACGTTAGTCGAACACCAAAGTCGTTCCGTTACGACTCACGGCCTCAGCAACGCCGACATGATATTGACGATGACTCGCTCGCATCGTAACGCCATCCTCGATCAAATACCTGAGATTGAATCGAAGGTCAAAACGGTCAGCGGTGCCAGTTCCGATGTCTCAGACCCATTCGGCGGGCCTCAATCGGTCTACGCAGCCTGCGCGGACCAGATCGATGGCTACCTCGACCAATGGATCGATCGGTTGGACGACAAGCAATTCCCAGATTGGCAGCGATAAGAACTAGCAGTCGGGTCTCGTGCTCGTGCTCGTGCTCGTGCTCGTGCTCGTGCTCGTGCTCGTGCTCGTGCTCAATCCGGTCTTCAAGAGTGCGAAATCAAAACAGTCGCCTGCGGCTTGCCGTTAAACGAATTAGCGCAGCGACTGAAGTTAAGCACAAAGTCTCAACGTAATGGCAAGCGATTACTTCTTGGATCGTTTACTCTTGGCGGCAGCCTTCTTCTCGGCATCTTGCTGCACACGAAGCTTTACGATGCGTTCAATTAGGTCGTATGGAATGGGCTGGTTCAACGGGAATTGCAAGTTCCCTTTGGGTCCAGAAAAGGGTTCGATCTCCAATTCAATTTCTGGATCACCGCTAATCGGCGGATACAATCCAATATGCTCGCTCCACGCAGCATAGTAGATCAATATGCCATGCCCTTTTAGCGCGGGCATCTGGTAGCTGATCAGTTCTTTGGCATCCGGCGCCGCTTTCTTAGCCAGCTTGCGAATGCGATTGAGTACCGCCTGGACTTTTTTCGGCTGAGCCTCAATGTACTGATCGACAGTGGTTGGTTTAGACATCGCGTTTGGGGTACCTGCTGCAGAGATGGTTCAATCGTAGAAGAGGACATATCCAAAACTGAATTTCCATCCCAATATTGAACCACAGAGGTCATAAAGAATCAATTCTCTAAGTCTTGGAGACCAGGATTCGCAGTGATGAGCGATTGAGATTGACTAGTGCTCTGTTTTCCCGAACAACCAATGCCCATTTGCCCAATCGCAAACTAAAATATTGCTTGCTCAGCTTCAATCGTATTGGTATCCAACTGAATTTTTGCAAGATAGGGAATTCCTCCAGCAGTTGAGCCAAGTGGAATTCGCATTCGCCAGTGTTTCTCTGGCACAAGGAATTCTTACGAATTCCAATAGGTTTAGGGTTCTGACTTTAAGACTTAATCTATGTCGTACTTTGATCGGTTGGCGAAAGAGTGGCAATCGCGCGCAGGGGAACTCGCCGAGTGGACCATGCGAGTGATGGTCAATCGCACCGATGTCTGGGGCCGCTACCTGCCAATGAAACATCGCAAATTGCGTGGAGGAGTCTTAAATCACGCGATCACGGCTCCCTTTCGTGATGAACGCGGCAAAGTTTTTCTGGATATCAGTTCGCTAGAAAAGCACTTTAGAACGACCAAAGTTGGAGGAGTCCTTGGGATACACACTGCGAGCGCGGATTTCACCTCGCGCTGGCTGGCAATTGATATCGATCTGCATGAGTCTGAAAATCTCTCTGTTACACCGCAAGGGAACTTCGTAGCCGCGAGATCTTGGTATCAACAGTTGGTGCACAAGGGCTTCGACCCATTGCTAATGGACTCCAATGGTCAAGGCGGCTTCCATCTCTTGGTCTATTTTGAATCGCCGATGTCCACCAAGTCGGTGCATGAGTTCGGAAAGAAGCTTGTCGCAGATTTTGCAATTCGCGGCCTGGATGTTGCTCCCGAGGTCTTCCCTGGCAATACGCGCTTTGATCATTACGGCGATTGGTTGCGATTGCCTGGCCGACATCACACGCACGATCACTACACGCGAGTCTACACCGATGAAAACTGGGCCGAGAGTCCCTGGCTGGTCGGCCATGATGCCATCGATCGCATTCTCTCTACGCGACTAGCTAACATCGAGCAGTGTGAGAAGAATGGCATCTTCGTTCGACGCCAGACAATCTGCTTAGACTTTGATGGAGTCGTTCATTCGTACCGCAGCGGTTGGCAGGGCGAAACGTCGATCCCTGATCCTCCCATTCACGGTACGGGAGACGCCATCGAGTTCATGCGAAAACACTATCGCGTTGTGATCCACTCCGCGCGCTGCGCGACAGTGGAAGGTCGCAATGCCATCGCAGCATGGCTCGCCAAACATCGTATCGAAGTCGACGAGATCTGCGAACACAAACCTCCGGCTCTAGTCTACATCGACGACCGCGCGATTCGCTTTCAAGGCAACTGGGGCGATACGATTTCGGAACTCTCGCAGTTTCGCAAGTAGCTACCAGTTCACATCAAAGCGCATCCCAATGATGTCCGAGTTGGTAGCACCGAATCGAGTCGCACCGTCAGTAAAGGGCTGAATCCAATCAAACATCATACGCATCCGATCTGTCCAATACCAGTTAAAGCCAACGGTGAGATCGTTGTACTGGCCCGCACGAGCATCGGTTAAGTCTAGATAGGACCAGCGAGTCTTAAACTCCCAAGCTCCCCAACCACAACCCGTTCGAGAGGGCATGAAGTTGTTAATCGGCTTGTTGCGAGTAAACTGAGCGCCGTGTTGTCCAAAGCGTTCAAACTGACGATTCTCGCCCGTCAGAAAGAAACTGTAGTGGGCGTAAGCACCGCCTACATTGACGTTTTGCCCTGTAAAGCGATCAATTTGACATAAGAACGCTTCGCTTTGAATCGATTGGCGGCCCCAAACCACGGCCATCTCGGCATTACCTGTTCGGTAGTGTCCCGCGTTGATATTGCCTGTATCGATCAGAATTGGGCCTTTTTGAATTTGTGGTCGTGCAAACAAGCGAACGATATTGTCTGAATCGTTGGTGTACATAGCGCCAAGACCGGTATGCACCAAGTAGCGACCTTCTTGCTCGTACATCGGTAAAAAGGTTCCGCGACCGCTGACTCGGTAACCTTGACGATCCGTAAATCGAGTCTTCACGGTATCGCTAAGGCTATCGAAGAAGAGTCCCGTCGTCCAAGTCAAGTCTTGCTCTTCGGTGCAGTTGTACGCGGCGATCCCGACTTCTCGATCGACAGCAAAAATACCCTGCGAAGGGATGGAACGTTCCAGAAAAATGTTGTTCGTGTCGTTCGTAACTTGCTCTAAGCTGAAGGGCACAAAGAAGTTACCGATACGAACGCGGCCGAGCATAGGGACTTCATTAATCGAAACATAGGCGTCTTTGACATCGGGCGTTGAGTTGTTTGTTACTGGTCCATCTCCGGGCTCAAGAGTCATCTGAAGACGGAAGTCATAGACGCCATAGCCCTTACCATCAGCAACTAAGCGCAAGCGTCGATAACTGAAGTAGTTGTTCGCAGTGCTGTCAGCAATTTTGGGATCGGTATCTGCCCAATTGATGTAGTCCATCTGTATGTGGCCGCCCAACTTAACATCCCAAGCGGTCTTGGCTTTTTCTGCTGCCTTTTTGTCTGCGTCTTTGTTCTTGTCCTCCAACTTCTTCAGCCGATCCTTGAGTTCCTTCAACTCCTTGTCAACATCTTTCTTGTCGGAGTCCTTCTTCTCCCCATCAGATTTCTTAGCACCGCTTGCCTTGCTGCCGTCTGAGCTTTGGGCCGTCGCGGTTCCATCGATGAGTGAAGGAGGCAATGCATTTTCCACTGAAGCAGATTCTTCCACTGGTGCGGAAATCTCGGAGACCAAATAGGTTGGTTGAGTGCTCTCGCCTGTGGTTGGAAAGGCAGACTGATTTTGATTCGGCGCAGAATTGCCTTGAGTTGGAAAACTAATTGGTGGCGTGTGCTCGATCAATTGAGCATCAGCAGAAACAGCGGCAAACGCAAACACGATTCCGAGCGCGAGCCGGAGAATTGAACCGACCCCTCGGGCAAATGGATTGTATAACTGCTTCGCTGAGAGGCTCACGCTTCGAACTTCCTAACGTTCCAGGCAAAACTAAACAAGTTGGTCTAGTTTGTGGATCGGAAAAGAGCCTTAGTCATCTAGCTCGGGCGATCCGCGCGTATGAGAAGCTTCGCAAACTTCGCAAGCTGCGGATTTAAGATATCAATCCGCAACGGTTGTTGGACGATTCCAGCAAATCTCACAGCTCAACACTAGTTCATGAGGGGAGTAACATGAATTTTGCTGGTTCGGCGAGCATAGATGATGGGGCTTGAATACCAGCAATTCAGGCAACCGGCTACATTTCCATTCATAGGAAAGAATTGCAGTCCAAAGTATTGCGAACATTTTGAACCGGCCTCGGAAAATCTTAACATTGCTCGTTGTTACCCCCAAAAGCGAACAGTGCCCTTGAGTGCTTGTTTGCTAGCGATTCGCCAGTTCCTATTGCTCGCAAGCCGCTAACGACCCCGCCGATTCAGACGCGACACTGGCCAGCGTGGGCCACGGCGCCAATTGCTCGATTTCGAAAGCAAGTTCTAGCAAGGTTCGCTCGTGGCCGTATTTACTCGCAAGTTGAACTCCGATCGGTAGGCCCTCTTCAGAAAGCCCGGCTGGAATCGAAATTGCGGGACTGCCGTCGGCATTGTTCAGCGGTGTGTATTTGGCGTAGCCATACAGTCGCTCAATCAACTGATCGAAGGGAACATTCGGTCCGAGAAAACCAAGCTTGGGAGTGACGTGACCAACAACTGGCGAGAGCACCACATCAAATTCTTTGAACACGGTTGCCGATCGCTTCCATGTTCGACTCAATCGCAGAATTGAGGCTGGAGTCTTTCGCCAGCGTTGAGTAAATAAGCTAGCCAGCCCAGTCGTAAAGTTGTCTAGCTTGCTGCTATCAAACTGCCTACCGAACTCAAGCTTACCCAAGCGGCGCGCCATGAAGGCTAGGAATCCCCAATAGTTCGCGAAGTCCTCTGCGAAGCTATCTAGGTGCGTAGGACTATACTCGCTGACTTGATGGCCCGCCCTTTCTAACAAGGCTGCAATGCCGTTGACCGCCTGTTGAGTTTGAGCACATTGTTGTTGATCAGAGACCGATTCCGTCAATAGTCCGATTCTAAGTCGTCGATTCGAAGGACCCTCAACTAAACCAACCTCTGGCAACCGCTTGTTGCTCCAGAAGCGTTCCGCTCCTGCAACAAAGTGTGCAGTGTCGCGGACGGTTCGCGAGACAATTCCATCACACACGATTTGCACGGGAAGCGATTTGGCCATCTCATGCGTGACGAAGCGGCTTCGCGAAGGCTTTAGACCAACCAAACCACAACAGGCGGCTGGAATGCGAATTGATCCACCACCATCGTTCGCATGAGCCACAGGAACGACACCAGCGGCAACCAGCGCGGCAGCTCCTCCAGAACTGCCACCGCAAGAGTAGTCGGTATTCCAAGGATTGCACGCTGGCGGATCATCTGCAAACTCCGTCGTGCAATTGAATCCAAACTCGGGCAAGCGACTCTTACCTAACAGCACCAAACCCAACGACAAGAACTGCTCGGCAAAGGTCCCATTCTTTTTGGCAGGTGTCGATGGCGTAGCTCGCGAACCGTGTCGAGTCGGCCATTGGGCGATGTTGGTATTGTCTTTGATGAAGGAGGGCACTCCGGCAAAGATTCCTTCGCTCGGCTCAGTCGCTTGTCGACGAGCTCGCGGGTAGTCTTTCAGCTCGATCGCTTGAAGCGCGGGATTGACTTTTTCGGCCCTGGCGATCGCAGCTTCAACCAGTTCGAGCGACGATACATCGCCTCGCTGCGCCATCGCTGCCAATGCAACAGCATCGTGCACTGCCAGCACATCATTTCCAAAGGCATGTATCGCTGTCGGTTTATTCATGGTCGATTGAATTCCTATCGAGAGCGCCGGTTACCTACCCCAAATGGCGCGTTGATGTGCACAGCGATCAGGCATTCCTGTTAGAGCTGCGGCCAATGGAGCACAGCCAGTTGCGGAACACAGCCAGTTGCAACTAGCATATCACATCTCTGGCCACTGAATTAGAATGCAGACGACCAGATGAGCGTTAATGGAATGACATCGCTGCTTGACTCGCTCCTTTAACTCGGTGTTACTTCGCCAATCCAACGATCGCATCAACACAGACCAGGAAGATTCAAAATTATGACGGTCTACCTCACTCGCCTTGTGAGAGCTGCGCTTGTCGGATGTTTCAGCCTTATTCTTGCCTCAACGAGCTA